>CAJKQE010000004.1 GCA_905201915.1 uncultured Lachnospiraceae bacterium
CAGGCGTTTTTATCCTTATGCCTTACGGCACCTGCTGTCTTCGGCAGCTATTCCTTTGATAAGGTAACATATTTACAATTACTTGTCAACTACTTTTTTTACAATTCATAAATTTACAGAAAATCACCGCCACAATGGTACTTACCGCTGTCGCCACAATCCCGGGGCCCACAATCGCTGTGGGATTAACACTACCATATTGGCTTCGATAGGCAATAATGTTCACCGGTATCAACTGTAGAGAAGATATGTTTAAAATCAGAAAAGTACACATTTCATTGCTTGCAATGCCCTTTTTTCTGACAATCCCCAAAGCTTTGCCCTGCCTTCGTTCCTCCTCCAGCTTGCCCAATTCCTCCATTGCCTTCAGTCCAAAAGGCGTGGCCGCCCAGCCAAGTCCCAAAAAATTCGCAATCATATTTGCTGAAATAAATTCCATTGCCTTATGCTCCCCGGGAATTTCAGGAAAAAGAAATCGCAGAAGGGGCTTCATTGCCTTTGTCATGCGTTCTACCAGTCCGGATGCTCTGGCAATCTCCATAATTCCTACCCACATTGCCACAATCCCTGCCATTGCTATGCACAGAGATGCCGCCTCTTTTGCAGAGGAGAGGGCTGCTTCTGTCACCTTACTCATATTTCCTGTAGCTGCGCCATATAAAATTCCAATAAGAAGCATCATACCCCAAAGAATATCCAGCATACATCCTCCAAATATGCCTTTTCTTCAAGATATGTAAAAAAACGGTATCTTATTCTTCAGAAGATTTTTTCTGTAAAAGACGCTCTCCTGCTTCCTGGGCTTTCTGGCTATACTCTGAAAGTCTCTGGAATATCTTTTCCTTTTGTTCTCCCTCTGCTAAAACAGGCTGGTAATTATTATACCCCTCTGCATAAGCAGAAGAAATTTTACAGGGAAGAATATTTGTCACATTATCCCGTTGCACTTCTCCATCTTTAAGGGTAAAAGTCTGCTGGAATATCATCGTATCCATATCTCTTGGTGCTGAATTTCCTCCAAAACAGAAATTCCCCAGACTATATACAATATTTTTTCCTTTATATTCCTCAATTCCCTGCAGTACATGGGGATGATGTCCCAAAACTAAATCTGCCCCATTATCAATCGCTGTATGGGCAAGTTCAACCTGCACATTGTTTGGAATATTCTCTTTTTCCTGTCCCCAGTGAAAGCTTACAATAATGAGCTGCGCTCCCTGTTCTTTCAAAGATGCAATATTATCCAACAAATCCTGCTTGCAGTCTATATGTTTTGCCAGTTCATAGACTCCGGCAAACCCTACTTTAACACCTTTGATATCCATAACAGCGGTCCGCTCATATCCAAAAGATGAAATGCCTTCTGCTTCAAGAGCTGCTATTGTATCCTCATAACTTTTCTTACCATAATCAAAACTATGATTATTTGCTAAATTTGCCGCTTCCACCGCTCCTGACGAGAGAATTTTTGCATAGGCTGCATCTCCCTTAAACGCAAACTGCTTTGGCTCCCTTGCAGTCTCCTCTGTTAAGGTTCCTTCCATATTTACAATAGTCAAGTCATCCTGTGCAAAAACAGGTTGCACATTCTGAAAGAAATATGCCGGGTTCTGCACTGCATCATACTTTCCTTTAAAGCTTCGTCCGTAATCAAATCCTTCATCTGTTCCCAGTGTACAATCTCCTGCTGCACTGATCGTAATAGTAGTTTCCTGAACTTCCTCTATTTCTTGTTCTTCCTCTGTTTTCTTTTCCTCATTATCTGCTGTTTCTATCTTTGCATTAGACCGAACTTCCTGAGTATCCTTCTGAAATTCTCTCATCAACAATACTCCACATAAAATTGCCAGAAGAATAATATCTGTGGTTATAATCAGCTTTAAACGTAATTTCTTCTTTCGTTCTTTTCTCTTCATATTTTTCCCTCAAATAACTTAATTCCTGTTATTCCTGATTTAAAAGCGCCTGATATACATCTCTTTTGCGAATTCCCCTATCCTTCGCCACCTGTTTCATAGCATCTTTTCGGTTCATTCCTTCCTTCTCGTAAATAGCCAAATGCTCTTCCAAAGACATAGTTTCCCACTTCTGACGTTCTTCTAATACCAATTCTTCCCTTGGACGTCCTGCCAAAACCATAACACATTCCCCTTTTGGCGGATTTTCTTTATACCACGCAATCGTCTGAGACAATGTATCTCGGAAAACAGTTTCATGCTTCTTTGTAAGCTCACGACAAAGAGAAATTTTTCTATCCCCCAATTCTGCATAAAGCTCTTCTAAAGTTTTTACCAGCCTATGAGGTGCTTCATACAGGATAATCGTCCTTGTTTCATTTTTTAATTCCTGTAAGATGCAAGCTCTCTCTTTTTTGTCAGAAGGCAGAAAAGCTTCGAAAGCAAAACGCCTTGTAGGAAGCCCTGATAAAGTCAATGCAGTAATACAAGCTGCCGCTCCCGGAAGAGACGTAACCTCTATACCGGCTTCGCAACACATTGCTACTAATTCTTCCCCCGGATCTGAAATGCCCGGCGTCCCTGCATCTGTAATCAAAGCAATATTTTTCCCATCCAGCATCTGTTCTACTAAATATCTTCCTTTGTCAAATTTATTATATTCATGATAGCTGGTCATTGGTGTTTTAATTTCAAAATGATTTAATAGCTTAATACTGTTTCTTGTATCTTCTGCCGCAATCAAATCCACTTCTTTTAAAATTCGCAGCACTCTATATGTAATATCTTCTAAATTTCCAATGGGAGTTGCACATAAATATAATTTTCCGCTCATTCCCTCACCTCCTGCTGATAAATCTTCTGTATTTCTTCTGTATAAATTCCCGGTTTTTCATATACAATCAACGGTTTTTCCACAATCATACGGGATTTTCCGCCACGCAATCCTTCAATCAACACCATATTAGGCTCTTTATCTGCAAAAGGATGTACCAGCCTCATTCTCTTAGGCTCTATTCGGTATTTGACCATAACTGACATAATCTCCGCCAGACGAAACGGTCTGTGCACCATATAAAAACGTCCTTTGGGTTTTAACACCTTTGCCGCTTGAGAAATAATATCCTCTAAATTACAAAGTGTCTCGTGCCTTGCAATTATTTTTGCCTCATTGCTTCCTGTAAGTCCATGATGCCCAATCATATACGGGGGATTGGTAGTCACAACGTCAAAAAAAGCCCCTCCATAAATGGAAGCGGACTCTTTAATATCCCCTGTGGTAATCGTTATATCCTGCTCCAGATGATTGTACGCAACGCTCCGCCTTGCTCTTTGTGCACTTTCCTCCTGTATTTCAAGCCCTGTAAAATGCTCTCCTTTTGGATATCTCGCCTTTAATAAAATGGGGACGATACCTGTACCCGTCCCCATATCCAGCACTCTTTCTCCCGGCTTTACCTGAGCAAACCAGGATAAAAGCACTGCATCAATCCCAAAGCAAAATTGCTGAGGATTTTGTATCAAACTATATCCATTTTGGAGGTCATCCAGTCGTTCTCCCTCTTGAAGTATTTTCTCCATATTGCGAATGCCCTCTTTATTTATCTCTTTATTTATCTCTTTCCAGTTCTTTTAATACTTTCATTTCTTCTTCTGTCAGCTTCAGTTTTTCTCGTTTCTGACGCGCTTTAAATTTCAACTCTGATGCCTGATATTCTCTGATTTCTTTCTCATCTTCTACATCTACAATCACCTTGACATACTGACGCAGTACATTCACACTTTGCACTTCACCTTTCAGTCCTTCCGGTGTTGTAACCCTATCTCCCGGATTTGGAAGTTTACGGTTTAATTCTTCATAAGTTTCTTCTTCGTTTTTCAAACAACACATCAATCTGCCGCAGACACCTGAAATCTTTGTAGGATTTAAAGATAAATTCTGCTCTTTTGCCATTTTAATGGAAACCGGTACAAACTCTGACAGATAAGTATGGCAACACAGCGGTCTGCCGCATATACCAATCCCACCTAAAATCTTTGTTTCATCTCTTACACCAATCTGACGAAGTTCTATTCTTGTCTTAAAGATTGCCGCCAAATCTTTTACCAGCTCACGGAAATCAATACGTCCATCTGCTGTAAAATAAAACAAGATTTTATTATTATCAAATGTATACTCTACATCAATCAGCTTCATTTCCAGATTATGTTCTCTGATTTTCTTCAGACAAATCTGAAATGCCTCTTTTTCTCTTTTTCTATTGGATTCCTCTTTTTTATCATCCTGAGGAGTGGCAATACGAATAACCTCTTTTAAAGGCTGTACCACTTTTTCATCTGATACTTCTCTCGGAGGCAATACCACACTTCCGTATTCCACACCTCTTGCGGTTTCTACAATGACATGTTCTCCTGCCTTTATCTCCAAGTCTTTAGGGGAAAAATAATAAATTTTTCCCACATTGCGAAATCTTACTCCAATTACCTTTGTCATAACTAGTTCTCCCTGATTGTAAGGAACAAAAGTTCCATGGTTAAATCAAAATTTACGTTTGCCTGCAGACGGGCTTTGGCTGTTTCAATAGCCTGAATAATTTTTTCCAGTCCTTCATAAGAACTTCTGTCTGCACGATTTTTAATATCATTATATTCTTGACGAAATACCAGTCCGTCAATCTGTCTGGTTGCCTTAAACATTAATACATCTCTGAACCATACCAAATACAAATCTAAATATTCATATATGGTATGTTTTTGCTCAGAAAGAAGCTTAATAGCATCCACCATTTCATAAACCTCCATATCCTGACCTCGTTTCAGAATATGAAAGGCTGCATCCATCATCTCCGTAAAGTCCTCAGCAGTAGCAATCTGCTTTGCTTTTCCCACATTTCCCTGTGCAAAAGCAACACTGACTTCTGCTTGATAATCTGGTACGTGAAGCTCCTCCATCAAGTATTTTTTAATCACTTCATCTCTTACCGGTTTAAAATTCAAAGTTACGCATCTGGATGCAATAGTCGGAAGCAAAGTGCTTCCATTGTTTACCAATAAAAGAATAACAGCGTAAGCCGGTGGTTCTTCTATTGTTTTTAACAGAGCATTTTGTGCCTGTACCGTCATCTTCTCTGCTTCATCGACAATATATATTTTATACGGCCCTGTGTATGGTTTAATAGAAACATCAGAAATTAGCTGTTCCCTGATATCCTCAATGCCTATAGAATTTGGCTTCTCATGTCTAATATAAATAATATCCGGATGATTCCGGTTCATTGCCTTTTTACAGGAACTACACTGCAAACATGGTTGCTCTCCATGTGTTTCACACTGCAATGTCATAGCAAATAACTTTGCCAGAAGCTTCTTCCCACTTCCCTTTTCCCCTGCAAAGATATAGGAATGAGAAACCTTACCCATTGCTGCTGCATTCTTTAAATGTTTCACCACTTCTTCATGTCCCAATACTTTTTCTACTTCTTGCATTGCAATTCACCTCAATTCCTGCATATATAGCCAATTCATTGGCTTAATTTGCAATTTATTTAAACATTATATCACATATTTTTTCCCTACTGCAACTTTTGTATATAGTTTTTAATTTCTTTTATACAACTTTCTAATTCTGTATTATAAAATCTTTTTGTAATACCTGCCTCCTGTAATTTTTCTTCAGAAAAATCTCTTGCGTCTGCCAGAAATCTTCGACACATCTCTTCATATTTAGGAGTCTGCTGCTGTTCTTCTCTGGCAATTGCCCTTTTTAAGCGCTCACCGTCTTCTACTTCTATATAAATGGGCGCAATTTTTTCCTCACCATAATAATTTTTCAGCTGAGTATAAGACTCCAATGTTCCAATCCCCAAATAACTTTTTCTTGTATCTGTCATCTGTCCATCATCTACAGTAAAATAAATCCATGGTCCATATACAGTCTCATAAGTCCTTGCCTCTATAACTTTTCCCGCTTCTTTCAGCTGACGAAATTGTTCTTCCCCAACAAAATAATACTCTCTCCCCTGCTTTTCTCCCTCTCTCATGGGTCTGGTGGTATATAAAACCAGATTTGAAAGCTCCAACGTTTCATCTATACGCAAACGGCTGTAAATTGTATCTTTTCCCGATGAGCTTTTTCCCATAATATAAAAAATTTTTCCCATTCTTCTCTCCATTTCTATCTCTCTTTTAAAACACGGATTTTTTTCTGGCTGTAATCCTTCAGTCCCTGAAAATACATTCCCTGTTTTTTCAATCGTTCTGCCTGAACCAAAAAGCTTTCTGAAATTTTTTCTCCCGGCACTAAGAGTGGAATTCCGGGTGGATACAAATAAGCATATTCCGCAGAGACTCTTCCTCTGCTTTCTTGCAAAGGTATAATTTCCCAATCTCCTTCCACCGCTTCCCAAATCCTATAAGTTTGTAGTTCTTTTACTGTATTACTGCTATCAGTGAAAGTATATTTTTTCATCTTTTCTTCTTTACTTTGCAAGCTACCATCTATTTCTAACAGTGCATTTACTAATCGTTCAAAGCCTTCTCTACTATCCATTACACTAGTCAGTGCCAATATATACTGTTCTGCCTCCATTTCCATTTCAAGATGATATTTTCTTCTTAAAACTTCATGAAGCTGCGGACCATTAATATCCGCATTTTCGGTAGAAATAATTATTTTTGAATAATCTAGATCAAAAATATCGGTTTTCTCTATCAGCTCCTCACCAACAAGATGAAGTGTCTTCATTGTTTTTAATCTTTCTCTTACCCACTTTAGATTTTCCTGAAATATCTCAAATTTTTCTTTTCCTTGTTCTTTCAAAAAACGTAAACAATAAGAAATACCCGCCATTAAAACGTAAGACGGACTGCTGGTTTCATATATCTCAAGGAATTCTTCCAACCTATCAGCAGATACCCTGTTTCCTTTTTTATGAAGAAGAGCTGTCTGTGTCATTGCCGGCAGTGTTTTATGTAAACTATGTATAACTACATCTGCCCCTAAATTCAAAGCAGATGTAGGAAAATACTCGCTAAAAGAAAAATGAGCGCCATGTGCCTCATCTACAATCAGTGGAACTCCATATATATGAACAATTTCTGCAATTTTCTCTATATCTGACACTACCCCATCATAACTGGGGGAAGTAATGATAACAGCCTCTATATCTTTTTCTTCCTGTAGTACCTTCTCCACATCATCCGGAGAAATCCTGCCGTTTAATCCACAAGTCAACTCGCAGGAAGGATAAATATATGATGTTTCTAATCCTCTCAAATAAGCAGCATGGTATACCGCCTTATGACAGTTTCTTGCCATAAGAAGTTTTCCTCCCCTAGAAGTACAAGCAGATACTGCTGCCAAAATCCCGGCAGTGCTGCCATTAATTAAAAACCAAGTCTTATCTACACGATATAGTTCTGCTGCCATATCCTGATTTTCTTTTATAATTCCTTCAGCATGATGCAAATTATCAAAGTCTGTTATCTCTGTAATGTCAACTACATAAGGATTATTCAAATATTCTGTATAAACCCGACGCTTATGTCCAGGCATGTGAAAAGGATAAAAATCCGTACGACTATATTGGTCTAATACCATATCAAGATATTTCATATACTATCTCCAAATCCGTTCTGCTCTTTATAATACATAACCAAAGTATAGTAGCACATTTTTCACCTGTCAATCATTCCCCCTATTTATCATTTACATTTCTTATATCTTTTTTATATTTTTCTATTGACATTTATAAATTATTATTGTATATATATATTACATAATATAACGTTATATAACGATATTCTTTATTTTTTAAAAAACAGGAGGATTTAAAATTATGAAGAAAGAAATTATTGCCCAAATCAATGCAGCAGTTCAGGCTGTAGCAAACAAAAATGTAAACCATTTTTATTTTGTAGCATGTGGTGGTTCTCAGGCTTTTATGATGCCAGCACAATTTATGTTTGACCGTGAAATTGAAATCCCAGCAAGTATCTATACTTCCAATGAATTTGTACATATGGAGCCGAAGGCTTTAAATGAAAACTCTGTTGTTATTACCTGTTCTCATTCCGGTAACACACCTGAAACAGTAAAAGCAACTGAAGTAGCAAGAGAAAAAGGAG
Organism: uncultured Lachnospiraceae bacterium; assembly: GCA_905201915.1. Classification (GTDB taxonomy): domain Bacteria; phylum Bacillota; class Clostridia; order Lachnospirales; family Lachnospiraceae; genus Blautia. The sequence continues at coordinate 8,082 of CAJKQE010000004.1, forward strand.
CTGTTACGATTGCTCTTTCTCACTTAGTAGATTCTCCGTTATGGAAAGCTGCTGAATATCCAATTTTCTATGACTGGGGAAAAGAATCTGATACATCTGATTTAAACAAAGCAGTCCTTTATTCTTTAATCTTTAAAATTTTAAACACTGTGAAACCTGATGAGAAATACGTAAAAGGTTTAGAAGCTTTAGATCACTTACAGGAAGCAACCGAAAAAGTACGAGCTCAGTATGCTGACTTTGCAACAGAGTGGGGAAAAAGCTATAAGAGAGAAAAACTTCTCTATACTATGGGAAGTGGTGCATGTTACGGAGAATGTTATTCCTACGCAATTTGCCTTATGATGGAAATGCAGTGGATTAATGCAAGCTGTATCCATTCCGGAGAATACTTCCATGGACCTTTCGAAATTACAGATTTTGACGTTCCATTTATTATTGTTAAAGGAACCGGTTCTACCCGCTATCTGGATGAAAGAGCTTACAATTTCTGTAAAAAATATTCTGACCGCATCGCTTTAATTGATGTAGAAGACTTTGACTGGTGTGGAATCGATGAATCAGTTCGTGAATATTATGCTCCGCTTCTTGCAGGCGCTGTATTACGTGCTATGGCTGATGCTATTGCTTACGAACGCGGACATGATTTAGGTGTACGTAGATACATGTGGAGAATGGAATACTAATATTACATTTAAAAAAGGAGGGGTAATAAATGAAATTGAGAAAAATGGTTGCCCTGTCACTCACCGCAATTTCTATACTTTCTATGGCAGCATGTGGCGGTGGAAGTTCAGACAAAGAGTCTAAAGAAACTAAGAATGATGAAGATACCATTGAAATTAATTTTTTCCATCGCTGGCCAAACGATCCAAAAAATTCTATGTTTAAAGAATTAATTGCACAGTATGAGAAAGAAAATCCAAATGTAAAAATCAATATGGATTGTATCTTAAATGATCAATATAAAGAAAAAATCCGTATGATTGTTTCTACAGATGAGGTACCTGATATCTTTTCATCCTGGTCAGGAAGCTTCGCCCAGGAAATGATTGATTCCGGAAATGTTATGGATTTAACCTCTGTATTTGAAGAAGATACTGCATGGGCTGACACAATTTCTGATGTTAGTAAAGGACCTTTTACCTTTGACGGAAAAATCATGGCTGTTCCTTGGTCTCAGGATGGAAAAGCTTTCTTCTATAACAAACGGATTTTCGAAGAAAATAATATTGAAATCCCAAAAACCTGGAATGAATTTATTGATGTCCTTGACAAACTCAAAGATGCCGGATATGAGACTCCAATCGTAGAAGGATTAAAAGATAATTGGGCCATTCTTCATTATTTAGGAACCATGAACCAGCGTATGGTTGACCCTGAGGTTCTGGCAAAAGACTATGATCCTGCTACAGGTGAATTTACAGATCCTGCATACATCGAAGTATTAAATAAATGGAAACAACTCACAGAATACATGGGTGAAACCTGTACTGCTATTGATCACGAAACTGCACGTAACACTTATTTTGCTGCTGAAGAGTCACCAATTATGTACTTACAGTTTGCTGAAATTTCTTTGATGAAAGATACTATTAATTTTGATTATGGTTTCTTTAATTTTCCTGCATTCGAAGAAGGAAAGGGCGATCCAAATGCTCTGACAGGTGCTCCGGAAGGATTTATGGTTTCTAATAAAGCCGAACATCCTGAAGAATGTATTGAGTTTCTGAAATGGCTGGTAAGTCCAGAAGGCGGAGCTGTACAGCTCTCCACTGTAGGCGGAGATTTAACCAGTGTAAATGGTGCTCTTACAGAAGAAAATGCTCTTCCTGAACAGCTTGAAGCATTAGACACTATTAATGCAGCCAGCCAGATGGCACCATGGTTTGATAATGCATGTAATGCCAGTATTTATACCGTATTCGGACAAGGCGCTTCCGCAATTGCTACTAATGATATGACCCCTGAAGAAGTTATGAAGGATGTACAGACAGCTGCTGCCGAACTGAAAGAAAACTCCAATTAACCCAGGTCGTCCCATATATAGGAATTTTGCAGACGGTCTTCTATGACCGTCTGTTCCTTTTAATATATTGAAAAGGAGGATTGTTATGGCAAAAAAGAAAAATAAACAGGCCTTTCTTTATATTCTTCCGTGCATTTTAATTTTGGGAATTTTTGTATATTATCCTTTGATCATGAACATGGTTTACAGTACACAGTCCTTTACTCTGTCTGCCACAACGAAAGAATTTGTAGGCTTAGCTAACTTCAGCAAACTCTTTTCAGATGAAATTATTCTTACATGTCTGAAAAATAATATATTATACGCTGTAATTTCTGTTATCATCCAAGTAGGTTTTGGTTTAGTTCTGGCCGCTGTTCTGGAAGATAAATTACTTCAAAAGTTTTCACCTTTTTTCAGGACTACTTTTTTCATCCCAACTTTGCTTTCCATGACTGTTGTATGTTTGTTATTTGAATTTATCTATAACCCTCAAATGGGATTATTAAACAGCTTTCTGGAACTTATCGGGCTTGATAATCTGACTACTGTATGGCTTGGAAAAAGTAAAATTGCCATGTTCGCCGTAATCGCTGTTTCTCAATGGCAAAGTACTGGTTATGTTACCATGCTATTTATTGTTGCCATACAAAAAATACCAAGAGATTTATACGAAGCAGCAGAAATGGATGGTGCAGGAAAAATACGCCAATTTTTTAGTATAACAGTTCCACAAGTAAAACAAATGTTCTTTGTTACTATGGTCATTACTGTTGTTGGTGCATTTACTGTATTTAACGAACCTTATATTTTAACCGGAGGCGGTCCCGGAACTTCTACAATGACTTTTGCTTTACATATGTATCAAACCGGTGTTGTTAAAAATGATATGGGCTACGCTTCAACTATTGCTATCTTAATCTTTATTATAACTGCTGTGCTTTCCAGCATTCAGTTTTTCACTATCGGAGGAAAGGAGGAATAACTCATGAAGAAAAAATCAAAACTTCAAAAATGGGGAATTGGAGAATATATCTGGTTCATTATTCTGGTTATCCTTGCCATTTTGATTATTTACCCCATGTTCTGGATTATCATGTCCTCCTTTAAAGATTACAACGGTATTTTTAAAGATGTATGGGGACTTCCAAAAGAATGGTTATTTGAAAACTATAAAACCGCCTGGGAAAAAGGAATTTCTAATTATTTTATCAACTCTATAATCGTCAGTGTGGGAACAATTATAGGTGTCGTGTTAATTTCTACTTTTGCGGCTTTCGGTATCTGCCAAATGAAAAGTCGTTTTGCGAATTTATGTTTTCTTTTAATCATGGGCGGACTTCTTCTCTCTCCACAGGTTTGCTTATTGCCACTTTATATGCTTTTAAAAAACCTTGGACTGAAAGATACTTATTTCGCACTGATTCTTCCTTATATTGCATTTAGGCTTCCTGTTTCCGTTATGCTGATACGTTCTTTCTTTATCGGTATTCCTAAAGAACTGGAAGAGTCTGCCATTATTGATGGAGCTACTTTCTTTCAAATTTACAAAAAAATTTATCTGCCTCTGTCCAAACCTATCATTTCAACAGTAATCATTATGACCTCTTACTATTCTTGGAATGAATTCATTTTTGCCACTATGTTTATAGATTCTTCCCAGAAACAAACTATCCCTGTAGGACTTATGGTTTTCTCAGATGGTCTGATGACGAACTGGGGAGTTGTTATGGCCGGTATGGTTATTGCCTGTCTTCCTATTGCTATTCTATTTATCTTCATGCAGAAGAGCTTTATCAGAGGAATGACTGCCGGCAGTGTAAAAGGCTAATATAAAAAGGAGAATGAATATGAAATTAATTGCTGTAGGAGATAATGTAACTGATTGCTATGTTGATGACAACGTGTACTATCCAGGGGGAAATGCTGTCAATGTAGTTGTAAATAGTAAAAGAGATGGTGCTGAAAAAGCTTCCTACATCGGTATTTTCGGAAATGATGAGAATGCCAAATGGATACAGGAATGTCTTGTAAAAGAAGAAATTGACATGTCCCGTTCCAGAAAAGTTTATGCACACTCTGCACAACCAAGAGTTCTTTTAAAAAATGGAGATCGTGTGTTTGCTGCCGGAAAAAGAGATAGCTGCCAACATCTTTTCAGTATTCATCTGGTAACAGAAGATTTGGAAATTATCAAAGAATTTGATATATGTCACACAAGCTGTTATTCCAATATGGAATATGAATTGGCTACTCTTTCACAAGTCTGCGATGTCAGTTTTGACTTCTCTGACAAACGGGACACAGAATATCTGGAAAGGGTTTGTCCTTATATCACTTATGCCTTCTTCTCTGCCTCCGATTTAAGTGAAGAAGAATGTCAGGAACTTTTAAAACTGGCAGCAACCAAAGGGGCAAAAATTTGTGGTGTCACAAGGGGAGCAAAAGGTTCTATGTTCTACGATGGTACAAACTTCTATACACAGGGGATTGTAAAAACAGAAGTCATTGACACCATGGGAGCCGGAGACAGCTTCATTGCTGGTTTTCTTACAAATTATGGGGATACAAAAAATATGAAAGAAGCTCTTTCTTTTGCAGCTACCAAAGCAGCTGCTACATGCAAAATTCATGGTGGATTTGGATACCCTCATCCAATGACAAAATAATGAGAAATATTCCAGATTATCACGTTCATTCTTCTGTGTCCCCTGACTCTCATGAAAGTTACAGCAACATTCTGAATATCGCCCAAAAAAATAACCTTTCAGAATTGATGCTGACTGAACATTTTGAATTTTTTTCCGGTTCTTATAAAAGTCCAAAATTCCATGAAGAATATCTGGATAACTATTACACTGAATATTGCCTTCTAAAACAATCAAACCCTACATCTGTGCATGTAGGGTTTGGCATTGAATTCGGACAACCCCATCTTCAACCGGAAACAGCCAAAAAATTTTTAAAAAAATATCCTTTTGACTATGTTATTGGCTCCTGCCATAAAATTGACAATATAGATTTATCAATGTATAATTACAGGACAATTAATATTGACCGGCTATGTAGTACTTATTTTTCCAATCTTCTGGGAATAGTCGAAAATCATTTATGTGATTGCCTGGGACATCTTGATCTATTTAAACGATATGCGGCAAAACAAGGGATTTGCATAAATATTTCCTGCGAAAACGATTATTTACAGAAGGTGTTAGAGGCAGCAATTTCCCACGGCATTGGTATAGAAATCAACACATCCGGAGTACGTTATGGTATTGGCTGTATGCCCTCACTTGATGTATTAAAACTCTATTCCCAACTTCATGGTGAAATTATTACCTTAGGTTCAGATGCTCATTCCGCATCTGATTTACAAAGAGATTTTGATGTTGCGCTTCAATATCTGAAAGAAGCAGGCTTCTCTTATGTTGCGCATTATCAAAACAGAACCCCAAAAATGATTAAAATATAAGATAACTGGAGATTAAAAATAGATATGTTAGAACAAAATATAATCAAGCCACTATACCAACAGCTTATAGATGCTATTATAGAGAACATCAAAAATGGCACTTATAAGGCCGGTGATAAACTGCCTACAGAAACAGAACTGGAAGCTACATATAATGTCAGCCGTATCACTGTCAGACGAGCTGTGAAAGAACTTTGTGACAAAAATATTTTGGAAAAAAAACAGGGAAAAGGTACTTTTGTTCTGGGTCCTTCCTTACGCATCAGATTAAATGACATCGGTGGTTTTCATGAAGCAATAGAAGAAAGAAACCAGAATTCATTCTCTGAATTGCTTTCCCTTCAGTGCAAAAAAACTTCTGATGAGTTCAGCGAATATCTGAACATTCCTAATACTTCTGATATCATTGAAATTAAACGTGTTATGGGACATGATGATACAATAATCTTTATAGATATCTGCTATCTCCCTTCTGAGCGCTATCCTGATATCCAGAAATATCTTGTCGGAAATTTTTCTATATATAAAATTTTAAAAAATATATATCATGTAAAAATGGTAAATTCCGAAAAAGTGATTAAAGTACGAAAAGCAAAAAAAGACGAGGCAACTTATCTTCACTGCGAAGAGGGTGATCCTGTATTTGACATATTTAAAATTGTATATGACGAAAATGACGTTCCTGTTCATGTTTCTATCAGCATTTTAAATGGGGCAACTACCTCATATATAATCTCCTCAAATAATAAAGAGCAATTAAAAATCAAAAATCCAATTAATAAAAAAACTCATATTCTAACACAATAAAATAGAATTAGAAATCTATAGGAGCTGATATTTTTTATTATCAGCTCCTATACTATTACTAAAATTCCTACTGTACTGCCCTTTATGGGAAAATACCTAAAATCAGCCCCATAAAACTTTGCTGCCAGCTGTTGATTTTTCTTTTAATTTCCGGCAAAAAATTCCGCTTATGCCAGGCATGTGAAAAGGATAAAAATCCATTTGGCTATATTCATGCAATGCCTCATCTAAGTATTTCATATATATTTCCCTTCTTGTACTTATTTTCCGCAATCCATTCTTTACAGACCTTACTTAGAGAATTTCATATACTGCGTTTTTCCTCTTATTGCTGTAATCACCGGTAAATCTTATTTTAGTACTATACTCTGCCTCAACTAATTCAAAAGACTTCTTACCAAATTGACCTGCAACTCCATTAGGCAGATTCCATTCTTCCCCAAAAATATCGTATGCGCCTTGTTCGCGCACATATGGATTATATCACATCTACAATAAATGATATAGACACTATGCTTGATTCTTTGGTTGTACCTTATGAAAATGCTATCCAGTTACTGTGTACCATTCCGGGTGTTAACCGTAACAGTGTAATCACTGTTATCTCCGAAATTGGTATTGATATGGCTCCGTTTTCCACTTCTAAACGCTTATGCTGTTGGGCGGGATTAACTCCCGGCAACAATGAATCCGCTGGTAAAAAGAAATCTGTCAGAATAACACGTGCCGGTGTCTACCTCAAACCTGCATTGGTACAAGTTACCCATGCAGCTGTGAAGTCTGCCAATTCTCCTTATTACAAGCAAAAATATGAGCGGATTATGAAACGCCGTGGTAAAAAACGTGCCATCATTGCTATCGCCCGGATGATTCTTACTGCCATCTACCAAATGCTGTCTACCGGTGAGGCATGGAATCCGAGCGATTTATATAAGATTGATATGCCAGAACCTCTAAGAGAAAAACAGAAGGAAAAGGCTATCAAACAGGCTAAGAAACTGCTTATCAACGAAGGGATAGTTTCCGAATCGCAATTAGTTTCTTAACACTTTATTTCAATACATTTTTTCAAAGGCTGCCATAAAACAGCTTGTTAAAGTGCGCCATTTATTGGCTGTCCTCTAGTTTCTTTCACAGTACTCCCTATAAAAACCTTTTCTATTTTTTCACTCACCTTACACTTTAAACCGATATCCTACACCCCAAATAGTTTCAATATATTGAGGTTTCGCTGTATTAAATTCAATCTTTTCACGAATTTTTTTAATGTGCACAGTAACAGTTGCAATATCTCCAATAGACTCCATTGCCCAGATTTCTTTAAACAGCTCGTCCTTAGTAAACACTCTGTTTGGATTTTGTGCTAAAAAGGTAAGAAGATCAAATTCTTTCGTGGTAAAGTTCTTTTCTTCACCATTTACCCATACACGTCTTGCTGTTTTATCAATTTTCAGTCCACGAATTTCAATAATATCATTTTCCTGAATTCCTGTTCCAATCAGTCGTTCATATCTGGCAAGGTGGGCTTTTACTCTGGCTACCAGTTCACTGGGGCTAAAAGGTTTTGTCATGTAGTCATCTGCGCCCAGACCAAGACCTCTGATTTTATCAATATCATCTTTTTTAGCAGAAACCATAATAATCGGTGTATTTTTCTGGTTACGGATTTCTCTGCATATTTCAAAGCCATCTACTTCCGGAAGCATTAAATCTAAAATAAATAAATCATAATCTTCCTCCAAGGCTCTTTTTAGTCCTACATCGCCTCTATTTTCAATTTCTACTTCAAAGCCGCTTAATTCCAGATAATCTTTCTCTAAATCTGCAATCGCTTCTTCATCTTCTATAATTAAAATCTTACTCATTTACCGGTACCTCCTGATATTTTCTCAGAACAAAATACATAACTGTTCCAATGTTCTCCTTGCTTGTTGCCCAGACTTTACCTCCGTGATCCTCCATAATTTTCTTAACAATAGAAAGACCAATTCCGCTTCCTCCCTTGGACGAATTTCTGGAAGCATCTGTCCTGTAAAATCTGTCAAATATATTAGGCAAATCTTTTGCCGATATTCCTTTTCCGTTATCTTCAATTTCTACTTGAATAAAATCTCCTACGTCTTTTACTCGAAGATTAATGCGTTTCTGTTTTCCTTCTCCTGTATATTTTAGAGAATTACTTACAATATTATTTACAACACGCTTAATCTGCTCTGCATCTGCAATTACCATAACCTCCGGTTCTACATAATTAGAATAAGAAAACTCCACATTCTTGGAACTAAGTTCCACATTTAAATCTTCCGCACAATCATCAAAAAACTCCGTTACATAAATTTTATTAAACGTATATGGAATTTTATTTGTATCCATTTTAGAATAAAACGTCAACTCATTAATTAATCTGTCCATTTCATTGGCTTTATTATAGACAGTCTTAATATAGCGTTCCATTTTCTCCGGTGTATTAGCAACCCCATCCATAATTCCTTCCACATAGCCTTTTACTGCTGTAATCGGTGTCTTTAAATCATGGGAAATATTACTGATAAGTTCCTTGCTCTCTCGGTCAAAAGCAACTTTTTCCTCTGCATTTTCCTTCAAACGGCGGCGCATATCTTCAAAATCCTGACATAAATCAGCAATTTCGCTGACACCTTCTGTAGATACAGAGAAATTCAAGTCCCCCTCCTTAATCCTTCTGGTAGCTGTTCGAAGTCTGTCAAGAGGAGCAATCACACCTCTGTAAATCCACCATGTAAGCCCTAAAGCAGTAGCCGCCAAAATTACAATTACTGTCACCAGCATATTTTTGAAAAGTTCTCTTAACTGAGGAAGTGTCTCAAAAATATTGGAAATAATAAAAGCACTTCCATCCTTTACTGTATCCGTTTGAAAACTAACCTGCTTTACAAGTGCCTGAACCCTGCCGCCCATATAAACACTGTCGCTGCTTCCCGAATTAAAATTCTCATACCGTTCCAAACGTTTTACTACTTCTGCCGGATAAGTCTCACATCCATAATAAGTTACTCTTTTTCCTTCTTTGACTAACAAATACGAATGCATTTCCTGAAGTTCCTTATTCATTTCATCCAAATAAACAATGTCCTCAAATTTATATGGTTCTTCCTCTGCCACCTTTTGCATTACTTCTGCCTGTTCATTGCTAAGGTGATTTACAATCTCCGCTGTATTGGAAAGACTTTTATATGTGGGATCTTCTATTCCGTACTGTTCTTCTATGACGCCGAACTGATATTCCGAAAATGCCCAGAAAGCCAGTCCCGTAAAAAGCAAGGGCTCCAAAACAATAATAAAAAAAGAAATAATAATTCTGGTTTTAAGTTTCATAATCACTGCCTCTCTACCCAGTTTTTCTATATTGTACCACACTTTTTCTCTTTTTCCCCTAAATAATCTGGAATTAAATCTAAACTTTCTATAAAAAACCTTCGAAAATACTTTGACTTTCCTGAAAACTCCACCTAAAATAAAATTAAATCTTATTTTACAAAATCCAAGGAGATATTATGTTTTTAGACAAAGGGAATATACTTTCCAATTTCAACCACTTATTTGATACAAAAAATTCCTGCTATACGTCTTTATATTCCCATCCAGGTATGGGAAAAACCAGACTCATTCAGGAACTTTCCAAAAGCAGAAAAACTTTATATTTTAAAGCTGCTCCTTCATCTTTTGAAGAAAATGTCCGTATGTTAAAAGCATTATGTACACGACAATTCCACAAAGAATTTCAACAAGCAAAAAAGCTGACTGATATTTTCAAATTACTGGCAAAACACTCTGAACAAGAACCATTGTTAATAATTTTTGATGATTTTCCACATCTTGCTGCCGGAAACAGAAGGATTTCCACATTAATTGCTTCCTTCTTCAATCGTATAAGCAGCGATGCAAATTTATTTCTAATTTTATGTAAGCCCGCTTCCGCCTATGAAAAAGAATGTACAAAAGAAAAACATACTTTCCTTTTAAGACCATTTCGCTTTTTTGAAATGCGGATGCTTTATCCTGAAATGACTTTAGAAGAGCAGATACTACTATACAGTATTACAGGAGGAGTTCCTGCTTATTTGCAATATTTTAACCCTAAAGTATCTGTGCGAGACAATATTTATCAGCTTTTCTTTCAAGAAGATGGAATTTTTTACCGCTTTGTACCTTCCAGAACAAAGGAATACTATTCTGCTTCTTCTGTTATGCGCTCTATTCTCCTTTCTATGGGACAGGAGGATAAGAAACTGCAGGAAATTTGCGACTATACAGAGCTTACTCCCAGCGCCGCCAGCAGTCTGCTTCTTTCCCTGTCTTCACATAACTTAGCAGAACGAATAGTCCCTGTAACAGAAGATCAGAGCAGTCGCCGTGCTGTTTATTTTATTTCAGATGGTATTTTTCGATTTTGGTACACTTATGTCTTTCCTTATCAGTCAGAAATTGAATTTGGACAGGGAGAAGCTATTTTTAACACCTTTGTATTACCCGCTTTAGATACCTATACAAGAAATACTTTTGAAACTATCTGTAAAGAATTTCTGGTTTTAACAGATGAAATGGGCACATCCCCTTTCCCTATGAAAAATGTAGGTAAATGGTGGGGACAACACCCTACAAAAAAGCGTACAGAATCAATTCCCATTGCAGCCTATAACAATAACAAAATTTTACTGGGAACTTGTTTTTGGACAGACGAATGGATTGATATTGACGCACTTTACAAACTGCAAAAACATTCTTCTCTTTTTCCGGATATGGAAGAATGGTATTATCTATTTTCTAAATCAGACTTTGTAAGTGGTTTTGAGGTGATTTCCGGAAATCATGTACATGTCTTTAGCTTAGAACAAATGTGCAATATTGCTGATAAATATCTAGTTACATACTGCAAAAATTAGTTATTATACGTCTTTTTACAACACACACCTATATTTTGCAGCTTCATACTTTATTTTTGCATATTTTAAGTTTGTTTTTATCCATTTATGGCAATGCTATATTTAGCAAAAAGGAGATTTGCCTTTATGGACGAGAAAAGAACAAGACAATTTCGTGAATTAGGACTGACCATATCTTATTATCGGAAATTAAAAGGATTAACACAAACTCAGCTTGCAGAAAGTGTAGGACTTAGCAGAACACATATTAGTAATATCGAAGCACCGAGAGTAAAAACTTCTATTTCTCTTGATAGTCTCTTTGATATTGCAGATGTATTGGAAGTACCTGTTCGAGATTTATTTGATTTTAAATGCTAGTACAACAAAATTAGTTTTCGCTGCACTAAAAAGGGGAAATGCTTATGCAAATCCCCTTTTTTTCTATAGATTTTCTTTTAAAAATCTCTTTACATTTTTGAAAAATACCTTCTCAATCTGACTATACGGAATACCTTCTTTTTCCATTGCTTCTGCCAAAAACGGAAGACCTTCTGCATTTTTCATTTCCGGCGGCACTTCTTCAATCCCATCAAAATCACTGCCCAGTCCCAGACATTCCTCACCGCCTACATGAATAATATATTTTATCTGTCTGACAAGTTCAGATAAAAGTGCACCTTCTTCATTTGGCTTCCAATGTTCTCTTACAAAAGAAACACAAAAATTCAGTCCCATAACACCGCCTTTTTCAGCTAAAATTCGTATCATATCATCTGTTAAATTTCGAGCTGCATTAGGTGCAATGCTTCTTGCATTGGAATGAGATGCCAAAAAAGGACGTTTTGCATACTTTGCCACATCATAAAACCCTCCATCTGAAAGATGCGAAACATCAGGAATAATACCAAGTTCTTCCATCTCCTCCAGCATTTCAAATCCTTTTTCTTTCAAACCTGCTGTTTCTCCCACACTCCATACTTTCTGTTCCAAAGGATTATAAAAACGATTAGGATATCCTAAATCATTCTCATAATTCCATGTAAAAGTTGCCATACGCACCCCTTGCTCATAAAATTTATACAACATCCCCGGCTCTTGCTCATAAATAGCTCCTTCCTCCAAAGATAAAAGTGCAGAAATCTTTCCGTTTTTCTCATTTTCTTCTATATCTTTATATGTGAAAACCTGTGCAATCTCTTGACTGTTTTTCTTAATCTCCTTCTGAAACAACATTAACATTTCCTGTGCTGTCTGAAAACTGTCTTTCTGCGCCTCCTTATCTACAAAAAGTGCAAATGTCTGAAGCCCATAATCTCCTTTTTTCATCTTTTCTATATCTAAATGCAAGTTATTCTCTCTAAGCTCTAGCCTTTCATTACACTTTCTTTTTTCATAAATAGCGCTGATTGTATCACAATGCATATCAAAAACTTTCATTTGTTTTCCCTCTTTCTGCCTATATTCTATTTTAGTATAAATCATCCTTTCTTCTTTTTCCAGACTAACCCCAGTATCGCCAAAAAAAGAACCGACATCATTTTTATAATATTATTTTGCGATTTCTCTTTTTGTAAGAAATCTGGCATAACCAATATAGAAAGTCTTTCTTGCTGCTTATTTTTGGCTGCATCTATAGCACATATTTTTACTTCCTGCCAATTTTCATCCTTAAAAATTTGTTCTTTTATTATTCCATTCTTTTCTTTCAATTCGCCTTTCCCATACTGCATTTTCCTATTTCCAATTTGAATGTCCACACCTTCTAATGCCAGATTATCTATAACCTCAATCATCATCTCCTTTGCGGCGCTTTGATATCTTCCTTTATCTTCTATTCCTGATATGAAAATTGCAGGAGATGTCCGATCTACAGTAAAAGAAATGGGTAATGGTTCTGTCCCTCTCTTCATGCTTGTATTATTCATGCTGTTATCCGCATTATCTTTAGAATTTAAAATAACCGTATAATTTCCTTCGTTTTTAAAATTTTCTGCTTTTATTTTATAATAATTTTTCTTCCATTTTCCTCTGTTTTCTAAAGCTTTTACCGTATAATCTTCGCCCTCTTTTAAATCCTTCAGTTCTCCATCACAATTGATTGTAAGAGTTCTTTCTTTAATGGCATCTACATTGTATTCATAAATACCAATTTCTTTTCCTTCTTTCAAATATGTATGATTTCTTTCATCTGTACTTAGCCATTTTCCAGTATCATCGTCCGTTTCGTAAATAGAACCATATCGGTTTACGGAAAATATAATTTCCTTTTTCGCCCAATTTCCAGCCTTATCCACTGCTGCAATAGAAAGTGTATAGATATCGTCTATATCTTCTGTTCTGGGCAAATCTGCAATCTGTATCTGCTGTCCTTGTTTTGTTCTCTTTACTGTCTTTTTTATCTCCAAACTTTTATCATTACTTCCTGTTAAACTTACAGTAAAGCCACCCATTTGATAATTCAAATCCCTGATTTCAATCATTGGCTCTATCTTGTCTTTATTTGATGATTTATCTTTTATATTGAAAATTTTAATTTCAGGAAGCTCTAAATCTACATAAAATCCTTCCGATTGAAAATCGTTTCCCTGATTTCCCGCTTTATCACTACAAGAAACTTTTAAATAATACTCACCACTTTCTTCATAGAAAACTTTTGCTCTGTGAACACCTTGATAGGAAGAAAACTCTGTAATCCGTGGTTTTTTTCCTATAGTATTTTCAATTTTTGTAGATATTTTTACCTGATTTTCGTCAAAGTTCTGCTCACGAATAACAATTTCAGCCACACGCTGACAATTAAAATATTTTATATCAGAAGCCCCTTCATTTTCATACGAAACTTCAATAACCGGTTTTATAGTATCTATAATAAATGTCTCTTTCTCCTCGTACTTTTCTTGATTCCCTGCTCTGTCTTCACAGGAAAAAGCGAAATTATATATACCATTTTCTGAAAAAACAACTTCGCAATAATGCACATTCGCCTTTGACTTCCACTTTCCTATCTTTGCTTTTCCCTTTATTTCCCATTTAATAAAAGAAACATCAAAATTTTTCTCTGTTATCTCTATATATGCAGTGCGTTGAGCATTATAATAACGCTTTTCGTTGGCCTTCCCCATGTTCCACTGTACAGAAATTTTAGGATTTGTTGTATCAATATTCAGCTTCACATTTTCGCTTTCTCCTGTATTCCCCGCTCTATCTTCTACAAAAACCTGTATGTTAATTTCTCCATTTCCATACTCCTGAACCGGTACAAGGATTTCTTTTGAAAAATCATTTATTCCTTCTTCTTCCTGAAGCAAAGCAATTTTCTCGTTTCTTCGTTCATTAGAAATAATATAATAAATTTCTTTTAAGCCCGAACTTCCATATCTCTTCTTTATATCGCTCCCTCGAATATACAATTTAATATCTTCATTAAAAAAGTAATCTTTATTTCCTTGTCCATGAACAATTTCCACAGAGGCTTTTGGACACTGCGTATCAATACAAAAAGAAATTTCCTCCCCCTGTACAATAGTCTGAGCAACTCTTTGAGATAGGTCTTTAACAAAAGGAGAAATCCTGTATTCCCCCTCGTCCAACAATATTTCCAGTATATGTTCCTCTCCTTTATCCATCCACTTTATCTTCCCCGAAAATTTTTCTTCCAATTCTGCTATGGAATAAATCTTTTTTTCTCCGTCTATTTCTGCTTCAAACCATAAATATTCTTTCTCCTTTGAAAAATTCCTTTCCTTATACAAAATCTGAACAGCAATGGGACTTTTGGAATAATATCCCGAAAAAAAGTCAGACTGCCGAAAGCACTGTACTTTTAATTCAGGTAATATAGTATCTATCTGCAAATCCAGCTCTTTATTTGTTTTATTTCCCGCATAATCTGTAACCAGAACCATGACACGAACATCCTTACTACTATTTTCCTGTGCTACTACTATATATGGTAGTAATCGTTCTTTATATTTTTCCCTTTCTTCTAAAGAGTTTTCTTTAAAAAGAATTTCTTTTTCCGTTTCCTCTCCATCACTGGTAATCACAACTTCGATTTGAGCTATCGCAGACTTCTCATCTTTTGCAGATACTTCTAAATCCACATCTTCTCCATAAACTCCGCTTTTTGATATTTGCTGCATTTCCCCAAACTCTATTTGTAATTGTGGTGCTTCCCAATCGGTCATAATCCCATCAGAAACATAGATTTTTTCATGTCCCAGATAGTCCTCCGTCTTTATAAAGACAAGATAATTCTTTTCTTCCACAGAAATTTGGATTTCACCATCCTGCTGTAACAAATCCCATCTATCTTTTTTTATCTTCCCATTAAGATACTCCTGAATATCCTCTCTGGTAAACTTCCCCTCTTTCTCCATAACATGATACCAGCTTTTCTTAACACCGCATCCGTTCTTATCCTCTATATAAAATTTCTCTTTCCCTAATTCATCCTGTCCATAAAATCTACTGAACCTTATAGTATCAGGCAGCATTTCACAATCATTTATTCTGTCACTTATGCTATTTTCTGTTACATTAGGCGCACCAGTATCCAAAAAAACTGAAATTTCAAAAGAACCTGATTTCACCTTATTTTTCCGATGAATAAGATACAGGGAAATTTTTCTTTCCTCTCCCTCTTTGAAATCTTCTTTTGTAAAATCCATCCCTCTTCCATTTTGACTGATAATTTCCCCTTCCTCTGTGCATACATCTGTGTAAAATCCAGCTTTTTCATTTTCTTTTAACAACACATGAAAATCCTTCATTTTTCCGTCTGCCCAGAGTTTTCCCGTATCCTCAGCAAAATACACTTGTTTTCTATCCGTCTCAAACTCAATATACTTAGAATAATCCTGTATTCTCTCCGGCTCGATTTTCAAAGTACCGCAGGCAATCTCCTTATAATTAAAATAATAATTTCTTCCCGGCTTTCCGTCATGTTTGACTGTTATTCTATCCTCCCATTCTCCCAAAGGATAATCCGGCAATTTATCTGTTTCCATTGGTTTCTCCCAAGGAGTAGGATAAAACACCGTATCTCCTTCCATCAGCCCTTCTACTTCACAATTTTCATAACTTTCCTTATTTTCCCGTACCGGTGTATCTGTAAAATAATTTATCTCATTATAACGACTGTATTCTCTCCATCCTTTCTCTACTTTTAGGTTTATCTTACGTCTTTTTATGGTAAGTTCACATTCTAAACGAACCTGTTCGCTTTCTAAATCCACTTTATATTTTGAGGCATCTTTTCCTCCCAATTCAACCCTTGTAAGAAGAATTATTACTTCTTCTTTTTCCACCGCATCTTTTATTTGTTCTTCTAACACACCCTCCAAATCTTTTACAAAAACATCCTCCGATTGTTCTACTCCTTCTATTTCTATATCCTCTAAATTTTCCAGAATATCTCCTGTTTCTAAATTTTGAAATACACAAAAATCATCTCTGTCATATATTTTTGTATAATTCAAACGCTTTCCTTCTTTCATTTTCAACACAACCGATTGTTCCTCTTCAACAGAAGCCTCTACCTCCTGCAAGGAAACAAAACTGACCGCAAAAAAGAAAATTATCATAGAAAATAACACTTTTAAGTTTCTATTTCTTTTCCTTCTATAACACATCCACAATATAACAAACAGGCAAAAAATACTAATACACAAAAAAACATTTTTAAGGCATTGATATAGATAAATTTGATTTTGTATTTCCTTCATTCTCTTCGCCTCCATCTCCAAAAGCAGCTTCTATACTATGATGTGCTGCCGATAAGTTTTCACACAAGTTTCTTCTCATTTCTTCTTCATAAAAGGCATTTGCATTACCCTTATCTATTTTCATCCCATATAGTTCCTCCTCGATTTCTTTTAACTGTTTCTTCATTTCTGCTTTCGATACTCCTGCCTCTGCAAATCGAAAAGCAGAAGTAATTATTTGAGATAATAGCTCATTGTAACTAAACAGCAAATCTTTAGACTGCTGCATGGTTTTCTTTTCATGACTTGCAATCTCCGTTAAATCTTTCCAGTAATCTTTATAAGAAATAGATACATCTCCCCCTTGATGATACATTCCCAACTGCTCATAATATGCCGCAATTTTCCAAAGTTTTTGTGCCCTTATAATTTCACTTTTCTGCAATTTTTTAGAAGGTTTCCCTTCTCCTGCAATTTTCAGCCATTTCTCTGCTGCTGCCTTGTTTCCTGCGCCATTATAAGAATAAAAATAAGCAATTCCTAAATTATATGCAAAGCTTTCATATTCCCTTTTACAGGATTTTAGATACTCTTCATTTCTTTTTTTTCCTTTTCTGGTAGTTCCCAATATCTTACGAATAAAATTTTCCTCTTTCTCTGAAAAAAAACATACAGAATAACCTTGTGCCTCCTCCTTTTTTTCATTGTCCCTCCAAAGAAATGTTTCCAAAAGCTCTTTATATGCCCTACTATTTTTCGGGTTTAAGGTAATTGCAGCCTGATAACATGCCTGATACTGCTCTGCCCCATTCTGACACCGTGCTTCATACAAACAATTCTCATATACATTATTTATAAATTTTTTCTCCTCTTTATAAAAAACAAAACTTAAAAAACCAAAAGCAACCGTTAAAATCCCAAAACAAAGCAGAATAATCTTTTGTACTTTTTGAGATTTCCGGTATTCTATATCTAATTCATGATAATGAGAAAGTTCCTGCTGTAATTCCTCACAGGATTGATAGCGTTTGGAAGGATTTTTCCTTGTACACTTTAAGATAATTGCCTCAAGACCAGATGATAGATTTGCATTCCAATAACGAATAGGATAGATTTCATAAGGTTTACAGACTGGATTATGTCCGGTAAGAAGATAATAAAGAGTAACACCAAGGCCATAGATATCTGTCCGAATATCTGACTGACCTTTATACTGCTCCGGAGCCGCATATCCCCAGGTTCCCAGACACACCGTATCCTCTGGCTGACTTTCTTTAAACTCTCTGGCAGTACCAAAATCAATGAGCACGACTTTCCCATCCTCTTGTAACATAACATTGGCAGGTTTCATATCACGATAAATAATGGGAGGTTCCTGAGAATGAAGGTACAACAGCAAATCACACAACTGTTTTCCCCATTCCACAACATTTTCCTGCTTCTGCGGTCCATATTCCTGTACAATACACTCCAGTTGCCTTCCTTCTATATAATCCATTACCAACAAAAAGGTCTCTTTTCCCTCTATAATATCCACAATATCAGGAAGATTTGGATGATGAAGCTTTTTTAATATATCTGCCTCTGCCAGAAGTCCCTGATAAACTGTTTCAAAATTTTCAATACCTTCTCTTTTTATTTCTTTAATTGCCCAGTATCTGTTTACTTTTTCATTTACTGCCAGATATACAACACTCATGCCCCCTTCACCTAATTTTTTCAGGATTTTATATCTGCCGTCAATAATCTCCCCTGTTTTCCTCGTAGTATCACCTTCCCTTTTGTGCAAAGTATCAGCCAATACTTAAAAATAAATAATTGGAATATCTTTGACAGAACTGTCAAAAAGATTTCTTAGAATTGAATTGCTTTGTAGATATGAGAATATCACAATTTTTTTGCATTTGCAATTAGTAATATTGCCAAAAAAATATTTATACATTTTACGCTCAGTCTGGCACGCTTCAAGCTTACATTCTCAAAGCGTGCCAGACAAATATGCTAAAAGTGTATAAATATTTCTGAATGATGTTTCATGCTTTGTATAAGTTGATGTAACTTCTTAAAGCCTTGTATTTACTGATGTTTTGCAAGATTTCAAAAAATGACAAAATGATGTAATATATCATAAATTGGTGTAGTTTGATATGAAAATGGTGTACTAAATGGTGTAGCAAATCGGAAAGAATTATTAAATAAATGAAAGAAAAAGAAAGAGATTATCAGTTCAATAAGAAACAGGATAGTCTCTTTTTCAATGAAGAATACTCAAGGAAAGGACATTTTCAATAAGTAGAATTGATATGATTTTTTTCTTGTTTGCCTGCTCACAAAACCAGCGTTCCGAAGGATGCCCGAAGCATCGGTGTACCTAACAGGGCGGTGGGATGTTCGGGCAAGCGTAAGCGTTATATGCTCATGGAAAAAATCCATATAGTAAAGCAAAAAAGCAAACAATTTTTTATGACTGTCTGCTTTTTTGCTTCTTTTTTATATTCTGTTTTTTACATTCTATAGCATCTTTCCTGACGCATCTACATACCATCCATCAATCCACTGATTACTTGCCATAGTTCCGTCTTCATTCAGATAGTACCAATGACCTCCTACAGATGCCCAACCTGTTGCCATAGTCCCATCTGCATTCAAATAATACCAATGACTTCCTACAGATACCCAACCTGTTGCCATAGTTCCATCTGCATTCAAATAATACCAATGACTTCCTACAGATACCCAACCTGTTGCCATAGTTCCATCTGCATTCAGATAATACCAATGACCACCTACAGATGCCCAACCTGTTGCCATAGTCCCATCTGCATTCAGATAATACCAATGACCTCCTACAGATACCCAACCTGTTGCCATAGTTCCATCAGTATTTAGATAGTACCAATGACCACCTACAGATACCCAACCTGTTGCCATGCTTCCATCAGCATTCAGATAATACCAATGACCACCTACAGATGCCCAGCCTGTTTCCATAATTCCGTTTTCATTAAAGTAATACCATTTTTCTGAAACAGCTTTCCAACCAGTTACTTTCTGTCCATTTTCGTAATATTTCCAACCTTCGTCTGTCTTAATCCAGCCATCTTTCTCTAGGTCTGGTTTCTCTGGTTCTGGCTGTGGTTTCTCTGGTTCTGGCTGTGGTTTCTCTGGTTCTGGTGTAACAGTACCATCTGCAACGTATTTTACTGTGACTGAAAAGTCTGCTGTGTCTACTACTTTATCAAATCTTCCATCTTTATATGATGACATCTCAAGCGTACCAGTAAATGTTTTTGTACCTCCTGCTTCGATAAGGTCTTCCTTAATTACTGTAGCCTCACCAGTAAATACTCCATCACCGTCAAAATCCTGCGGATTGATTAAGCCAAACCCACTATTTGTTGACTCAATACCAAAAGTTCCTTCTGAAGATGATGTTGAAACTGTAATTGGAATATTAGCGTATGAACCAAAATCTTCTGTAATAAAATCTTTATCTGTTAATGTAATAACACCATCAACAGCACCTCCAAACGTAACTCCAGTAATCGAACCTGTTACCTCTGCATCTGCCTGCTCTTCGACTTCCGTGTTTGTATCAGCGTTTGCCTCTACGTCTGTCTGTGGTGCTGGGGCTGGTACTGTGTCTGCATCTGTTTCGGCTTCTGCCTCAGTGGATACCCCCAAGCCAACAAGTTCATCAGTACCTGCTACGGTTTCTTTAACCTCGGTTTCCTCAACTACTGGTGTTTCAGCTACTTCTGTGCCAGTTACTACATCTGCAATCTCTGTTTTTACTTCTTCTTTAGCATCGGCTTTTTCTTCCTTAGCTTCAGTTTTTACCTCTTCTTCGGTTTCTTCATTAGCTGTTGCTTTTGCCTCGGTTTCAATAGCAACTGGTGCTTCTTCTCCTAAACCTGATGCAAATGCTGTCATCTGTGTACCACACATCATTGTGACAGTTAATCCTAACATTGCCAACTGTTTTGCTCTCTTTTTCATACTAATAAACCTCCATATTAAAATAAATTTGTTTATAATAAACCATTTTAATTCTAGCCCAATTTGTTCCGAAATACAATAGCCCATTTTGTTCTATTGTATAGTTCTTCATAAAAGGAGAAAATTATGTATTTAGAACGAATAAGAAATATGAGAGAAGACCTTGATATGAAACAAAAAGATTTGGCAAAAAAATTAAACATTAGTCAAAGAACACTATCTCATTATGAATTAGGGACTCGTGATATTCCAACGCAAATTTTAATTTCACTTGCTGATTTGTATGACTGTTCAACGGATTATTTATTAGAAAGAACGAACAAAAAAGAAGTAAATAAATGAATGTACTATTTAAATAAAGAGCGGTCTTTAAAGCCCGCTCTCTGTTAATCTACGCTAATATCTTCAAACTCTTTCTTATAGTTTCCTAAAAAATTGTTATCTCTTAAATATTTAAACAAGACATACCGCATGAGATTTCCTTTAGATACTCCCGTTGTCTCACTAAAATGTTCAAATGTTTCACTAATTACATCTGGAATATCTATTCTAAATGCCCATCTCCGAGTTATATTTTTCCTGTTTTTATACTGTGTATAAGATATTCGTTCTTGTCCTCTGTCAGGACATTTAAACATAATCTTCAATGCTGTATGAATGATATAATTGTACAACATATTTTGCGTTGGACGAGCTCCGCTATTATCAGCAATACATTTTACGAGCTCTTTTAATTGTTCAGAAAAATTTTTAGGTAAAGAAAATTGTATACTCTCCATAGAAGCTTTCTTTTCTTGTTTACACTCTTTACATTGTGCCGTCTTCTTTTCTTCTTTTTTGCAGTTTCTACACTGTATCTTCTTGTTTTCTTCTGTACGGTCTTCATACTGCTCGTAATCCCTGATAAACTTTTGAATTTTTTCTGACTCCCATAGTTCATCGGAAAGTGTAGGACTGTCATTTTTTATTTCAATACCATAGTAGTCAAAACATTCAAGAATTAAAACACATATTATATCTTTTTTACTTATTCCTATGATTTGGGAAAATTGAGAGAGTTTTTTATTTCTTTCTGGTGGTATTTTTATTATTTTAGTAATCATTTATATCCGTCCTTCCTTAGTCCTTTTTTCAAAAACTAAATCACTATATAATTTCGCCCATTTTTAAAAAATATATATAGGATTTCGCCCTATTTACTATATTTTACTATAAATTAGCCTTGAGTTAAAGTCTAAAATTCTGGTGCACAAAAAAACATACGAAATTCTTTTATGATATTTTAATTTCATAAGATAAACGTTTACTTAAATAAGAAAAAGGAGAGATTACTGGCGCTGGTATAAAAAATACCAAATATGGAAGTGCAATTAAATTTAGAAGAAATCGGAAAACGCCTAAGGAGATTAAGGGAAGAAAAAGGCATAACTCAAAGTAAATTATCGGAAGAGTTTAGATGTAAGAGGGAAAGTATCAGTCACTATGAAAAGGGAAAGCAATTACTGAATATAGATAGACTATTGGATTATGTTCGCTTTTTTAATGTATCAACAGATTATATTCTATTAGGCAAAGAACCACAGAATTTAGAAAATTTTATTCGTGAAATCCAATCGGTATGCAGTAAATATGAATGTAATAATTGAGTAGCAGGATGTAATAGCGTCGGAATGTTTTTTTCGAACCAATGGATATATAATAGTTTTATCAAAAGCAAGGAGGTGTTATAGAAATGGTGAAGCAACAGAGAATACGTTCCCCTACTGTTATAGATAAGGAAGCCCCTATAAGACGGGGACTTCCCAAAATGAAACCGTTAACCTAATATGGTACAGCTTCCACTCGCAAGGAAAGTTTACCATATTTCCTACTCAAAGAAAAGGAGTAATTATATGCCATTATCATTGGTAACAAAACATTATCAGCCTTTGGAGAGGTACATTCTTGAACCCACATATTACTTGAATGATGTAAAGACAGTATTCAAATATGAAAATGGAACAAAAACAGGTGAAGTTCAAGGATATAAGTATCTGGTAACTAACATAGACACTTTTGAACAAATTGAGGTCTTTGTTTCGGGAACAACACCCCTGATTGAGCCATGCAAGTTGGTAGAGTTTCAGGAAAAAGGGGAAAAGGTTTTTGTGGAATTTGAAAATGCTGTTATCAAGCCTTTCTATTCTGAGAGAGACCATGAAATTAAAGATAGTATTAAAGCAGACAAAATCACTTTGGTGGAAGCATAGCAATAAGCCGAAGGTATGTCTCTTTGATAAAAAATTATATTTTGAGAGCAGGGGAACTTTGTTTTCCCTGCGGAAAGGAAAAACTATGTTATACATTATTGAAAACATAATACACATTATAGCACTTTTGTGGCTGGGTTTTTGTTGTATAGGATACATTCTATATAGAAGTATGAAGTTGGAGCGTTGGACAGACGGTCTTAACTGTTGTATGGAAGGAATGAAAAAAATAATATGTGCGGGTATTCAGCTTTGTGAGGCTGTTTTGAATGAATTTGGCTTTCAGCAGGAAACAATAAGACCTGAACTGGTATTGACAAATCAGGAGATACTAGATTTGATAGATAAATTAAATGGATGCCCTTATGATGTTCCATCCCTAGATGATTATGAGCCTAATGCTTCAGGTATTTTATGGGTAGATATTTCAGCTATTGGACTTGCCCCTGCTTATCAGCAGATTACAGAGGAAAGCATAAAAGAAATTGCCAGTAAAATTATCCAAAAATTTTATATGAGAAGTCGAGAAACAAGTGTTCCACTTTACATAAAAGTAGCTACAAAACAAAGATTATATTTCGCCATTGCATTAAGTGAAAAAGGGAAAAAATTCCTTGACAAACAGGAAGAAGAAAAAGAGTTTTTACTAGAAGAAGAGAACATAGACTTATTTACAGAGGAAATTCCTGAGGAGGAAAATTCCCATGATTTTAGGATATGATAGAGAAATCTGGAAGGAATTTACTGTCAAAGTGCCTGTAACAGTTACATTGGGAAAGAATTATTCCCATTTTCTTTTAACAGGCAAATCTGGCTCAGGCAAATCTTTGAGTGCCAACTGGTATATGTACCAGATGCTTCATAATAGGGAAAGTCGGGTGTACATAGCAGATTATAAAGCAGGGGAGGAATACGAAGCCTTAGAAGGTTCGCCCTCCTATGCTTCTGGGGAGGATGCCTTTCAGATGGTAAAGGATTTCTATGGACTTTTTCAGGAAATCAGAAAAAATAGACTTCATCCCCAAATTCATCATACCATTTATATAGAGGAATGGTATGGATTTTTGTCCTATGCTGAAGGAAAAGATAAGAAGCTGAAAACAGAATTGATGTCTATGGTTGGTGAAATCTTGGCGGTAGGAAGGGGCTTAAACATAGGAATTATGCTCTGTGTGCAAAGGGCTGACGCATCACACTTTAGCGCGGGAACGCGTGAACAATTTCAAACGGTAATCTGTTTTGGTAGATGTTCGGCAGAGCAATTTCGTATGTTAGGATTTCATGGAGAATTAGAAAGCAATCCTTCCTCAAACTACAAAGCTGGAGAAGCACTTGTGCTGATTGACTGTCAGGACTCCGTCAGGGAAATTATTGTTCCTTTTATTGAAAACGAAGATGTTCTTTGTAAGCAAGTCCGTCATTATCTGGATAAGCAACCGACTATTACCGAGCTAATTCAGGCGGTAGCCGAAGGCGAAAGCCGAATTAGTTCGGGATAGGCGGCTTCCAGCCGTGTGTAGTATTACCACGGCTGGAACAAGCAGAGTAAATAACAAGCGAAACACCAGTATTTACAGGCTTTCTTTCCTGTTCGCATCCAACGCACAATCCGAACAGCTATGGACTGCCCGTATAAAAAATATAATTTCATTGTTCAGACGTCTGAACAGCATATTTAGGAGGTTACTATGTCTACGGATGAAAATAAAATACAGAGAGCAGAAATTTCAACTGCTCTTCCCGATAAGAAAGAATTATATGAAAAATTATATTCTGTTATAGAAGAGAACCAGAAAAAAGGCACAAAGGCATTTATATCCATTGCAGTCAGTTTATTTGGGATTTATCAGCACCAACTATATAAAGAAAAGAATTATGTCAATATCTATGACTTTGCCTTTGAACAGTTCGGTTTAAGCAAGACAAATGTGTTTAATTATCTGAACATTGTAAAAAATTTTGGCATGAAGGATGAAAACGGAGAAGGCTTCAAAGGCTTAAAAACAGAATATGAGAAGTTCTCCTCCTCCCAGTTAATTTCCATGTTGAAATTAAACGAACAGTTAAGGGAGGAAATTACACCTGATATGTCCGTGCGTGAAATCAACCGAAAACGTCGTTATTGGGAGGAGGAACACCCTATTGCTACGGATGAAAAAAGAATATCGGTTGCCAGTAAAAAGCCTAAAAAAGAAAAGGTTGAATTGCTGAAAACAGGGAATATACAAGAAATTCTGGAAGGAACAGCCCTGTTAAGTAAAATTGCAGAGCAGGAAGAGCGTTATCCAGAAAAAGAATATGACGTTGTAGTATCTTTAATTTACAAAGAATAGGAGTTGCAATATGGAAAAAACAGAAGAAAATATTGTGCAGAACAATAATATACAAAGGCACGCATTTCAAGTGACAATCAATAATCCGCTGAAACATGGTTTTGACCATTTGGAAATCAAAAAGACTTTAATAGAGAAATTTGCCACACTGCGTTATTTCTGTATGGCAGATGAAATCGGTAAGCAGGGAACTCCACATACCCATATTTATGTATGTTTTAAATCACGTGTCCGTTTTTCTACTGTACAAAAGTATTTTCCGACAGCACATATTGAAAAACCTCATGCAAGTGTACAGAGCAATATTGATTATATCTGCAAACGTGGCAAATGGGAAAATACAGATAAAGCGGATACTAAAGTAGAAGGAACTTTTGAAGAATGGGGAACTGTGCCACTCCAGAAAGGCACACGTCCAGATATGGAAGAACTGTACCAAATGATTGATGCTGGATACAGCAATGCGGAAATACTGGCAATCAATAATGATTATATTCTGGATATTGACAAGCTGGATAAGGTGAGAACTATGCTTTTAATAGAGAAATATAAAGGAAAACGTAGAATAAATCTGAAAGTGATTTATATCAGTGGGGCAACCGGAACTGGCAAAACCAGAGGGGTTTTAGATGAACATGGAGATGAAAATGTTTACCGCATCAATGACTATCAGCATCCGTTTGACGGGTATAGCTGTCAGCCTGTGTTAGCTTTTGATGAATTCAGAAGCAGTCTGAAATTATCCGATATGCTGAACTACTGTGACATATATCCTATTGACCTTCCAGCACGGTATGCTAATAGATTTGCCTGTTATGAAACGGTATATATCATTTCTAACTGGGAATTAGAGCAACAGTATAAAGAGGTACAGGAGGACAATCCAGAGTCATGGAGGGCATTTTTAAGGCGCATACATGAAGTCAGAATTTATGATAGAGACGGAAAGGTTACAAACTATGAGTCTGTGGAAAAATATTTAAAGAGGAAGGAAGAATTTTGTACACTGACATCAGAAGATGACTGCCCCTTTGAAAAATAGGCAATGTATTTTATAAGCACAGAGAGGAAAGACACTTTATTTTCGTTCGCTAAAATAAATGGGAGAGGTAAATGATGGATAAGGTATTACTGAATGTAAAAGAAGTAAGTGAGTATTTAGGTCTTGGAGAAACCAAAACAAGAGAATTGTTAAGAAATCCTAAAAATGGCTTTACCGTTCGAATAGGCAATCGTTTATATGCTCATAAAGAGAAATTAGATATTTGGTTAAAAAATCAAATATTGTAGTGACAATCAAGAATGAAACTGGAAAAACTTGCCATCTAATCCGATTGCTTATTTGAAAAATGCAAGATATGTGGTAGAATTGAAAAGAATTTAATAGTTCTTTTCCCGATTTGCTAGGAAAGGAGGCAGTGATGGGGAAATCACTTAACGGGAAAGAATTAGGGAACGGAATATCACAAAGAAAAGACGGATTATATCAAGCCCGATTTACCAACCGTTTCGGTAAAAGGCAAACAATTTATGCGAAAACTTTAAATGAGGTAAGGCATAAGCTGAGAACTGAACAGTATAATGATGAAAAAGCAATCAATGTTGTTGATACAAATATGACATTGGATGAATGGTTTGACATCTGGCTGAGCACCTGTAAGAAGAATTGCAGGAATTCCACCAAAACGCTCTATATTACCCACTATAAGCGTATTCAAGGCGAATTAGGGTGGCGGAAATTAACGTCGTTGAACCTGATTGTTATGCAGGAAGCATTTAATAAGCTAAAGACGGATAACACAAGGAAACATTCGAAAACCATACTGGTAGATATGCTGAATAAGGCAGTTGATGCCGATTTACTTGTAAAGAATGTTGCAAAGCAGATAAATACAGTCATTTCCAAAGAGGAGAAAAAAGAAAGGCGTGTTTTAACAGTAAAAGAGACAGAGCTTTTCTTGGAACAGGCAAAAGGGAACTTTTATGAAAATCTGTTTATTTTGGCATTAGAAACAGGCTTGCGAGTGGGCGAATTGTCAGCTTTACAATGGGAAGATGTCGACTTCAAGAATAAAGTTCTCCATGTAAGGCATACCTTGTGTTATTTCAGCAAAAACGGAAAATATGTATTTGAAATGCACGATACGAAAACAAATAACGGAAAGAGAACCATTCCGTTGACTGCAAAAGCAATCCATAGTCTGAAATGTCAAAGAATACAAAAGCAGGAAATTATTCTAAAAGGCAGAACCGCAGAAGAAGAATTTCAAAATCTTGTTTTTGTTACAAGGAAAAATCGACCAACAAAGCTGGGGGTAATCAATCGATGTATACGTTCGGTTATTCAGAACATAAACAAAGCAGGGATAGATTTTCTTCCCTTTACAGCACATACATTTCGCCATACTTTTGCAACAAGAGCAATCGAATGTGGAATGAACCCGAAAACCTTGCAAAAAATTTTGGGACATGGCACATTACAGATGACAATGGATTTATATTGCCATGTAACAGAAGATACGCTGTTCTCAGAAATGGAAAAGTTTGAGAAATGGTGTAGCTAAGTATGAAATGGTGTAAAAATGGTGTAGTAGGGATAAAAATAGAAATTAAGGGCTTAAAAAAGCCCTTAATTACACTAGTTTCAGCAATAGAGAAGCTAAAAGTGTATAAATATTTCTGAATAATGTTTTATAGTTTAAAATCTGAATACTGCAACTCCATAGGCCGGTAATGGATATGCAAAGGAAAATGGTCTTCCGTCACATTCTTTTTTCACTGCTTTATAATCTACCACTTCTTTATGTACATCACCGCCGAATTCCGGTTCCTTGCTGTTTAAAATCAGCTTATACTGTTTTCTCTTCGGTACACCTACCCTATAATCATCTCTTGCTACCGGTGTATAGTTAATTACAAATAACAAATTGTTTCTGCCTGTAGGTGACCAACGTACAAAACTATAAATACTTCTGCTAGCATCATCAGCATTAATCCATTCCAGTCCCTGATAATTGCTGTCATTTGCATATAGAGCAGGGTACTTTTTATACATTTTAAGTAATTCCTTTACATAATTCTGAAGCTGCTGATGGTTTTGTTCTCCCAGCAAGTACCAATCTAATTCTCGTTCTTCGCTCCATTCCTGATACTGTCCAAAATCCTGTCCCATAAACAATAATTTCTTACCCGGATGTCCAATCATATAAGAATATCCGGCTTTTAAGTTCTCAAATTTATCCTGTCCAAGCCCCGGCATTTTGTTTATCATAGAGCATTTCAGATGTACTACCTCATCATGGGAAAGCACCAATACGTATCTTTCGCTGTACGCATAAGAGGTGGAAAATGTCATTTTATGATGATTGTATTTTCTGAAATACGGGTCCAGCTTCATATATTCCAAAAAGTCGTGCATCCATCCCATATTCCATTTCAAGGAAAATCCCAGTCCGCCGTCCTCCGGTTTGCCTGTTACCATCGGCCATGCGGTAGACTCCTCGGCAATCATGACAACGCCCTTATGTTTCCCTAAAACAACGGAATTCAAATGACGGAAAAATTCAATGGCTTCCAAGTTCTTGTTTTCTCCGTATTGGTTCGGAACCCATTCTCCGTCTCTGCGTCCGTAATCCAGATAAAGCATAGATGCAACTGCGTCTACACGCAGACCGTCAATATGAAATTCCTCAATCCAAAACAGCGCATTGGCTATGAGGAAGTTTTTCACTTCATTTTTACCATAATCAAAGACTTTTGTTCCCCAATCAGGATGTTCTCCCTTTCTGGGATCTGCATATTCATAAGTCGGAGCGCCGTCAAAGTCTGCCAGCCCATGAGCATCCTTTGGGAAGTGTGCCGGTACCCAGTCCAGAATAACACCGATTTTATTCTTATGTAAATAATTGACAAAGTAGCGAAAATCTTCCGGTGTACCATAGCGGGAAGTAGGTGCATAATAGCCGGTTACCTGATATCCCCATGAACCGTCAAAAGGATGTTCTGCAATTCCCATAAGCTCCACATGGGTATAGCCCATTTCTTTCACATATTTTGCCAGTTCATGTGCCAGCTCCCGATAATTATAAAAACCGGGATCATCCTCTCCCTGTGCCGGATGTTTTTTCCATGAGCCGGGATGCACCTCGTAAACAGACATGGCATCCTTGTCCACATCAAATTCCTGACGTTTTTTCATCCAGACACTGTCTGACCATTTATAGCCGGTTAAATCCACAACCCTTGAAGCATTTCCCGGACGAAGTTCGGAATAATTTGCATAGGGGTCTGCCTTATATAACAACTCGCCGCTTTGGGCGGTAATGCAGAATTTATACAAATCCCCTTCTCTTACCTTCGGAATAAAAAGCTGATAAAGCCCCATATTATTATCGCATTTCATAATGTCTGCTTTTTCATCCCAGTTATTGAAATTCCCCACTACGGAAACTGATTTTGCATGAGGCGCCCATACTGCAAAGAAAACGCCTTCCTTCTTTCTGTTCACACCCACATGTGCCCCCAACAGCTTATAAATTTCGTAATGAGTCCCCTCCCCGAACAAATATCGGTCCAACTCTGTAATTTTCATATTAACGCCCATAAAAATCTCCTCCTTTTATGAATAAATTCCATACAGAAACTGACGAACAACTTCCCTTGTCGTTTCATCTGAAATTTTAAACATTTCATTCTCCAGCATCCCGTAGCTGGCAGTCATAATATGATGGTTTAAAACACCTGTAAATCCCACCGCATACATTTTTCTCTGAGCTGTATCTCCCTTTAGAGAAGTATCTCTTTCAAAGACACCTGCAATGTATCCGTAATAATTTTCTATAAAGGGAAGCACCATTTGAAAGGCTTCGTTTTCTCTCCCTGAATAGAAAAGTGACAGCATAAACAGATAAAACTTCTCATGAGCAGATGCAAAGTTAAAAAATCTTCTAGCAATCTGATATAGGATTTCCGGCAGTTCCTCATTCACCTGCACAACCTCTGCAATATCCTCCTGCAAAATCTTGTAGCCGCTTTCTAAAAGATACTGCAAAAGTCCCTTCTTACTTCCAAAGTAATAGTACAAGGTGGGCTTCGTCACTCCGGCTTTATCAACGATTTCCTGTATTCCCACCGCATCATATCCTTTTGCGTGAAACAAATCCAGCGCTACTTGCAAAAGCACCTCTTTGTTGTCCATTCTGTTCACCGCCCTTCTACCTTCAATTATACTTATCGGTATATAAAAAATCAACTATTCATTTTTTATTTCCTTTTTTGTTTTAAGTGTGATACAGTATATTTAAACACAGCAGACAGCGAAGACAACGAAAAACTTCATGTCAGAAAAGCGAGTCGCTTTTCTATGTTATAAATTAAGCGATGGCTTATGCCAGCTCTGCATTGGCTACGCCGTACATCGGCACATTTCATGTGCTTTTGCCTGCGGCTTGTACGGCTTCGCCAATTTCTTTATCACCATTTTGTGTCTGCTGTGTCTTTTATATAAAGGAGAGGAAGTTTCATGGAAAATAGCCTATGGAAATACAATACACATAATGGTTCTTTAGATTTTTTGCGTTCTCTGCACTTAACAGATGGTTTAAATCTTGCTTCAGACAACCAACTCGCTTTTCTTTACGCTCTATCTAATCACGCCCAAAATCACTACTCTCAAGTATTTATTCCTAAGAAAAACGGAAAGAAAAGGAAACTTCTTATACCTGATTACCTATTAAAACAGGTGCAGACAAATATCTTAAAACACATCCTTGTCCAGTTTCCTGTTTCTCCTTATGCAACAGCTTACAAAAGCGGCTGTTCTACTGTTTTCAATGCTTTTCCTCACTTAAATCAAAAACTCCTTTTGAAATTAGATATCCATGATTTCTTTGGCAGTATTACCTACATTGATGTTTACCAAAAAGTTTTTAAAAGTGAACTGTTTCCTCCTTCTGTACGGACACTTCTGACACACTTATGCTGCTATCACGATGCTCTGCCTCAAGGTGCGCCCAGTTCCCCCTATATTTCCAATCTTATTTTAAAACCTTTCGATAATTATATCGGAAACTGGTGCAAAAAACAGCAAATAACTTACACACGATATTGTGACGATATGACTTTTTCCGGTGACTTTAATCCTGTACTTGTAAAGAAAAAAGTGCAGTCTTTTCTTATGCGTTTAGGATTTTCTCTAAATCCTGAAAAAACTCATGTATGCTCACAGAAAAATCGTCAGGAAGTAACCGGACTTGTGGTTAATCAAAAACTGCAGACATCAAAAGAATACCGTCGCCGTATCCGACAAGAATGCTACTACATCAAAAAATTCGGTCTAAAGGACCATCTTGCACACATCGGATACAAAAAAGGAGAAACCCACTATCTGCAAAGTCTCAACAGTAAAATCAACTACATACTTTACGTCAATCCCTCAGACAGCGAATTTCTCCTATTAAAGAAAGAACTTTCCTCTTTTTTTCAAGTCTAATTCCAAACGAGGTTGTCGCATTAAACAGCAATTTGGAAGATTTATACATTTTTCCAATATGCACTTAATGCAACAGCCCCATATCATATTCCAAATAATCTTCTGGCATTTTCTCTTGTTACTTCTGCAACTTTATCAAAAGAAACGCCTTTTATTCTGGCAATTTCATCCATCACAAGGCCAAGGTGAAGAGAATTATTCCTTTTACCTCTGCGTGGTACCGGTGATAAATACGGAGCATCTGTTTCCAAAAGCAGATAATCTAATGGTGCGTATTCTACTACTTCCTTCAGTCTTTTAGCATCAGGAAAAGTAACTACACCGCCAATGCCCAGATAATATCCCATATTCATGTATTCTTTTGCATGTTCTTTGGAATAAGCATAACAGTGAATAACTCCTGATAAATTCTCAGCCTTTTCTGCCTTCATAATATCTAAAGTATCTTTTGCAGCATCACGGCTGTGAACAATAATCGGCAGCTTTGTTTCCTTTGCCAAATCCATCTGCCTTACAAACCACTTTTTCTGTGTTTCATGGTCTTCCTTATTCCAATAATAGTCCAATCCGATTTCCCCTACGGCAACTGTTTTTTCTTCATCACACAGCTGTCTGAGTCTGCACATTTTTTCTTCATCCAGCTCGCCTACCTCATCCGGATGAATACCTACTGCCGCATAAACAAAAGGATATTTCTTTGCCAGTTCTACGGAGTCCTCTGCTCCTTTAAAAGAAGCGCCTACATTTATAATTTCGCTCACTCCGTTGGCATGTACATGCTCCAGCATCCGTCCTCTGTCTTTATCAAATGCCTTGTCGTCATAATGTGCATGGGTATCAAATATCATGAATTCCTCTCTCCTTTAATCTTTTATATACCATTTCCCGAAACAGCGCATACAGCACAGAACAAATCGGGATAAATACCAGCATACCTACAATTCCCATCAGACTTCCGCCCACTGTAACAGCAACCAGAACCCAGATAGACGGCAGTCCCACGGAACCTCCCACTACATGAGGATAAATCAAGTTTCCCTCAACCTGCTGCAATACCAGGAACAGAATAACAAAGGCAATCGCCTTCATAGGGTCTGCTACTAAAATCAGAAAAGTCCCTAAAAAGCATCCGATAAATGCACCGAAAATCGGAATTAATGCAGTAAATGCAATTAAAACGCCTACTAAAAGTGCATAGGGAAATCTTAAAATACTCATGGAAATAAAAAACATTGTTCCTAAAATAACGGCTTCACAGCACTGTCCCGTAACAAAATTAGCAAAGGTCTTATAGCTTAAAGACGCAATGTCCAGCACCTTTGTTACCACCTTCTTAGAAAAAAAGGCATATAAAATCTTTCGGATTTGTACAGCAAGCTTCTCTTTTTGAAGGAGGATATAGCATGCAAACACAAAAGCAACACAAAAGTTCATAACAGAATTGATAACAGTCTTTGCCACAGTCATGGTGGAATTTAAAACATTTCCGGCTCCGTTTTTCAGAAATCCGAATGCGGTGTGAATAATTCCGTCCCAATCAAACTGCAGACTGGCAATCCAAACTTCAATCTGCTTGTTATCTTCAAAAATGTCCATCGCCCATCTTTGAAGCTTTATAAGCGCCGCCTCTATATTTACACTTAAACTGGCAACCGTACTTGCTACCTCAGGAATAACCACCAAAAGTACAATCCATAAAATAGCAACTACAAATAAAATAGCCAGCACAAGGCAAATTGGTCGTTTCAGTTTTTTTGCCTTTCCCTTTGTTTTCGAAAATAGTCTTTTTTCCATAAAGCTCATGGGAACATTTAAAATAAATGCCATAGCTGCTCCCAGCAAAAACGGAAAAACAATACTAACCACAAAGGAAAATCCTGCCGCCACACTTTCTATTCGCTGTACTCCTACGTAGAATAAAACAGCGAATACAATCAGCAGCATAATATTTTTCATGTTTTTCTTGTTCAAATCCATACATATCCTCCAAAAATCTTTTATTTACCGATTTTTGTACGAATCCATTTAATAAACTGAATAATCGGAAGGTTTGCAAGTGACAGACCAAACATAATAAGAAGCTGTGTCAGGTTTAATGTCTGTACCTGGAAAATACTGTGCAGTGCAGGAACTAACATAACTGCTGTAATTAAAACAAGGCCAAGTCCGAAAGCACCAATTAAATAGATGTTATTGAAAAATCTCTTAGTAAACAACACAGGTTCAGAAGATTTACAGTTAAATCCATGTACCAGACGAGAAGTACATAAAGTTCCGAATGCCAGTGTAGAAGCTAAAAGCGGGGTTTGTTCCGGATTTCCAATATAAAAAGCAACCATTGTCATAATACCGATTACAAGACCTTCAATTCCAATTCTGGAAAGAAAATCTTTTGTTAAAATAGATTCGTTCATTGGTCTTGGCTTTTCATTCATAACACTTTCTGTGTGTGGCTCAAGTCCAAGAGCAATGGCCGGCAAGCTGTCTGTAAGTAAGTTGATAAACAGAAGATGAACCGGTGCAAAAGGAACCGGAAGTCCTGCAATAGAAGCATACAATACTGCTAAAATTCCGGCAAAGTTACCTGATAACAAGAACTGGATTGCACTCTTAATGTTTCGATATACATTACGTCCATTTTCTACTGCTTTAACAATAGTCGCAAAGTTATCATCTGTCAATATCATAGATGCGGCATCTTTAGATACTTCTGTTCCTGTAATACCCATAGCAACACCGATATCTGCCTGTTTTAAAGCAGGTGCATCATTTACACCGTCACCGGTCATAGAAACAATATTTCCCTTATCCTGCCATGCTTTGACAATTCTGATTTTGTGTTCCGGTGAAACTCGTGCATACACAGAAATTCCTTCTACAAAATCTCTCAATTCTTCGTCAGACATATTTTCAATTACAGCACCTTCACATGCCTCTGACTCATCTTTCAAAATACCAATGCGTTTAGCAATAGCAGCTGCTGTTACTTTATGGTCACCGGTAATCATAATCGGTTTAATACCTGCTTTAATACATTCTTCTACAGCGGCTTTTGATTCTTCACGGGGCGGGTCCATCATAGCAATTAAACCTAAGAATGTCATATCTTTTTCATCTTCCACAGTAAGTGTTGTGCCTTCCGCTACGCTCTTATATGCGAAAGCCAGAACACGAAGACCGCCCTGTGAGAATTTCTGGTTCTGTGCTTCGATTTTCTGAATATCCTCTTTTGTAATCGGCACAATTTCGCCGTTTTTCTGAATGTGTGTCACACGTCCCAAAAGAACATCCACAGCGCCCTTTGTCACCATAGTAGAACCTTCTTTTAAGTTATGAAGGGTTGACATCATCTTTCTGTCACTGTCAAAAGGAACTTCACTGTGTCTTGGGTATTTCTGTCTTACTACTTCCGCAGGAGCACCCAACTTATCACCCTGATTAATCAGAGCTGTCTCTGTAGGATCACCGATTTCTTCACCATTTTTGTTTGTAGAGTCATTACATAAGATACTGTGGCGAAGCAGCTGTTTCTGTGCCTTATCACCTAAATCAATAGCTTCTGCCGGAATTTCTTTTCCTTCTACATAATAATATTCTACTGTCATTTTATTCTGTGTCAGAGTTCCTGTCTTATCTGAACAGATAATAGAAACGCTTCCCAGACCTTCTACTGCCTGAAGTTTTCTTACAATAGCATGTTCTTTCGCCATCTTCTGTGTACCAAAGGAAAGTACAATGGTAACAATAGAGCTTAACGCTTCCGGAATAGCGGCTACCGCAAGTGCAACTGCAAAGAGGAAGGCATCTCCGATGCTTTCTCCACGAAATACGCTGATACCAAATAAAATGGCACAAAATACAAGAATTAAAATGGATAATTTCTGACCAAAATTATCTAAGTTCATTTGAAGCGGTGTTTTCTTTTCAGAAGTTGTTTTTAAAAGTTTTGCAATTTTTCCTACTTCTGTCTCCATACCGATTGCAGTTACAAGGAAAGAACCACGTCCATAGGAAACAAAGCTTCCGGAATATACCATATTGGTTCTGTCCCCTAAAGGAACTTCACCTTCAATTTCTTCTTCCTTCTTATCCACTCCAAGGCTTTCCCCTGTCAGGGCACTTTCATCAACCTTTAAGCTGGCATTTTCAAGAATACGTCCGTCAGCCGGAACGTAATCTCCTGCTTCCAGCATAACAATATCACCCACGGTTACCTGATCAGACGGAACTTTGATAACATCTCCGTTTCTGAAAACCTTTGCTTCCGGAGCTGACATAGCCTTTAAAGAGTCCAGTGACTGCTCTGCCTTAATGGTCTGAACAGTACCTAAAATAGCATTCATGGTAATTACCACCAGAATAACAATGGCACTTTCCGTTTCTCCTAACAATCCTGATACAATTGCTGCTATAATCAGTATAATAACCAGAAAATCCTTATACTGTTCTAAGAAAATCTGCAGAATGGACTTCTTCTTTTCTTCTACTAAAGCATTTGGTCCATACTTTTCCTGATTTTTCTTAATCTGCTCCTCACTGAGAGGATGAGTACTGCCATTTACAGCTTTTTGAGCTTCTGTTCTTGACATTTGATAATACTCTTTCATGCTTTTTCCTCCTAAATTTTATTGTGCGTTGTAAAAGTCTTTTTGCTTTTCATGGGAAACAGAAAAAGGCAAGACTCCTACTGCACTTTTTCATGCAATAAAAGTCTTGCCATTTCATCACGACACGGATGGAAATCTTTCCATCGAGATTGACGTTATCGCGAACACCCATAGGTGCCAGCTACTCCCTTTTATTAAAAAGAACTATAAACGATATAGTCGGTGCTGTCAACCCTTTTTTAACAGATTTCTGCACCTGCAGGCATATCTTTATCCGGAGTCATAAGAGCCAATTCCCCGTCAAAGCCTTCTGCACATAAAATCATACCCTCTGAAACAATACCGGCTAATTTGGCAGGTTTTAAGTTTACTAAAACCATAACCTTCTTGCCAACCATATCTTCCGGTTTGTAGTTGGATTTAATTCCTGATACAATCTGCTTTACCTGACTTCCGATTTTAACCTGAGAACACAGAAGTTTTTTGGATTTTTTTACTTCTTCACAGGCAATAATCTCACCAACCTGGAATTGCATTTTCATAAAATCGTCAAAAGTAACTTCTTCTTTTGCTTCAATATCTATAACAGGAGCTTCTTCCTTTTCTTCTGCTGCTTCTTCTGTTTTTTCTTCTTCCTTCATAGCTTCTACTTTTTCCAGTACTTCTTTGACATCCAGACGTGCAAATAAAATTTCCGGTTTTTCTGTAACTTTGTTTCCGGATGGATATAAACCAAATGTTTCTAATTCTTCATATTCACGTTTTGGTGCATTTAACTGTGTCAGAATTTTTCCTGTTGTTTCAGGCATAAAGGACTCTAATAAAGATGCTCCAATACAAATTCCCTCTACCAGATTATAGAGAACGGTTGCAAGACGGTCTTGCTTATCTTCCTCTTTTGCCAAAGCCCATGGCATTGTTTCATCAATGTATTTGTTGCAGCGTTTGAATAAAGTAAAGATTTCTGTAATAGCATCTGCCACACGAAGTTCTTCCATTTTTGCTGCTACTTTTGCTTTTGTTCCCAGTACAACTGCCTTTAATTCTTCATCTACAGGCTCACATACATTCGTATTTTTTACTTCTCCGCCAAAGTATTTATTAGACATGGAGATTGTTCTGTTTACCAGATTTCCTAAAGTATTTGCAAGTTCGGAATTTAAACGCTCTACCATCAGCTCCCATGTAATTACACCATCGTTTTCAAATGGCATTTCATGAAGAACAAAGTAACGCACTGCGTCTACGCCAAAGAAATCTACTAACTGGTCTGCATAAAGAACATTTCCTTTTGATTTACTCATTTTCCCATCACCCTGTAAAAGCCAAGGATGTCCGAAAATCTGTTTTGGCAAAGGCAAATCAAGGGCCATAAGGAAAATTGGCCAGTAAATTGTATGGAAACGGATAATATCTTTTCCAATTAAATGTAAGTCTGCAGGCCAGTCTTTCTTAAACTGTTCTGTGTTTTCTCCGTCACAATCATATCCAATACCTGTAATATAGTTTGTAAGAGCATCCAACCATACATATACTACGTGTTTTGGATCGAAGTCTACAGGAATTCCCCATTTAAAGGAAGTTCTGGATACACATAAATCCTGAAGTCCCGGAAGAAGGAAGTTGTTCATCATTTCATTCTTTCTTGATACAGGCTGAATAAACTCAGGATGTGTATTGATATGATCAATCAGTCTCTGCGCATATTTACTCATTCTAAAGAAATATGCTTCTTCCTTTGCAGGTGTTACAGGACGTCCGCAATCCGGACACTTGCCATCTACCAGCTGAGACTCTGTAAAGAAAGACTCACATGGTGTACAATACATACCTTCGTAATAGCCTTTGTAAATATCACCCTGATCATACAGTTTTTTGAAAATTTTCTGTACCTGTTTTTCATGATAATCATCTGTTGTACGGATAAATTTATCATAAGAAGTATTCATTAAATCCCAAATACTCTTAATTTCTCCTGCTACATTATCAACAAATTCTTTGCAGCTTACACCGGCTTCTGCTGCCTTTAACTCAATTTTCTGTCCATGTTCATCTGTTCCTGTCTGGAAAAATACATCATATCCCTGCTGTCTTTTAAATCTGGCAATACTGTCTGCAAGAATTGCTTCATACGTATTTCCAATATGTGGTTTGCCTGATGTATAGGCAATTGCGGTAGTAATATAATATTTTTTCTTATCCAATTTTCTTTCCTCCTTATATAAAAAGATTGCGCAACAACGCAATCTCCGCGAGCGAGCAGTTCACAAAGTGATAATTTCATCTCCGCGAGCTGCGCATCTTTGCGGAGCATTTTTGTTTCATAGGACGCAATTTCCTATGAAATGAAAAAGGCTCGCCTTCTATATAAGAAGGCGAGCCTATAACTCACGTTACCACTTCTATTCATCTGTACCTCGCAGCACAAACCTCAACGAGTATCTTTTAATACCCTGCCGCTATAACAGGCGGAACCTGTCGCAGCCTTGGCAATTTTGCTTCGGTGCGCCTCTCAGGAGCCATTTTCCATATACCCTCATTCATTCCTCTCAGCCTATGGGAATTTCTCTGTAAAATGCAAAATATATGTACTCTCTCCGTCACTGTGTTTACATATATAAAATATGCTAACATATTCAGGAATATTTGTAAACACTCTTTTTTTACATAAACTCATGCTCTTTACTGAGTTTTTTCACAATCTTAACAGATGCTAAAATTGCAATCAAGTTTGGAATTACCATAAGTCCGTTAAACATATCGGACATATTCCATACTAAATCAACCTTCAAAGTAGAACCTACTAAAACACAGACAACTACCAGAAAAGCATAAATTTTAACTGCTTTTTGACCCAAAAGGCTACGCACGTTTACTTCACCAAAATAATACCAGCCAATAATCGTAGTAAATGCAAAGAACAACATACAAATAGCAATAAAAATCTTACCAAAAGAACCAAAGGCTGAATCAAAGGCAACCTGTGCTAAAGCAGAACCTGTTTCTCCACTTGACAATGCTCCTGTAGAAAGAATTACAAGGGCTGTTAAAGTAAGAATTACAAAAGTATCAATAAATACACCCATCATAGCAATAATACCCTGATCTCCAGGATGTTTTACATCTGCTGTCGCATGTGCATGAGGTGTAGAACCCATACCTGCTTCATTGGAAAAAAGACCTCTTGCCACACCAAAACGCATAGCTTTCTGCACAGTTACACCAAGAGCACCTCCAAGTACCGCCTCCGGTGCAAATGCTGCTACAAAAATATCATGAAATGCAGTCCCTACACTGCTGCCATTCATAAATAAAATAACTAAGCATCCAATAATGTAAATAAGCGCCATTAAAGGAACAACTTTTTCTGTAACTCTGGCAATTCGGTTAATGCCTCCCAGGAAAATAAATGCTGCTACAATAGCCACTAAAATTCCGACATGAAATGGTTTAATGCCAAAAGCATTGTAGAAAGAACTTCCGATGGAATTAGACTGCACCATATTTCCCATAAATCCTAATGCCAAAATAATTGCAACAGAGAAAAATCCTGCAAGGAACTTACCAAATTTTCCTTTAAAAATATATTTAATATAATAAACAGGCCCGCCTACAATTACACCATTTTCTTTTACTCTGGTGTGCTGTGCCATAACTGCTTCCGCATAAATGGTCGCCATTCCAAAAAATGCGCTCACCCACATCCAAAAAATAGCACCCGGACCTCCTGCTGCAATAGCTGTAGCCGCACCGGCAATATTTCCTGTACCTACCTGAGCTGCAATAGCTGTAGCCAATGCCTGAAAAGAGCTTAATCCGTTTTCACTGCTTTTTCCATGAAGAGAAAATCCCCCGAACATCTTCTTCATTCCTACACCAAATTTTCGCACCTGAATAAATTTCAGCGTAAAAGTATAAAAAATACCTGTACCTAAAAGTAAGATTAAAAGTGCATAATCCCATAAAAATTTGTTTACCAGCTCCACAATAGACGCTATCATTTCCATTTTTCTGTCTCCTTTTCTTTTCATTCTATTTGCCTATTGTTGTCTGAAACAATAAAAAACCTGTGAGATTGCGAAAATCCCACAGGTTAAAGTTCTTTTCAAGCGCAACTGCGTTCAACCATAAACGTAGCACCTAAAGGCACTACCTTTACGAAAAACTTCACTGTCCTTTTGCCTGAGAGATTCACAGACACTGTCTGCTTACACCTTCGGCACCCTTTTCGGGATTCTCCAGAGAGCCATCCAGATGCAGTCCTGCTTTTTTCAAAGCCCCTGAGAGTATTACTCCTTCGGTGGGCAATATTGCCTCTTTCCTGCAGCCTTCTATTGGCACAATATGCAAATAACGATTTTATTATAGCACTGGTTTTTTATTTGTCAATCCCCTTTATGAGGACAAATGTATTTTTCTCAAGAACACTTCATTTTCTCTTTTTAATATAGCAAATATTGCTCACCAAAGAACAGCTATACTTTTTCACATAGTTCTGATACTCATAAAAATTAATATAATATTCCCTTCCCCATGAAGAAATACGTAGCCACTCACTTTCAAATCCTGTAACCACGACAAAATGAGCTGCTGTTTCTGCTATTTTTTCGTATCCCTCTTCTGTCTTATTATAAAAAGCCAGCTTATGTTTCCTTAAAGGAATAGGAAAGTTCGGGCCGATTGCCAAAATCACAGGTATATCGTGTGCCAGCATAGCTTTTATTCTGTTTGGTATATTTCGACTCCTTACCCCAAAGGCTGCCTTTAAAGGAATTCTATTTTTAATAAAATAACGATTTACCTCTATTCCTAAAAGCCAACCGGGAATTCCCAGACCCGGAATAATAGGAAAGTATTTTTTACGCATTGTTTCTACACATTTCTCATAAACCTCAGCATCTAAAATACCATTTCCTTTCTCTTCTTCCTGAAACTCCTTACCTTTACAGTAATCTTTATGTAAATCCAAATACAGAAGCATATCCGTTGCCGCAATCGTACCACAGCCATAACCTGACATACTTCCTCCCTTCCACCATTCCTGATTACCACCATAAGACAGCTTTCCATCTTTCATAATTGCTATATAAGGTTCATTCAGCTTCCCTGCCTTCATTTTATGTCAACCTTCATTTCTTCTGATATTGTTACCGGTCCTCCCATTTTACAGGAAAGTACCTTGCCATTCTCTTTTTTTACATAAGCTTCTATCATGCCTCCCGGCTGATGAAGCTCGTATACAAATTCTCCGGTATCTGCATCTTTAGAAAGATACACAGCTGCTCCCATACTGCCACTTCCGCAGCTACTCTCCCAGACCATGGAAGTGGTACTCTCCACATATACCACGGGAGTCATCTTACTTTCCTCTAAAAACATAACACCATAAGCATCACAAGGGCAGACTCTTTTTGCCTTCTCAATAAGTTCATCTACAAACTCCTGAGCTTTTGGAGCGCTATTTACAATAATGTGACAAATCCCCTCAAATACAACCATCGAATATTTTTCCTCTTTTACGGAAATTTCTTTAATCTCCATTGGAAGAGGCATTTCTGTCCTTGCAGTCCCCTTTTCCATATCTACTGCCACCTTCAGTTTCTTTTGAGAACCGCTGACATCCACCCACACATCTTCTGCCTTTTCTTCTGAAAGCATACTTAACAAATATCCAAAGCTTCTGGTTGCATTTCCACAAAATTCACCGCCCATCATCTGCATGTGAAAACTTCCATCCTGCATTTTCTCCACAAAACCCACCTGTTCTCCGTGAAGTTCTTCCATGCACAAAAGTTCTCTGGAAATTGCCGGATAATCTTCTCTTTTTGCCGGACTCATTACAAAAATTGTTACATTGCCTGCCGGGTTTGCTACTCTAATTTTTAATTCCATATCTTCATACCTCCCAAATATTTTCGTTCCCCAATTTATTTTTAATCATATCACATTCCACATCAAAAAATAATAAAATTTATCGACATTTGTAAAAAGCTGTGATATATATTGAGTATAGAATTTAATAAAAAAGGGGGGGACTTTCATTGAAGACTAAAAAGACTTCTGTAAACCAGATTACAGAGGGTGTTATATGGAAACAGCTCTTGTTTTTCTTCTTCCCGATTATGCTGGGAACTCTGTTTCAGCAGCTCTACAATACTGCTGACGCAGTTGTAGTAGGTCGTTTTGTAGGAACGCAGGCGCTTGCTGCCGTAGGTGGCTCCACCGGACAAATGGTTAATCTGATTGTAGGATTTTTTGTAGGTCTTTCTTCCGGTGCCACAGTTATTATAGCTCGCTATTATGGAGCAAAAAACAAAAAAGAACTCAACGATACTCTGCATACTGCTGCCGCTCTCTCTATTGTAGGAAGCATTATTATCACCATTGCCGGTATTGCTTTAACACCTTTTATGTTAAAACTTATGAACACTCCAAAAGACGTTATTCAGGGTTCTTCTACTTATCTTAGAATTTATTTTGCAGGCATTATTTTTGTATTTATTTATAACGTAGGTTCTGCTATTTTAAGAGCTGTGGGCGACTCTAAACGTCCTCTTTATTTTCTGATTGTATGTTGTTTTATTAATATCTTTCTGGATGTTCTTCTGGTAGTAGGATTTAATATGGGAGTTGCAGGTGCAGCTCTTGCTACTGTAATTTCTCAGGCGGTCAGTGCGGTTCTGGTTATTTACGCTTTAATGAACTCCAAAGATATGTATTGCCTGAAACCAAAGGAAATTCATTTTCATAAATTCCTGTTTTTGTCCATTGTTACTATTGGTCTTCCTGCTGGAATTCAGTCTGTCATGTATAATCTTTCCAATATGATTATTCAGACTTCTCTCAATGATTTGGGAACCAGTACCATGGCAGCTTACACTGCTTTTGGCAAAATCGATGCCATTTATTGGATGATTTCCGGTGCTTTCAGTGTGGCAATTACAACGTTTATCGGACAGAATTATGGTGCGGGAAAATATCATCGTATGAAAAAAAGCGTTACCGTTTGTCTTTTCATGGATTTTATTGCTTCTTTGCTGGTAAGTATTCTTTTACTTTCTCTGGGTGAATATCTTCTTAGAATGTTTACCACAGACCCGGAAGTTATTAAAATCGGTATGAAGATCATTCACATTATTGCACCTTCCTACGTGCTGTTTATTTTTATTGAAATCTTATCCAGCGCTCTTCGAGGAGTGGGAAATGTACTGGTTCCTATGCTTATGACCTGTACAGGTGTATGCTTGCTTCGTATTATCTGGATTTTCCTTGTAATACCGAAAAAACCAAGTATTTCCGATATTTTGCTCTGTTATCCTATCTCATGGGGATTGACAGCAGCCCTGTTTGTTATTTACTATTACTTTGACCAGAAAAAATTCTATAAAACACATATAGAACACTAAAATAATTAAATGAAAGGAAGCTATTATTATGACTTTTTCGTATTGCAACACTCCTTC
Source organism: uncultured Lachnospiraceae bacterium (assembly GCA_905201915.1). GTDB lineage: Bacteria > Bacillota > Clostridia > Lachnospirales > Lachnospiraceae > Blautia. The sequence goes on from CAJKQE010000004.1 coordinate 52,119, forward strand.
CTCTCTGGACCTTGCGCTGATTGAGGAAAGTACACAAATACTTTTAAATGAGTACAGCAAGCAGAATGAACACGCACAAAATCTCTGTGTTCATGTGACTTTCACTCCTTCCGGAAACACCTTAAAGGTTTCCAAAAAAGGTGAACAGTGCACGATTACCTGCCACGAACCGGCACATTATTTCCGTTGTCTCAATCATCTTATTCATCACTTAGATGAAGATTTTGACTTTGAAGAAACAGGATTTTTTGAAAAAAATGGTTTTATGCTGGATTGTTCCAGAAATGCTGTTTCTACCATAGATACCGTAAAAAAATTAATTCGTATTATGGCAAAGCTTGGACTTAATCAGTTACTTTTATATACAGAAGATACTTATGAAGTTCCGGGACTTCCTTACTTTGGCACTTACAGAGGTCGTTACTCACAGGAAGAAATCCGTCAGTTAGATGACTATGCTTACCAGTTTGGAATTGAACTTGTTCCCTGTATTCAGACGCTTGCTCATCTGAGAAACGCCCTGAAATGGCCTATGGGACAGGAGTTAAAAGACAGTGCAGATATTCTGTTGGTAGGTTCTGAAAAAGTTTACGATTTCATCAGACAACTTCTGACTTCTGTAAAAAATTGTTTTCGTTCTGAAAATATTCATATCGGTATGGATGAAGCTGTTATGTTGGGACTTGGAAACTATCTCCATCAAAATGGCTACAAGAAAAGCTCTGAACTACTTTTAGAGCACACTGACCGTGTTCTGGAAATCTGCAGAGAATTAAATTTAAAACCTATGATGTGGAGCGATATGTTCATCTCCTCCAACGCAGATGAATGGTATTACAATATTGATGAAAACACAGATACTACAAACTGGACAAAACCGGCAGATGATTTAGCTCTGGTATACTGGGATTACTATAATACAGACAGAAGCGTATATCGTAAAATGCTTCGTGTTCACCATGAAATTGCCAAAAAAACAGTCTTTGCAGGCGGTATCTGGAACTGGAATGGTATTGCACCAAACTATGGCAGAGCAATTAACTGTACCATCCCTGCTCTTTTAGAATGTCAGGCACAAAATGTACAGGAAGTATTTGCTACCGGCTGGATGGATAATGGCGCAGAAACCCCAATTGATGCTATTTATCCGGGACTTGTAGCATTTGCTACACTTTGCTTCCATTCTGATTTAGATGAAAATGTTTTAAAACAAAACTTTACAGACTGTGTGGATGCAAAATGGGAAGATTTTGAACTTTTAGACAGATTTGATTCTCTTTTCCAGGGAGACGGAAATAATATTTCCGCAGATAATCCTTCAAAATATTTGCTGTATCAAGATGCTATGTTGGGTATGTTTGACTACCACATTCAAGGAGTAGATACAAAATCCTATTATAAAGATTTAGCTGACAAGCTGGATAAGTGCGTAGAAGAAAATACCTGCTATAAAACACTGTTTAATTTCTACAAATATTTTGCCCTTGTACTGTCTGAAAAAGCTGATTTGGGAATTCGTTTAAAAGAAGCTTATGACAAAAAAGATTTGTCCACATTAGAAGAATTAAATACAAAAGTTATCCCCAATATTCTGGAGAATTTACAACTTATGCACCAATTCCGCGAGGAATTATGGATGAAGGATGCAAAGCCTTTTGGTTACGAGCTTATGGATATTAAACTGGGCGGAGTTTCTGCACGTTTAAAAGCTTGCCAGAGACGCATTGCCTCTTACCTTTCTAAGGAAGTGGATAAATTAGAAGAATTAGAGCAGGAACGCCTGCCTTACTGGACAGTAGAAAACAAATATCCACATGATATGAAGATTGAACTCCGTGAAAATATCTGGAGCAGAATTGTCAGTGGCTGTGATCTGGTCGATACCGTTTAAAACATAAAATTCTTAAATTTGAACTGCATTTCGAGTATATCTGTATGGAGGCAAATTAGAGCTGTATAGATATTCGGAATGCAGTTTTTATATTGAACTCTCTATATCTGAATGTTCAATCCAAGCTGCTTTTTTCTTTTCTGACAATTCCCCTATGGATTGTACCAAACTAAAGCACTGAAAATCATAAGATGGTTTCAAACTTCATTTCATTTTTATAATATTCTACAAGTCTGTATGACAATTTTTCTAATTCTCTGTCTTCATCCATGTCATCATAGAGATAATCCATAAATGATTGTGTACTCCATTGCTTTTCTGTGCTATCTGCTGCAAATAAATATAAATACCGGCATCCCAGCAATGAGGCAATATGTAAAACTGCTTCTGTCACTATTTCCCAAAACACATAAAAACCAAGGGGAAATAATAATTTTTCTGAAAGTGTGTAATTCTGATTTTTACAAAAATGTGTAAGCACTATTCCCGGAAAAGTTTCAGAAACTCTCATAATATTCACATCTTGTCCTGTTAAATCTCTGTCTTGTTGAGCATTTAATTTTATATCTGCTTTTTCTTCAATAATTTTAAGCAACTTTTCCTTATCCAATTGACTATCTGCATACCATTCAAAAACGTCATCCGGCGTAAATTCATTTGACGAGTCTAACCGATATTCAACACAAAGATTTACAATTTCCCGTTCCTTCTCAGATAAAATATAATCATCTTCTTCAATTGATTTATATAAAAGTCCTGCCTGTAATGCAAAAAAGAAGACAATAGCTCCGGTTTCCCTATCCTTTACCAAATAAACTTTGGTAGCTCCGCTAATGTCCTCTATCCATGCCGAATTCTTCAAATACTTTTCCAGACCTTTTCCCTGCTTGTTCGCAGAAAAATTTTCAAGTATCGATTTATTCGTTTTATCTGAAGTTAAAAGTTCTACTTTTAATTTTGATTTCAACCATATTTTTTGCTCTTGAATATTAATTTTAAATCACCTTCTTTAATCTGCTTCTCCTGTTTTCTTCCTTCTTAAAAGTTCTCGTGCTCCGTCTACTCGCATATCTGCCAGTTTCAATGTAGCAGTTCCATTGTCATTTGCATCCAGACCTTCTCTTGAACATTTCCATGATACCTCACTATGAGAAAGACTGCTGAGTTTCCATGAAGACATGCTCTTATATCTTTCGTAAACAGATTTAACCAGCATTTTGGTTCTTTCACTAACTGTCTCATCAACAAGACAAAACCTATTTCCCGTTACATATTCGCTTCGTACCTCCAGCAAAACCGGTCCAAATTTCCATCCTTGAAATTCCGCATCAAAAAGAGGTTTTTTATCATACATAAGGGACTCTCTTTGAGCCAAATACATCATTTTGTGCATTCGCATCTGGTCCATATCTGTACCATTTTCTGCTCTGAATAAATCGTTAAACAATTTCGCCACACATAATGTTTTCTCCATTATCAAATTCCCCCTTTCTTATGGTTTATCCATTATAGTTCAAATTATTTTCACCGTCAATCTACATTATTCACAATTTTCATTTTTAATATTTTATGTTACACTATAGGAAATAAAGGAGGAAATACTTTTATGGAAGAACATACATTGCCCCATCAACACGGCGAACATGGTGAACATTTAATACAACATATACCTGACACAGAAAAATTCCAAATTGTTGCTTCTATATTCAAACAACTTAGTGATACCACACGTATTCGTATTTTTTGGATTTTATGTCACTGCGAAGAATGTGTAATCAATATCTCTGCCTTAATGGATATGAGCAGTCCTGCTGTTGCACATCACTTACGTCTTCTAAAAAGCAGCGGACTGGTGGAAACCCGCAGAGAAGGAAAAGAAACTTATTATAAAGCCAGTTCATCAGAAAAAGCGCAGTCTCTCCATCACATGATTGAACAGATGATGGATATTTCCTGCGTATCTGAGAAATAAGGAGCTGGCGCTTTAAGTTCATCTCCAGAATATTTATACATTTTATGCTCAGTCTGTGCTCACTTTGAGCTTATAATCTCAAAGCGTACCGGACAAATTCGTGAAAAGTGTATAAATATTTCTGAATGATGTTTAAAACGACAACTCCTTATTTTTTCTAAACTTAGAGCAATATAGCTATATGATAAACTGCAAATGCTGCAATCCATGCGATTACACACTGCCCAACTACCATAGCTGTTGCCCATTTTCCACCCAGTTCACGTTTTACAGAGGCGATTGCTGCCACACATGGTGTATAAAGAAGGCAGAATACCAATAATGCTGCTGCTCCTGGTATACTTATGCTACCTTGTAAGGCAGTAGTACTTCCACATAATACGGTAAGAGAAGATACCACGCTTTCCTTTGCCAGAAAACCTGAAATCAACGCTGTAACAATTCTCCAATCTCCAAATCCCACAGGTACAAAAACAGGTGCCAATACACCGGCAACTAACGCCAGAATACTATTCTGTGAATCTGTTGTCATGTTCAAACTTGTATCAAAATTCTGCAAGAACCAGATTACAATGGTTGCAATAAAGATAACGGTAAAAGCTCTCTGAAGGAAGTCCTTTGCTTTATCCCACAGCAAATGTCCTACATTTTTCAATCCCGGCATACGATAATTCGGAAGTTCCATAACAAAAGGAACTGCTTCCCCTTTAAATGCTGTCTTTTTAAAAATCAATGCCATTACGATTCCCATTACAATTCCAAAAACATATAAAGAAATCATAACAAGCGCACCATGTTTTGGAAAAAATGCGGCTGTAAAAAACGCATAAATCGGAAGCTTTGCAGTACAGCTCATAAATGGTGTCAGTAAGATTGTCATCTTTCTGTCTCTCTCAGAAGGAAGTGTACGGCTTGCCATAACTCCCGGAACTGTACATCCAAATCCTATCAGCATAGGAACAATACTTCTGCCGGAAAGTCCCAGTTTTCGAAGCAGCTTATCCATAATAAATGCCACGCGAGCCATATATCCGCTGTCTTCCAAAAGGGACAAGAAGAAAAACAAGGTTACGATAATCGGCAAAAAGCTCAGCACACCACCTACGCCATTAAAAATACCATCAATGACAAGAGAATGTAATACACCTGCCACATGGGCTTCCTGCATTGCCAAATCTACCAACTCTGTGAGATAAGTAATACCGGACTCTAAAAGCCCCTGAAGGAATGCCCCTACCACACTGAATGTAAGCCAGAATACAATTCCCATAATTCCGATAAATGCAGGAATTCCTGTATACTTTCCTGTGAGAAAACGGTCAATACTTCTGCTACGGATATGTTCTTTGCTTTCCTTAGGTTTTACTACAGCCTCCCCACAGACATCTTCAATATACTGAAAACGCATTTGGGCAATCCCTGCTGATCTGTCAAGTCCTGTTTCCTCCTCCGTCTGTTTTGCAATCTGTTCTACAATATTTTGTTCATTTTCTGTAAGCTCTAATTGCTCTAAAATCTTTCTGTCACCTTCCATTACCTTGCTGGCTGCAAAACGTACCGGAATTCCCGTTTTCTGGGCATGGTCTTCAATAAGATGCATAATTGCGTGAATTCCTCTGTGAATTCCTTCTTCTTTTCGGCAAAAATCTGTTTCCAGCGGTGTTTCCTGATATTTTGCCACATGAAGAGCATGCTGGACAAGTTCTTCAATTCCTTCTCCTTTTGCTGCTGAAATCGGCACAACAGGAACACCAAGGGCTGCCTCCATTTCATTAACCAGAACAGAACCTCCATTTTCCCGAAGTTCATCCATCATGTTTAAGGCCACTACCATAGGAAATCCCAGCTCTAAAAGCTGCATAGTAAGATACATATTTCTTTCAATATTGGTTGCATCTACAATGTTGATAATTCCCTTTGGTCTTTCACGGATAACAAACTCTCTTGTCACAATTTCCTCACTACTGTAAGGAGACATAGAATAAATTCCCGGTAAATCTGTAATTAATGTATTACTATGGCCTTTGATTACACCGTCTTTACGGTCTACGGTAACGCCGGGGAAGTTTCCTACATGCTGCTTAGAACCTGTAAGCTGATTAAACAGTGTTGTTTTTCCACAATTCTGATTTCCTACCAAAGCAAATGTCAACGTTTCACTGTCCGGTAATGGATTCTCATTTTTTCTGTCATGGAATTTTCCACCCTCTCCATATCCGGGATGAAGCTTTTCTTCCCTTTTCCTTTTATTTTCCTTATCTTTTGGTTTATGCTCTTTACTGATTTCAATATTTTTTGCATCTTCTAAACGAATTGTCAATTCATATCCATGAATACGCAGCTCAATCGGGTCTCCCATAGGAGCATATTTCACTACAGTTACTTCTGTCCCCTGTATTAAACCCATATCCAGAAAATGCTGACGTAGAGCCCCTGTTCCTCCTACCGAAAGAATGGTTGCCGTACTTCCTATTTGTAACTCACTTAGTTTCATCCTCTGCCTTCTTTCCTATTAGTTTCATCTAACTCATATCGTAAGGATTGGAGCTGTCTTATAAAACAGCTCCTTAAATTCTTTTCTTTATACAGTATACGTGCTAAATAACAGAAAAGCAACCGTTTCCTGAAGGAATTTTTATAAATTATGGACGCGAAGGGTACGAATTGCATTTAAAACCGCAATAATCATAACACCCACATCTGCAAAAATAGCAAACCACATATTGGCAATTCCTATTGCACCCAGTGCCAGACAGCCAAATTTAATTACTAAAGCGAAAATAATATTCTGGTATACAATACCAAGACATTTTCTGGAAATCTTAATGGCTTTGGAAATCTTTAAAGGATCATCATCCATCAGAACTACATCAGCCGCTTCAATAGCTGCATCAGAACCCATAGCTCCCATGGCAATTCCAATATCTGCACGAGTAAGAACCGGCGCATCATTAATACCGTCACCTACAAATGCCAATTTTTCCTTTTCAGACTTCTCTGCAAGGAGTTCTTCTACCTTTGTTACCTTGTCTCCCGGAAGCAATTCCGCATAAACTTCATCAATTCCCAAAGACTGTGCAACCTGTTCTGCCACAGACTGTGCGTCTCCGGTAAGCATAACCGTCTTCTTCACTCCTGCCCTTTTCAGTCGTGCAATAGCCTCTTTAGAATGTTCCTTTACAATATCAGAAATCACAATATGCCCTTCATATTTTCCGTCTATTGCCACATGGACAATTGTTCCCACATCATGACAGCCATGATATTCCACATTTATTTTTTTCATCAGCTTGCTGTTTCCCGCCGCAACTTCTCTTCCGTCTACTTTTGCAATAATGCCATGACCACTGATTTCCTGAATATCCGAAACTCTATTTCTGTCAATTTCTTTTCCGTAAGCTCTCTGAATACTCTTACTAATTGGATGAGAAGATGCACATTCTGCCAATGCCGCATATTCCAACAGTTTCCTTTCTTCTATCACATTATGATGAACACCGCTTACTTCAAAAACACCTTGCGTCAAAGTTCCTGTTTTATCAAAAACCACATATTTTGCCTGAGATAAGGTTTCCATATAATTAGAACCTTTAATCAATACACCTTCCTTACTTGCACCCCCAATTCCCGCAAAGAAACTAAGAGGAATACTGATAACAAGAGCACATGGACAACTAATAACAAGAAATGTCAATGCACGGTAAATCCATACGCCCCACTGAGCTGTCTGTCCTAAGAATAACATCTGTACCAATGGAGGAAGAATTGCCAATGCTAATGCACTATAACAAACTGCCGGTGTATATACTTTGGCAAATTTAGAAATAAAGTTTTCTGATTTCGATTTTCTGGAGCTGGAATTTTCCACAAGTTCTAAAATCTTAGATACGGTAGACTCTCCGAATTCCTTTGTTGTCCTGATTTTCAGCACACCATTTATATTGATACAGCCGCTGATAATCTCATCGCCTTGCTTTACATCACGAGGAAGACTCTCTCCTGTTAAAGCACTTGTATTCAAACTGGAATTTCCCTCCATAACAATTCCATCTAAAGGAACCTTTTCTCCCGGTTGAACAACAATAATACTGTCAATCTCAACTTCATCAGGATCTACTCTTTCCAGCTTTCCATCACGCTCTATATTAGCATAATCAGGTCGAATATCCATCAAAGCACTGATATTCCTACGGCTTTTTCGCACCGCATAACTTTGAAATAATTCACCTATCTGATAGAACAGCATAACTGCAATGGCTTCATTATAATCTCCGCTTTTGGAATAAATCGCCAAAGCAAAGGCCCCTACAGTAGCCACTGCCATTAAGAAATTCTCATCAAAAACACGTCTGTTCAAAATACCTCTTCCGGCTTTTTTCAAAATATCATATCCAATAACTAAATAAGCTGCCAGGTAAAGGGCTAACTTTAATATTCCTGTGGTAGGTATTAAATTCAATGCAATTACCATAACTGTTGTAATGATAATTCTGGTCAACATTTTTTTCTGTTTTTTATTCATAACGACTTCCACCTTCTTTCTGTGATAAATTTACACCCCTTTTGCAATTTGCATCCGGGGTGCTGTTTCTTAAAGTTCAATTTCACAATCCGGCTCTACTTTTCTGCAAGCCTTTAAAACATTTTTCATTACCTTTTTGGCATCCTGTCCTTCTTCAAATTCCACAATCATCTTCTGTGTCATAAAATTTACAGTTGCAGATGCAACACCCTCAACTTTGCGTGTAGTATCTTCCATTAAATTTGCACAGTTTGCACAATCCACCTCAATATTATAAGTCTTCTTCATAATAAAATACCTCTCTTTTTAATATAATATTTTCTTAATGATTAAACATTCGTTTAATTGTTATATCTATAATATAGTTCAGAGAGATAAAAAAGTCAACAACAAAATATATTTTTACATCAATTTTGTTTCCTCCAATTTTTCCGTAAACAACTCATTTAAACGAATAACAGGCTTACGAAATACCAATCCTAAAAGCAGGGAAAAAATCAAAAACAATCCCAAAGTTCCCAGTTCTTTTACATAAATATTTCCATACAAACCGGCAATCGCTTCCCGCATTGCTCCCATACTATGGGTAAAAGGCAGGAACTGATATACCTTCTGGAAAAAAGATGGCGCCATCTCTATTGGAAAGGTTCCACCGGAACCTGCCACCTGAATAACCAGTAAAATAACACAGATTGCTTTTCCCACATCGCCGAAAGAAACTGTCAGGGTATAAATAATATTTACATACACGATACTGGTAAGCCAGCCTGACAATACAAATAAAAACGGATGCTCACATTGAATACCCAGAAAGAATAAATCTCCCAGACAGATTAAACCGCTTTGAATGAGCCCCATAATAAAAAACAGCAAATATCTGCCAAAGTAAATCTGATAATTTTTTACATGATGAAGTTTTTTCTTTCTCTCCTCTGACAGAGTTACTTTCATCATAGCAACTAATACGATACCACCAACCCAAATAGACAAGGTAGAATAAAACGGCGCCATAGCCGAACCGTAATTCTCTACCGGATATATACTTTTTGTTTCCATTTTCACTGGTGAAGCAAGAAAAGAACTCACTGTATCAGGGCCATTTCTCAGAACATCCTTTAATATTTCCAGATTTCCGTTCTCTGCCGCTTCTGAAAGTTTCTGTAAAACATCATTCATTCTACCAGAAGCTTCATCCAGCAAAGAAGCCGAAGTATCCAAAGCTGTTTTTAATTTTCCCAAATCAGAAGCTGCGGAGCCTGACAAATCTTCAATCCCCTGTGCTCCCTCATCTAATTTTGATAAAATCAAAGACACATCTTTATTGGTGTTACTGAGTGTCTGAAACAGCTGGTCTAAATTCCCCTTTACGTTCTTCTCATAATCTGTCTGCACATTCTGAATTTGCTGTGCACTTTGCTTTGCAAGCTCTTTTAATTCACTTTGGTAGCTGCCTGCATCCGAAATAGATTGAGAAATTTTATCAGCAGCCTCATACAATTTATCTCTTACAGCCTCCTGCTGAGCAATAGAAGTATTTAATTTCCCTATCACTGTGCCAAGCTGTTCTTTTATATGTGGAAAAGCTTCCGGTAAAGAATCGCTGACCCCTTGCAAACTATCACGAAAAGAAGCATATCTGTCAATGATTACCTGCACTTGTTCTGCCAGTCCATTTAAACTCTCACCCGCTGCTGCAGCATCCTGTGACAAAGATGAAAATGTCTCATCCACCTGTTCCGATACTGCTTGGTAAACATCACTGCCTGCCGCCAACACATCATTTACACTGTCCGTAGTACCTGATAAAGCATCTTTTAAGCTCTTAACGCTTTTTCCTGTATCTGTAAGAAGCGATAAATTGGTATCTGCATTACTTCCTGTCTGTTTTAAAAAAGAAGATGTGGATTCCAGTGTATTTCCCATAGAGTCTGTCATATTAGAAAAAGCCTTTATAGTACCTGACGCAGCTAAAAGACTATCTGCAATCTCTGTAATATTTTCGTGTACTCTTCCAATCATTTCCTGAGAGTCTTCCTTACTCATCATAGAAGAAAGGCTATCCATGAGCTGTAATCCCACCTGAGAAATTGTTTTCGTAAATAATTCTGCAATCTGCTTTCGTACAGCCCCTGCACCTTTATCTGTTACTTTCGGAGCAATAGCATTTTCCTTTTCATTTAAGTAATATAAAATATCAGAATGTTCTACATCATCAGAAAAAAGACTCATCATATCATTACTGAAAGTCTCCGGTATCACAATGGCTGCATAATATTTTCCGGATTTTACACCTTCCACTGCTTTTTGAGAATCTGTAAATACCCAATCCAGCTGATTATTTTCACGAAGTCCTGAAACTACCTGCTCACCCAGATTGATACTAATCGGAAGCAATTCACCCTCATATCCTGTATCTACGTTGGCAACTGCCACCTTCAGACTGCCTGTATTACTGTAAGGGTCCCAACTGGCAGCAATATTAAACCACGCATAAAGAGATGGAACAACGCTAAGTCCCAGAATAACAATCCATGCAATGGCATTTTTTTTGATTTTCTTCAGGTCTCCTATGAAGATTTTCCATATATTTCTCATTGTTCCCCTTCTCCTCTCTGGGTATTTTCTTTTACTTCTTTCAAAAGCACCTCATCCGACATCTCACTTAAACGTTTCTTTCTTTTTAAACTTTCATGTATATATTCCACAACAATTAAATATAAGGCAATTAGTATAATTGAGGCAATCCACAATACTAAAAATACCATTTTAGAGTCAATACTAAACATAAGGATGAGAAAAATAATAGGAATGACAACAATTGCAAGAAATCCTCGCCGTATTTTCTTATGATAATTAGACTGAAATTTTTCAATTTTATCATTTAAGGATTTACGAAATTCATCCTGCCCGGCTAAAATTTTCACTGCTGTTGACAAACTGATTTTTTCTCTTTGCATCCCCTCTTCTTCACAAATCATCAAATCTGTTTCAGCCAGCTTACGGTCAAACAAATAGTTCAAGTTCAAAAGATGCGGTCTTAAAAGAAGACCTATTCCCAAAGCAATCGGCAAAAACACTGCCAGACAAAGAATATTTTTCCAGTAATGCATACCATAAATCCCTGCAATTGCTTCTCTCATAGCATTAATCCCGTATGTAAATGGCAAAAGAGGATGAACAAACTGAAAAAATGCCGGTGTCATTTCAATGGGATACGTGCCCGCAGAGCCCGGAATTTGGAGAATGACTAAAATAACACTCAAGGCTTTTCCAATATGTTTAAAAGTAATAGACAATGCATAAATCAAATTAACATATACAAAAGAAGCAAATAAACCTGCAAATACAAAGGCCGCCGGATTTTTACACTGTATTTTCAAAAGGTAGATATCTCCAAGACAAATAATAAGCGCCTGTATCAAACCTGTTGTTATGTATAAAATCCATCTTCCAAAATATCCTTGTGTTACTGTAAAGCTTTTAATCTTCTCATCTTTATCTACTTCCATCTTAAAAATAGCGATTAAAACAATACCGCCTACCCAGATTGCCAGATTTGTATAAAAAGGTGCCATAGCTGAACCATAATTTTCCACACGATAAAAGCTCTTCGTTTCCAACTGTACCGGAGAATGCATAAATTCAGCTACTTCTCCTGTATCTTTTTTTGTCAGCTCTTTTAAACTCAGGTAAATATCTGAGCTTTGCAGCGCCCCCAAATCTGTAATAGCAGTATTCAGTTTTTTCTGCACATCATCAAGAGCCTCTTTGGTACTCGCCATGGCTGTTTTTGTATCACTTAACGTCTGTTTCAAATCCCCCGTTACATTTTTAAGCTGTTCTGCGGAGGGCTCTACTCCGGCAAGAACTCCCGAAACCTTTCCTGAAAGCTGTGCAAAAGAATCTAAAGATTGATTTAAGGAAGGAAGCACATTTTTCTCAAAAGAAGCTCTGGAAGTCTGGAGATTTTTCTGTCCGTCCTGAATAACCGAAGCAATCTGATTTAATCCTTGAACAGATGTATTTACGGCATTCCCTATACTATTGTTCCCTGTCTGAAGATTTTTCAATATCTCTTTATGTCTCTGATTTTCTGTTTCCAGCTTTTCTATGATTTCAGACAACGGATTTCCTGGAACTTGATTATCAAGTTCTCTAAGAACTGTCAGAATTTCCTCGTTTTTTGAGATTAAATCCTGCATAGATGTAATGGTATTTCCAATCTTCTCATTTACATTCTGTACTTTCTCATTCAACTTTCCAAGGTCTGTTCCCACTGCACTGCTGATACCGGACAACGCATCTGCTCCCTGCGTAAGACCATCAGATAAACCGACGCTTAATGCACCTACGCTATTTCTCACGGAAGCTAAAATATCTGTTCCATTATTCATAGATTTTGCTCCCGATGCTACCGCACTTTTCAGAGCATCCAGCGTTTCCTGAGTTCCATTTATTAAATCATCACTTCCATCAATAGTTTTATTTAAATTTTCTAAAACCACCTGATATTCTTCCAGATTTTCCTCTGCTGTCTGCATTTTTGCAATCAGACTTTCCTGCACTGTGTCAACCTGTGTACCCATCTGCTCTGCTGTCTGTCCCAAAATTTTAGAAACAGAGCCTGCCGCTGCAGCAATAAATTCTTCATTTACCTGCTCTTGAATCGTAGACGCACCTGTACCTGTAACCTTAGGGGCAATGGCATTTTTCTTTTCATTTAAGTAATATTCAAACTGAGGCTGCTTCATATCACCGGAAAGAATACTCACAAAAGAAGAACTAAAATCCTCAGGTATCACAATAGCCGCATAATATTTTCCCGACTTTACACCCTGCACCGCCTTCTTTTCATCTGTAAATTTCCAACCTAAACTATCATTTTTCTTTAAATTTTGGACAATTTCCTCCCCTACATTTAGTTCTCCTATCAACTCATTTTCCGTACCCTTATCTGCATTTGCCACTGCAATCTTAATGTTTCCTGTATTTGCATAAGGATCATAATTTGCTGCAATATTAAACCATGCGTATAGAGATGGTATCAGACATACACCAATGGTAACAATCATTGCTACCATATTATGGGATAATCGATTGACATCTCTTCTAAAAATTTCAAATGCCCTCTTCATGCTTTTCCCTCGCTTTTCTATAATCTTCTTATATAAGCATATTGTCTGCAATTCGTATATTTTATCACCAGAATTTGAGATGTCAATAATTTCGGAGAAAAAAATATGACCTTAAGTCAATTTTTTTATCAAATATCATTTCTAATCTGGATACAAGCTTAAAAATAAAGGTGAAAAGCTGATTTTACTCAACCTTTTCACCTATTATCATCATACTATTATTCTCTTATTTCTATAAAAGCGCTTCCTGCCGCTTTCATAGTAAGGCAAATCCTACCGCCTTCCACTGGTAACTGTTCTTCTGTTTCCAGATTGATATACCTCTTATCAGCAAATGGCACCGGAATACTTATATTCACTTCCTGCTCATCATTATTTACTGCCACAACAAGCCCCTGCTCCTGAGTAAATCTGACAAAAGCATATTGCCTGTTTGTCAGCAGTAGTTCCCGATATCTTCCATAAGCAAGACAATCTGTATATTTCTTATGCAGATTTCCCAGCCATTTCACATGCTGCATAATCTTAGAATCTTTTTCCTTATTTAAAGCCTCTTCAATCTCTACTGCCGGACGCAGTGGATCGTCATTTCCACCCTCCTTGCGTCCTTCAATTCCCCATTCAGAGCCATAATAAATAGAAGGAATTCCGGGAAGTGTAAACAGCAGTGTATAAATAGGAAAAATGTGGTCTTTTACCTGAATTTTACTGATAATTCTGTCTACATCGTGATTGTCCACAAAGGAATATAACTTCATACCTTTATAAATCCCACCGTTTTCATCAAATTCTCGGCGAATTGTATGCGCAATCTCAAAATAATTGTGATCATTATGTCCGGAATAAAGCCCCTTATGCAATTCATAATTTGTAACACTGTGAAGCATTTTTTGCCCATCCTGAATATAACGGCTGTAATCTCCATGAATGACCTCGCCCATAAGCCAGAAATCTTCCTTTTTCTCACGGGTTCTCTTTCTCATCTCTTCCATGAAAGAAAATTCCAGGCAATCTGCACAGTCTAAACGAATACCGTCAATATCAAAAGTATCAATCCAGAAATCAATAACTCCAAGAAGATATTCCCGCACAGCCGGCTCCCATAAATTCAAATTCACCAGTTCAAAGCAATTTCTCCATGCCTCATAACCAAATCCGTCATTATAAGGACTATTCCAGCCAAAATTAACACCCTTGTACCAACTACAGTATGGTGACTGCTCTCTGTTTTTCTGTATATCCTGAAAGGCAAAAAATTCTCTTCCCGTGTGATTAAATACACCGTCTACTACAACCCGAATGCCTGCCTCGTGAGCCTTTCTGACAAAGCGTTTGAAATCCTCATTATCTCCTAATCTACGATCCACAACCTTATAATCCTTTGTATCATATCCATGGGTACTGGATTCAAACAACGGTCCTATATAAATAGCAGTGCAACCTAAATCTGCAATATGAGGAAGCCATTTGTCCAGTTCTTCAAACCTGTGTACTACCTCTTCTCCCTTATTTTCTCTAGGCGCACCTGTCATGCCAATAGGATAAATATGATAAAACACTGCCTCTTCATACCATGCCATAATCATTCCTCCTGCTTGTGAATAACTTTTACTCACATTATACCAATCGGTATAGAAAAAATCAATGGTGATAGCAATATTCCTCCAGTGTAATCTGATTACTGTAAATATATTTTGCTGCTTCCTTGCCCACATATCGATAGTGCCATGGTTCATAGACAATTCCCGTTATATCTGCCTTATCCTCAGGATAGCGCAGTATAAAACCATATTTCCAGCAATTTTTCATAAGCCATTGTTGTACAGGCTGTTCCTCCATTCCACTGACTATTTTTTGTTCCGCAATATCTGTTATATCTACAGCCAGCCCTAACTCATGTTCACTTGTCCCCGGAATTGCAACTGATTTTGCCGTTTTTTCTTCTGCCTCCTGTCTGTCCATCCCATCTTTCATATATATCTGAATTTGCTGGTTAAAAAGTTCCTGTTGTTTTTCATGAGTCCGATAGGAAGAACAAATAATTGGTGAATATCCCTGCGCACGGCAATCATCCATCATCTGCTGCAATTCAGGATAACATCTGGAATCAATACTCTGCCCGTTTCTAAGCTGTGTAAGAGATATATTTTCGGCATAAGATTGATCCAGCTTGTGCGAACTATTTACTAAAATTAAGTTCCACTTCGTGCCCGCATCTGTTGATGAATCATTTTTCAAATTATCATTATTCTGATTAATTTTTTTAGAATTGTTATGTTTATATAAAATTTTTCCCTCTGCCGAAACGCTTGTTCTGACAACTCCTGCTGCAACTATGACAAAAATCACACATACCATAATTTCGCTCATCAATACACCTACCATCCTTCTTTTACGTGACATTCCCTTTCTTCGTCTTATTTTCCTCTTAATCACAAAACGCACCTCTCTTTCCTTTTTCTAAAGGATAGCGCGGTGCGTTTTCAAAATATATTCAGTTTGCCATCCATTTGGCATCATTCAAATGGTAATAATTCAGGTCCCTTATAATAAAAATATACAGACATCAAAATTTCATCTTTGTTTTTATCAACCAATTTGATTACGTCATAACTATCATCTTCCGGTTCTATACTAAGTTCATAATACTCTTCTAAATATGAAATTAAATTAGCCTTAACATACTCGCTATTTTTATTATCAATACAATAAGCTGCTGAATTTCCGTCATCTGCTGTAACATTGTAACTCATCTGGACAACCTTTTTATTCTTATCATCCACACACAGCACCAATTCATCACCTGTTAAGCATTTCGCTTTCACCGTCCATATTACAGCAGAAGTAGAGGAATCCTTCATAACCAGCAGGTTACATTTTGCATCCATACTTGATTTATCAATACTTATCTGCATATAACCCCATCCCTCTAATTGCAATCCCTGCAGGAAAGAGTTACAGACTTCTGCTAATTCTTCTCTTGATAAATTTGCCAGTTCTTCCTGATAATCAAACTCATAGTCTTTTTTATACACGACTCTCATAGCCTCTATAATACTATTGGAATGGGTAATTTCTATGGGATTTACCTTATATTTTTCCACCTGTTCCAGATTTTCATTTAAAACATTTGAAAAGACAATACGAGGAAAAAACAGTCCAAAACCAATGCATAAAATCATGATAAATACTCCAAATACCCATGAATACTTTTTCATATTCTGCCTCCCCGTATCTGCACTTTCACCACTGTTCCAACACCCACTTCACTTTCTATTGAAAGACTTCCGTTATGAATTTTTGCTATCCGATCACAAAGTGACAGCCCCAGTCCGGCACCTCCAAAGCTACGGCTTCTGGCTTTATCTATACGATAAAAGGCTTCTGTTATATGCACCAGTTTATCTTTTGGAATACCACATCCGGTGTCCTGAATGAGCAAATCGCAACCATCTTTTTTCATGGAAAGTACTATTTTGATAACACCACCATTTTCCATAGCACGTCTGGCATTTTCTAAGAGATTTACAACCAGAGAGACAAAAAGATCCGGTTCCAGCATACAATTACCAGCCTCACATTTTTTCTCTATCTCTATCCCATTTTCTTGAAAATATGGTACATAATGCTTCACCACATTTTCTATCAAATATGCCGGGTTTTGAATTGTCAGCTCCTGCTCTTTATTACCTGCGGCAATGAGTTCAAGAAGCTTTATAGACAGCCTCTCCAATCGTTTACTTTCAGAATATATATAGTTTGCAGCGTCTGTCTGCTCCTCCTGACTTAAATTCTGACGTCTCAACAAATCTGCATATCCAATCATAGATGTCATTGGCGTTTTCAGTTCATGTGTAAAATTTGCAATAAACTGATTCTGTCTGTCCACCGCCGCATTTAATTCCTCCATTTTGTCAACAAGCGTATCTGTCATACGGTCAAATTCTACTGAAAGTTCTTCTATCTCATCGTTTGTATGAATATCACTTCTCAAATCATAGTTCCCTTGTGTAATACTGGAAACGATTTTCTTCAGCCTGCTTATGGGTTTTGTTAAAAAATATGATAAAATATAAGAGAAAACTGCGCTGCAGGTCACTACAAAAAGAAAAACCGCTATATAAAGTTTCTGCAATTCCTCTCTTTGCTCGTATACTTTTGTAATGTCATATAAAGCATCTATATATAAGTCTGCATTTTCCACTTTAATCACTGAACAAAGCTGAATATAGTACTGATTTTCACTACGGATAATCTTATATGCTACATTTCTGTAATCTGCTTTATCACACATTTCTTCCATATCATTCACAAAATCACTACTTTTATATATAAGTTCTTTGTCTTTATGCAGACTTATAGCAACAAACAAATCATTTTGTTCCACAATCTTCCCAAAATCCTTAGAAATCTCACTTGCTGTCGTCCAAGTAGTTTCCTGACTAAGCAGAGAAAATGTATGAATAACCATGTCAAATGATTTTATTGCAGATATCTTTTCACGATTTATGGAGCTTTGAAAGGAACTGTATAAAAGAAATGTACCACCAATTCCAAAAATAAACGCAATCATGGAAATCATACACAAAGTCACTTTATATCGAAACTTCATGTCCTCATCTCCAATCGATATCCTACTTTATTAACTGCTTTTATCATGTCTTCCAGATGAGCTTTTCTTCGAAGTCTCTGTACATGCAAGTCCACTGTCTTACTGGTATATTCCAGGTTTCCTCCCCATACCCGCTCATATATAGTTTCTCTATATAATGCCACGTTTGGATTCTGTGCAAAAAGCACAAGCAAATCATATTCCTTTGGTGTCAGCGCTACTTCCTGTTCATCATATCGAACCACATGCTGTTTCAAATTAATTGTCAGCTTATCATTAATTTGGATAATATCCGAAGTCTTATGAAATCTTCTGAGTACCACCTCAACCCTTGCCAAAAGTTCTA
Organism: uncultured Lachnospiraceae bacterium; assembly: GCA_905201915.1. Lineage (GTDB taxonomy): Bacteria > Bacillota > Clostridia > Lachnospirales > Lachnospiraceae > Blautia. Next base: position 70,597 of record CAJKQE010000004.1, read on the forward strand.
CAACCTCAAAGGGCTTTACAATGTAATCCTCTGCGCCCATTTTTAAGCCTTTTACCCTATCCTTGGTTGAATTCATTGCCGTGATAAAAATAACCGGGATATCAAAGGGTTTTATATATTCCAGCAATTCAAATCCGTCAATATATGGGATCATAATATCCAGAAGAATTAAATCATATCTGTTTTCCTCTATCATATCAGCCGCAGTCTCACCATCATACGCACAAGAACAAAAATACCCCGCTCCTTTCAGCGATAACTTTATTAAATCAGAAATCGGCTTTTCGTCCTCAACAATTAAGATATTTACCATAATTTTCTCCCAATCTATGTACTATGGCTATTATACATTATAATGGCATCTTTTTGGCATCAAAAAATATTATCTTATATGAAATCCTTTTTCATGCTGCTCTTTAGGAAGTGGTTTTCTATCTATCCATGAAATCTGAATATACGGACTCTGATTGATCATCTTCAAAACCCTGTTAATCTGCTCTGCTGTCCCCTGTGCTTCCATCACAACACTGCCATCCCACTCATTTGTTACCCATCCGGTAACTCCCACACTGTCTGCTGCATGCTTTGCTCGATACCGAAATCCGACTCCCTGTACTCTCCCTGTAAACGTCAGATGCTCGCGGATGATACTTTGTTCATTCATTTTATCGTTCCACCTTTCCATTATTAGATGTAATTACCTTTTTCCCGATATTTCTGTGCTATTATCATGAAAACATAAATGCAGCCAGAATAAACACCATCAAAAATAAAATATTTGCAATTGTAAAGTACAAAATATACTTTCCTTTTCGACTAGGTCCAGAGGCTACAATAAGCCGGTAAGAAATCAAACTCGCCATTGATGCAATCAATGTTCCAAGCCCTCCGATATTTGTTCCGACAATCAAAGCTTCCCATTTCTGTGTAAATCCGGACAATAACAGCGCAGCCGGAACATTGCTGATGACCTGTGAAGAAGCTACTGCTGTGAGTATTTCATTGCCACTGATGATTCCTTTTAAAAAATCACAAAAAGCCGGAATACGTCCCATATTTCCGATAAAAATAAAAAATCCCGCAAATGTAAGCAGCAAAGAATAGTCAATCACCTTTAACGTATCCCTATCTGTGAAAAATACAACAAAAACTGTCACAATAGTGACAAACCATGCGGGCAATATCTGTGCCACACAGAGCAGACACTGCACAAACAAAACCGCATAGATCACTTGCTTCCGATAGTTCTTGAAAGATACTTCCGAAGCAATCTGTAACGTGTGCAACGGCTGTTTTTTTCGAAGGACAATGGTCACGAAAAGTAACACCGCCGCAAGAACAGTATACGGGAGCATCAATATAAGAAATTCTCCCACTCCCATCCCCGCTTTAGAATACAGATAAAGATTTTGGGGATTTCCAATTGGGGTAAACATACTTCCAAGGTTCGCTGCTATTGTCTGTAACACAACCACCAAAATAATGCTCTCCCTCCGGTCAGACATCTCTAATACCTGAATTGCAAATGGCACAAATGTGATAAGCGCCACATCATTGGTAATCAGCATACTGGATATAAAACATAAAAAAACAAGTATCAACTCCAACTGGTGACTGTTTTTTACTTTTGTAAGTAATCTATCGGCTGCCTGCCGGAACACGCCGAGACGATTTGCTCCTGCCATCACTGCCATCAGACAAAACAAAAGCCCAAGCGTATGAAAATCAATATAACTTAAATATGCACTATCCGGCGGAACTACAATGGCAGATATAAGTGCAAGTACCCATGCAATAATCAATACAATATTCATTCTTTTTCCTTTTTTATTCTTTTTTCTACAAATACTCCCCTAACCGCTCTTTTACATTCGCTTCGATCCCTTTCATGATATCCAGACATTTTTCTTTATTCATTCCTGCTGCTATGCCCACTGCAAGAATTTCTTTTTCTCCCGGATTACGTCATTTCCATCCACTGCTGTCGTATGCTCCCCATAATACGTATTACTATAAGTAAGATCATAAGCAGGACTCAAACGCCAGCTATCATTTTCTTCATCATAAAGAAATGTGAAATTCTTCGAGTGATCATCTCTGTTATGCGCAAATACATTAAAGCACATTCGGCGAAACATATTTTCTAAATCCATCTCATTATTATTCGTTAATATTTTTGTCAGCTTCATAAGACCATGATAATCCATACTTGGCTGTTCAAAATCCAACTCCAAAAGTGCCGCAGCTGTAAGCATATGAATCTTTTTTTCGCCTCTTGTATCCACTGCCCTCCATCTATTGATGTCATAATCTTCGGTCTGGCTCCACCACTTGTTACAGTCAAATCATCTGGATTTTGTTTATACGAACGTAATAATCGGTTCAGCAGCAATCTTCCCCAGCCATCCGGAAGACTACCCGCAAATACTCCAAAAAGTCCCTGAAAATAATCTTTCGTCGGAATAAACACCTGGTCTTTTAATGGAAGGGAAAACGGACTAATTGAAAATCCTTTTTCAATCCAGCTTTTACTATACTGAAACGCAATTTTACGACCGGCTGTCATCGCCAGCGTCCCGACCAGTCGTTCATTATAATATACTTGTAACGAATTATCTCGTTTCATTAATAACCTCCTGAATATCCTTATATGGTACATTCGTGAATATATCTCTAAGCTCACCAGCAATATCCAAAGCCATTGCAATCTTCGTCAGTGAGAGTAAGGATATCTTTCCTGTCATTTCAAATCTCTTGATCGAACCATAACTCACTCCACTCATAGAAGCCAGTTTTTCCTGTGAAATAGAACGCCTTTTTCTGATGTTGCGCACTCGCTGTGCAAGTTTCTGATCCAGTTCTTCTGCTGTTTCCCATACAAGCTGTCGCATTTCTTCACCTCTTTCTCTGATAATATATTATCTATTTTTATTTTATCACATATTTCTTATAATAACAATGATTTAACCATAAAACGATTACCTGTATCATTATAAAGAATGGCTTGTAATAGTGCTCTATAATATTAAAAAAGACGGTAAATATGAACTGTCCTTTTAGCTGAAATCTCTTTTCCCTTTTCAGCAGGTACACTTCTAATGTCTACTTTTCCATTCCTTGGTTCTAAAAATGGGGCTGTCGCTTTAACGATTAGTAAATCGTGAAGCGGCAGCTTCCTTTTTTCTGATTTTCGCTATATAGTTGCTCTGTTTCTATTGAAACAATAGCTTTTTCGTAAAAAAGCCGTACTTTAATACAATCCAAAACTGGATTTGAAAAAAATTTTGGATTCTCTAAATTTATGCACTCTTCAAAGGAAATAAATGCCTTCCAGTTTTCCCTTTTTGGATTTTGTTATGAAGTTTATTTACATTTTTTGCCATTGCCAGCAAAACACTTTCAGCAAGAACATTCGCTGTGCCACGACTCAAATATCTGCGAAACTGCATATCCTGTTTCAGTTCACCAAAAGATCCTTCTGCTTGGATGCTTCTATTTATTCTAAGAAGAATTCCTTCGTCAGAAAGAATCCGCTCCAAATCTTCCTCCCGATATTTCAAAAATGTTTTTGCTACGGAAAGCACTTTGTTTCTCTCTTCTATTGGTGTTTTCCAGTTATTCCCCTTGATGCACTCTTTCTTGTAAGGACAATCTTTACATTCTTTACATTGATAAATGTTTTTTTCACTGATATATCCGGTTTTAGATTTAGAGCGACGGAGATGTGTAAAGGGCAGCTGTTTCCCATTTTTACAAATATAAGAGTCACTTTTTTCATCATACTTCATATTTTCTATACGGCCGATGTCGTTTCTATATTTTCTCTTTTTTGATATTTCATAATTCGATGGTTTGATAAATGCCAACTGCTGATTTTGATCTAGAAATACATAATTCTCTTCACTTTCATATCCAGCATCTGCAATGATTTTTTGATACTTAAATGTCAGATATTCTTCTGTTTCCTTTAAGAAGGGAATTAAGGTGGTAGTATCTGTGGGCTGTGGTCCGATTGTCAGCCATACAATGTATTCAGAATCAACTCCATGCTGTAAATTAAATGCTGGCTTTAACTGTCCATTTCCCATTGCATCTTCTTTCATCCGCATAAAGGTGGCATCCGGATCTGTTTTAGAATAACTGTTCCTTTTTCCACAAATATGCAGTTTTTTTGTATATCCTTTTAAACGGTCCAGATAGTCTTCTAATGTTTCGACACTCTTTTGCAGCTGAGTTTTTCGTTTCCCAATACCATGTACAAATACAATGTTTTCTTCTTGTTTTAATGCGTACAGCTTTTTGCGTAACTGTTTTACGTGTGTCATTTTAACAGTATCACCGTGAACAATCCGAATACCATAAAGTTGCTCACATTCTGCAATGAGATCGGCGATTTTAATCAGCAACTTCGCCTGATTTTTGGTTACCGTCTTTTTCCATACAAATGTATATTTATTGGCGCAGGCTTCGATTTTTGTACCGTCTATAAAAATCGTTTCTCCCGAAATTTCTCCAAGTTCGTAAAGGAGATTAGACATTTCAGCGAGAATTCGTTTCGCACACGGAGCAAAATGAATACTTCGGAAACGGGCAAAAGTGGCATGGTCAGGAACTGGTTTTCCCTCTAAAAGATACATGAAATTAATATCTCGCTTACAGCTCAATTCCATAGAGCGAGAGGAATAATCACCATTCATATAGGAATATAAAACAATCTTCAAGAGTGTTCTTGGCGATACTGTATTTATTCTTTCATAAGTAGAATATAAGTCCGTTAAATCCATAGCCTCCACAAACTGACTCAGCAACCGCACAGAATCATCTACTGGAATAATTGTTTCTAAGTTTAAAGGAAGTTTTAGTTGATATCCTTCCTCATTCAAAGTATAATTCTTGTGTAATAATATAAGGGTTTGCATACTTATATTTTACACCAACAGCCAGACTTTTCGAAAGCCTGGCTGTAATTTTTTTGCACAAAAAAGAGGCTGTGCACTAATCTTTAGTGCGACAGCCCCATTTAATCACATTTTATTAATACAATTTCGCACCTGCCGGAATTCTATCATCAACCATAAGAAGATTTAATCCTTCACGACCGTCTTCCTCGTGTACCGCTGAAATCAGCATACCACAAGAGTCAATTCCCATCATTGGTCTTGGCGGTAGATTTGTAATAGCGATACAAGTCTTTCCAACCAGTTCTTCCGGTTCATAATATTCATGAATACCGCTTAAAATCACTCTTTTCTCATCTGTACCATCGTCTAAAACAAATTTCAGAAGCTTTTTGGATTTTGGTACTGCTTCACATTCCAGAACCTTCACAGCTCTAAAATCGGATTTACTGAATGTCTCAAAATCAACCATTTCTTCAAATAATGGCTCAATTTTCACATTAGAGAAATCGATTTTTTCTTCTACAACCGGAGCCGCCGCAACCGGTGTAGCCTTCTGTCCTGCGTTGTTTGCTTCGTTCTTAGCAGCGCCCTGTGACTTCATTGTCGGGAGCTTTTTTGATTGCTAAGCTAACTC
>CAJKQE010000005.1 GCA_905201915.1 uncultured Lachnospiraceae bacterium
GGGGACTGCCTCACTAATTATTTAGTGAGGCAGTCCCCTCCTGTTTTAAATATTATTTTAAAGTTTTTAAGGTTATAAGTGTATGGAAAGTACCGGAAGTAATATCGTAGTACATTTCTAAATTCCCCTGATACTGTTGTACGATTTTATTAATGCTTTTAATGCCAAAACCATGTCGTTCTTTATTTACTTTACGTGAAATGGGAAATCCATTTTGATTATATAAGGGGGCGCTTTGGCAGGAGTTAATAACTATTATAACAATAAAATTGGAATTTTCCTTTTTTTGTACGGTGAGTTCAATAAAAGACTCAGGGATATTTTCTGCTGCCTCCACTGCATTATCCATTAAGTTACAAAATAATGATGTTATATCGTGTTGATAGATATGTTGGAGAGTGTTGCTTCTGATGTCAGCATGAAATGCGATATGTTTGTCATTGCACTGCCGCTGATAACGACAGAGAATAGCGTTTAGCATTTCATTATCACAAATTCGCACAGTCTCTCTTAAATCAGAAGATTTCATAAGCTGTTGAATATAGATATCTATTTTTTCTGAACAATTCTGTTCATTGAGTAGTTTAATTGATAAAAGATGTTTTTTGATATCGTGAATTAGAATACGTTGATTTTCATTTTGTGAAAGTAACATTTCGTAATATTCAACAGAGTCAGATTCTTTTTGGAGTAATAGCTGCATGTCAATAAAGTCGTTGTACTTTTTTTGAAGATACTGATTGAGTCCAAATACCAGAAGATTAATCAGGAGCAGAAAAATAGCACAAGCTGTTACCATAAAATTAACAGGTGGAGCAATCGCTGCATTTTCGCCGATGAAAAGAAAGGTATACATAATAAAAACGCTTAAAATTGGTATTAACATCAAAAAAAGTTCGGAGTGGTAGTACGGTCTTTGGTTTGTATTTTTTCCTTTGAACAAATGAGCTAAAAGATAAATAATTGCAAAGAAGAATAATTTGCTAAAAACTGCATAAAAAATAAGTCCGACACCTTTATCTGTTAGGAAGTAAGGAGAAAATTTTAACGTAATCCCCAGAACAGCAAGCTCGGACAGTCCCATAATTGTGGTAAGGATAGCGGAATGAAATAATGCAAACAGCAATTTGAGCTTAAATTGTGTGTAAAGAAAAATCGTGTTTGCTATAAAAAAACAAATAATATTAAGTTTTGTTTGCCTAAACAAAGATAGAAGAAATAACATTGTATAAAGGGTACTTAATAAAATCCATCTTATTCTGACAGAATGAGATGGAAGAAAAAGACTAGATGCGTATTGCCATAAAATAATGGCTTCTATAAAAAAAGTAAAAAAAAGCAGAATAGTAAGGGTCATTTAGTCTACCTCGTACTTTCAAGAAATATAAGATAAGCATTTTTGAAAGAGCTGTATTTTCTACGTGTCAGATAAGCCATAGTTTGCATATTTGTCAAACGTATAGTGGAATGATCAAAGTCAGTTATGTGTTCAAAATTAACGATAAAACTACGGTGTGTCTGAAAAAAACAGTTCTTAGGAAGGTGTTCCAGCCAGTAATTCATATTATGTATGGATTCAAAATCTCGCTGAACAGTATGTACAGTTACTTTTCGTCCGTGTGCTTCTATGAAGACAATCTGAGAAGTGGGAAGCGTATATACCCCTTCTTTGGTGTCAATAGGGATTTTAGTTGTCATGGTATTGTAATAAGCCAGGGCATCTTTCATATTTCGGAAAAACCTTTGTCTGTCCAAAGGTTTGGAAAGATAACGAAATACATGAAAACGCATTGCTTCGTCCAGATATTCCGAATAAGAGGTGACAACAAAAATTATGATGTTTTTATTTGCTTTTTTTAATTCATTACCAACAAAAATTCCATTCATGCCGGGCATTTCAATATCCAGAAAAACAATATCTTTTTCGCCTTTATCAGCTAATAAAGACTCACCGTTTGTAAAAGAAACTAATTCAGGACATTTTAGATGGTTTGATTCGAAGTAGTATGTAATAAGTTTTTGTAATTGTTCGATTATCAGAACATCATCGTCACAAATTAAAATACGCATTTTATTACCAAGCTTTCTATATAATGTACATTCAAGTATATCATATAGGTTTTTCGAATGCAAAAAATATGTATGAAAAGACGATTTATCTACGATTTTGGTCTATTATATGCCTTTTTTCATTTCTCTTTACAAGTATTTCGACAAAGTCTCTGGTGAGTTCAAAATATATAAATTGACCAAAAAAGAACTGTAAATGTCGTTTGATGCAAATAGGATTGAAATTGTGATGAAAATATAGATAATGAAATGGGTGCTGGTTTTATAATTTTAATTTAGTAGAGAGAGGATGAAAAATCATGAAAAAGCGAGTATGTTTCGTTACTGTTTTGCTTTGTTTGAGTATGGCAGGGTGCTCTGCAAATGAAAACAAAGAAAACATGTCAGAAACGACAGATAAGAAAATAAGTATAGAAGAAACCAACGAGACGGGACAGGTTGATATTAAAGGTACGATTACAGAACATGTAACTGCAAATACAAAAATGGAAATTCCTGAAAAAACATTTGCGACGTATAGCACCGAACTTAAAAAATTCGATAAAGAAAAGATTGCCTCGCTTTTTTGGCCGGAAAGCAGTAAAGAGGAAATTTACTTAGAAGAATATGAGGATAAATCATTAGCAATGACTTTTCAAGATGAAACCGTGGCATTAGGAACGGGGTCAATTATGTATCGCAAAAGTGATGATATAAGATATTTGTCAGATATTGCTTTTTACGGCGAAGAAGAGAACCTTCTGGAAGAAAAGGATTTGGCGTTTATGACAGCAGAACAGGCTGTACAGAATGTGGAAGCATTTTTATTCGAGTTGGATTTAGGGGTGGATTTTGGAGAGAAAAAAGTTTTTGCATTGAAAAAAGAGGATATGTCCGGCATACAGGATATGATGAAGGCTGATGAACATTTAGGAGGCTTTTATGAGTCAGGTAAATTTCAAGAGCGTACATTTGATACAGAAGATGAATTCTATTTTATAAAATATACATTTAGTCTTGACGGATTGCCGATTTTAGGAGCAGAAGATCCAAGTATTCGAATGACAGGAGGCATGGAGCGAGGACAGCTCGCTCAGAACATGGAAGCCACAGTTTTATTTTCAAATTCCGGTATATGTGAAATAAATTTGCAGGGGATACTGAGTGAATTAGAGAAACAATCAGAAAATAAGGAAGTTATTCAATTTGATGGGATAGAAAAAGCATTAGTCAAAAAATTCGGAGATGTTATCTTATCTCAAGAATATAATTTATCAAAAATATGGTTGGAGTATTTTCCGAAAATAAAAGAAGACTCTTTTGAAGAAGTGGAATTAATTCCGGTGTGGTGCTGCGTATTTGATATCAATGGTGAGAAAGTGGACTATGCACTTCGATTTCATGCGTTTACGGGGGAAGAAATATCGTGAAGAAAGTATTTGCAGCAGAAATGAAGCGGGCAATCAATATCGGATGGATTATAAGTATTTTAGGGATTTGTTTTTCTATATGCTTTGATTCATGGAATGATTTGCTAAGAGCCTTCGCAACCCATATTGGAAGTGTCCACTATTTCTTTTGGAATTCGGCATTTGGAGGAGTCTGCCGTACTTATTTTTTGCCTATATTTGCGGCGTTGCCGTTTGCTGCCGCCTTTTGTAAAGACTACAATGAACATGCGCTTTATTTTATTGTCTCCAGAGAAGGAAAAAAAAGATATTGTATTGCAAAATACATCGTCAATGCCTTGTGTGGCGGTCTTGTGGTTGCAGTAGCTACGGGAATATTGATTTTATTTCTGTCATCAGCATTTCCAATGGCAGATTCTGTGTATCAAGATCCTTTTGTTTCAGACCGATTTCATGTATGGATAGCCGTATATCATCCGGTAGAATACGCATTCGTAGAAATTGTTTCAGGATTTTTAAGAGGTATGTTGTGTGCCAGTATTGCGTTGTGCGTTTCCATCTATATATCCGATCCTTTAGTAGTGCTTGTATCACCATATTTTGTCAGCTTTCTTGCGGTTCAGGCATATCGTATTTTTCATGTCCCAGACCAGTATCGTTTAGATAAATTATTGACCGGCAACATGATTATTCGCTCCAGTGTATTTACTGTTTGGATTTGTATAGTTGTTGTATCGGTAATTGTAATTTTTCTTGGGATTTTCTTTCAAAAAACAGTATTAAGGAGGCTGGAAGATGGCAGACTTTATTAGAGCACTCCGCATTTCTGTCTATAATTTAAGGAGGACAATTTCATCAATACGGATTTTAACAGTTTTGCTTATTATTGCTTGTTTTATTACGCAAAACTTACAGGCGGTATTAGAATTTAGTGATTTTGTTAAAATAGGAATAACGCCGTATTCATTTCCGCATTTGGTTAACGATTATGTTTGTCAGCTTGTCATGATGGCAGGAGCAGTCATTCTTTTTTGCAATGCTCCTTTTGAAGATGAGGGGTATTTTTATATGCTGCCACGTGCAGGTAAACAGTCATGGGCATTGGGGCAGGTGATTTACATTGTCAGCGCTTCGTTTCTTTATGTTATGTTTTTGCTTTTGATGTCTATATTGCCGTTAATCGGTCATGGGGAAATTGGAAGTGAATGGGGAAAAATTTGGGGAACATTGGCGAAAACAGATGCAGGAGTACAGTTCGGACTTTTGTTTTCTGTAACAGAATATATGATTAGTAATTATAGTCCTATATTTGCTTTGGCTGTAAGTGCATTGCTGGAATGGTGCTGTGTAAGCTGGTTAGGATTAATGATATATTTCTTGAATAAACTGACAGGGAAAGCAGTGGGAACTTGTGTCGGAGCTTTTTTTGTATTGCTTGATATTTGTATTTCAAATGACTGGATGCCTTGGGCAAATCGCTTTTCTCCGATTACGTTGGCGCAAATAAATGCTTATGCAGGATATAATCTAAAGTATCATATTACATTTCAGTATGGAATTGCATTTTTTACAATAGGCATTCTTGTTTTTAGCGTTTTAAGTATTTTAGTAAATTATAGAGAAAAGGCAGAAAACCGGTTACAGAAGTTGGAGGTAAAATGGATACAGAAGCAACGATAGTAGTAGAAAATCTTGATAAGCGATTTAAAAATCAGTCGGTATTAAAGAATGTAAATGTAAAATTTTCTAAAGGAAATATTTATGGAATTATTGGAAGAAATGGTTCGGGAAAAACGATTTTATTGAAATGTATTTGTGGTTTTTTGAGACCGACAGCAGGTACTATTTCTGTGAATAATAAAATTGTCGGACAAGATATTGATTTTCCTCAGAAACTTGGGTTTATTATTGAAACACCGGGATTTTTGATGAATTATTCAGGATATAAAAATTTGAAATATTTGGCTTCTATACAGAAAAATATAGATGATGAAGGAATTAAAGAGTCTATGTCATTGGTTGGTTTAGATTCAGCGGATAAAAAACATGTAGGTAAATATTCTCTCGGAATGCGCCAACGTTTAGGGATAGCACAGGCGATTATGGAAAAACCGGATATTCTGATTTTAGACGAGCCAATGAACGGCTTAGATAAGAACGGAGTGCAGGAAATGAGGGAACTGTTTTTACAGATGAAATCGGAGGGGAAATTAATTCTTTTGACAAGTCATAATCATGAAGATATAGAAGTATTGTGTGATGAAGTTTACGAAATGGAAGATGGTATACTTACAAAAAAACAAGGGGCAGTCGGCTAATATCGGTTTTTAGACTCTAAATCTTGAAAGTAAGAACCTCTCATAGAAATCCGCATTTTTCATGCCTGATGTTCTGTGAGAGGTTCTTACTTTTTTAGTTTACATAATCTTTCCAGATATATCCTTTCTGTCCTTCGAAATCGACTTCATACCAGCCGCTTCCGTCTATGTTAGTAATCGTTACGGCAGCATCCGTATGTAAAGTTCCAAGGACTTCAGAACCGCTTTTCGGTTCGGAGCGAACATATACACTGCTTGCGATGGTAGTTTCTCTGGAGCCACCAACAGGAAATTCGCTGTCATCTGTATCGTCTTTCTTGTCATCTTCCTTGTCGTCTTTTTTATCATTTTCTTTTGGAGGGACTTTTTCATCAGGCTTTTCTTGTTTATCTTCCTGTTTCTCATCTTCTTGCTTTTTATCTTCCGGTTTTTCATCGACATCGTCCTCTTTGTCGTCTTCTTCTAAGAGGACAGGAGAGCCGGTACTGTTAGGAATACTTTCTTCTGCTTTTTTTGCCAGAGCCAGAACACTGGAATTGTCGTCGGTGGTAGTGATTTTTCTTATTTTTACCTTACTGGTATCGGTATCTTCAATGGCACCTACATACATAAGTGTTACTTCATTTCCGGGAATAATTCCGTTTTCTAAATCAAGCTGTGCTTTTTCGCAGTTATCAAAGGATAATTTTTTACCTTCAGAAGTCTCAATAGATATTTCTGTGCCGGTATAGGTGATTAAAGTTCCGCTCAAAGAAGAAGATACTGCGTCAAGTTCGGCTTCTTCAGCTTCTTGAGAGTTCTCCTCTTTTGTACATCCTGCGAAAGACAGGGCAGTTACTGATGCAAGTAATACAAGCAAAAATTTTTTCATAAACAATACCTCCTGTGTTATGAATTTGCGCGTTTTTCTAAGTGTTTGTTAAATACCAGAAGAAAGCCTGCTGTTGCCATAACAGCGGCAATTCCATCTGCAATAGGCTGTGCATAGAAAGCACTTCGTGCGCCGAAGAAAATAGGAAGAAGGATGGTGAAAAGCATATAATCTCCCTTTCTGGCAAGAGAAAGGAATAAAGCTGTCTTGCTTCTTCCAAGAGCTGTTAAACCATCCACAAATACATACTGAAAACTAAGTGGAATAATCATTAAAGTGAATACTCCAATTCCCCATGTACAGAGTTCAAGCTGTAGAGGGTCTTTTGTGAAAATGTGGATGAAATACTGAGGTACAATACGGGAAAGTATAAACATTAAGGTGGTAAAGCAAAGGCAGAGAATTAAAATATATTTTTCTGCTTTTTTTACTCGTTTAATTTCTTTTGCTCCGTAATTATAACTCAGGATTGCCTGTGTACCACTGGAAATTCCCAGCATAGGGCCGGTAATCAGCATCATAAAGCTTTGAACAATGGTTGCACAGGTGATTAAAATATCTCCTTCTGAAGGGCCTCCGAATTTTTGCAGAACAGAGTTCATGACAATGATAATGACACTATCGGTGGCAAGTATCAGAAAAGGAGAAATTCCCAGTATTAAAATTTTTTGCACAATCACAGGTGAAAACGATTGCTTTTTCAGCAATGTAATTTTAATGGGTACTTTTTTGCCAATTAAAAACAAAAAGGCAAAAGTGCAAGATGCAAATTGTGCGATAACAGTGGCAATAGCAGCTCCGGCAACCTTCATATCCAGTAAGAAAATGAAGATAGGATCCAGTACAATATTGGTAACAGCACCGATTAAAACGGTAAGCATTCCTATAGCAGGAAATCCCTGACAGGTAATAAAATAATTTAGCCCGATAGCCATAAGGGCAAAAAACGTTCCGGCAGTATAAATGGTAAGATAAGTATTTGCATAGGGGAAGGTTACAGAGCTTGCGCCAAACCAGTTCAGCAGATATTTTTTACTTACTAGAAATAATATAGTCAGTACGGCAGAAAAAAGAACCAGCATAGCAAAGCTGTGGGCTAGAATAGATTCTGCCTGCTTTTTCCTTCCGGCGCCCATACGCATGGACATTAAAATGGAACCACCTAAACCAATAAGTGTACCAAAAGAGGTCAAAAGTGTAACAATAGGACCGCACACACCTACGCCGGCAAGGGCTGCATCTCCGATTTCTTTGATGTTTCCGATAAACATTCGGTCAATGATACTGTATAGAACAGTAACAAATTGTGCAATCATAGATGGAATTGCCAGTTTTAGAACCAGAATGGGAATTCGGTCTTTTCCTAAGTCTGTTTGATGTTTCATTTCTCTTCTCCTTCATGGTTATCTGTACCTTGATTTTAATACGAATTAGAGAAAAAGAAAAGAGAAAAAGCTTGCTTCTCATAAAAAGCCTGTGTTATACTAAATTCATGGGAACACAACAAGGGGAGCACTGCGCAGGCAGTGCTTTTTATTTCGTAGGAAATTGTGCAACAGCGCAATCTTTTTTAATGTGTAATAGGACGTTCTATGGTAATGAAGGAGTAGATATGTTAAAAATTAAAAATTATGTAAGACCGGAGAGTTTGGAAGAAGCATATAAGTTGAACCAGAAGAAATCCTCATGTATATTAGGAGGAATGCTCTGGCTGAAAATGGGAAACAGAAATGTGGGTACAGCCATTGACTTATCAGGGCTGGGACTTAATGAAATCACAGAGACAGAAGAGGAATTTCAAATCGGCGCCATGACACCACTAAGAGATTTGGAAATACATAAAGGTCTGGCAAAGTATACAAATGGCGCTATGAAAGAAAGTCTTCGCCATATTGTAGGAGTACAGTTTCGAAATCGCGCTACAGTAGGCGGAAGTATTTTTGGCAGATATGGCTTTTCTGATGTGCTCACAATGTTTTTAGCAATGGACACAGAAGTGGAGCTTTATAAAAGAGGTCGAGTTTCTTTAAAAGAATTTGCAGCAGAGAAACCGGACAGAGACATTTTAGTACGTTTGATTGTAAAGAAAAATCCAGCACGCATGGCATATATCAGCCAGAGAAACAGTAGTACAGATTTTCCGGTGCTGACTTGTGCAGTTTCCATAAAGGAAGATGGAGATGTAAAAGTTGTAGTGGGTGCTTGTCCTTTCAGAGCCAAACTGGTAGAGGATAAGGAGAAGATTTTAAAGGGATTTTTGAATATGCAGGCTTTGGAAAAAGAAAAGGCAGCCTGTGACTTTGCACTTTATGCAAAAGAACAGGTGAGGACAGCTGGAAATATGAGAGCTTCCAAAGAATACAGAAGTCTCCTTGTTCAGGTTTTAGTAAAAAGAACACTGTTAAAAGCAGGAGGGGAAAATGGAAATTAAATTTAAGCTAAATGGAAAAGAAATAAATGCAGAGGTAGAAGCAGATACCATACTTTTAGATTTGTTGAGAGAAAAAGGATGTTACAGTGTAAAAAGAGGCTGTGAGACAGCAAACTGTGGATTGTGTACGGTTCTTATGAATAAAAAATCAGTGCTTTCCTGCTCCATATTAGCAGTACAGGCAGACGGACAGGAAATTGTTACTTTAGAAGGAATGCAGAAGGAAGCAGAAGAATTTGGGGATTTCCTTGCAAATGAAGGAGCAGAACAGTGTGGATTTTGTAACCCTGGTTTTATTATGAATGTATTTGCAATGTTGGAAGAGATAGAAGAGCCTACAGAAGAAGAAGTTCTGGAATATCTGGCGGGAAATCTTTGTCGTTGTTCCGGTTTTGTGGGACAGACCAGAAGTATTCTGAAATTTTTGGAATATAAGAAAGGAGGCAAAAAGAAAGCATGAGTTATGTAAATAAATCTGTGCAAAAAAAAGATGCAAAAGCGCTGGTTACAGGACAGCCTGTTTACACAGATGATTTGGCTTCAGAAGATTGTTTGATTGTTAAGGTGCTGCGAAGCCCCCATCCACATGCCATAATAGAAGAAATTAAAACAGAGGCAGCAAAAAAGGTTCCGGGAATTGCATGTATTCTGACTTATGAGGATGTACCTCAAAATCGTTTTACCATGGCAGGACAGACATATCCTGAGTTAAGCCCTTATGACAGACTGATTTTAGATAAACATTTAAGATTTGTGGGAGATGCCGTAGCTATTGTGGCAGGAGAAAATGAGAAAGCGGTAGATAAGGCTTTAAAAATCATTAAAGTGAAATACCGGATTTTAGAGTCTGTATTAGATTTCCATAAAGCAAAGGATAGTGAAATTATTATACATCCAGAAGAAAATTGGGAGTCAAAAGTACCTGTCGGTGCAGATAACCATCGCAATCTTTGTGCATCCGGTGTAGAAAGCAAAGGGGATGTGGATGAGCTCTTAAAAGAATGTAAATATGTAGTAGAAGGAACCTATCACACAAAAGCGAACCAGCAGGCTATGATGGAAACTTTCCGTGCATATACTTATTTAGACCATTTTGGAAGATTAAATGTAGTTGCGTCCACACAGGTTCCTTTCCATATAAGAAGAATTTTAGGAAGAGCGCTGGGTATTGGTGCATCAAAGGTGAGGGTAATAAAACCTCGTATTGGTGGCGGATTTGGAGCAAAACAGACTTCTGTGGCAGAGGTATACCCTGCTATTGTAACTTTAAAGACAGGAAAGCCGGCTAAGATGATTTATTCTCGTTATGAATCACAGATTTGTTCATCTCCTCGTCATGAGATGGAAGTCAAGGTTCGTTTAGGAGCAGACGAGAATGGATTGTTAAGAGCAATTGATATATATACGCTTTCTAATACGGGAGCCTATGGAGAACACGGGCCTACAACCGTAGGATTATCTGCGCATAAGCCATTGGGACTATATAGAAATACACAGGCATACCGATTTTCTTATGATGTGGTATATACAAACCGTATGTCAGCAGGAGCTTATCGTGGATATGGGGCAACTCAGGGGATTTTTGCAGTAGAGTCAGCCATTGATGAGCTTGCAGAAAAAATCGGTATGAATCCGGTAGCTTTTCGAGAATTAAATGTATCCAGAGAAGGGGATGCTTTTGTAGGATACGATGGAAGCCCTGTAGTTACAAGCTGTACTTTGGATAAATGTATAGAAAAAGCAAAAGAAATGATAGGCTGGGATAAGAAATATCCTTGTTATGAAACAGAAGATGGAAAAATCCGCGGGGTAGGAGCAGCTCTTGCTATGCAGGGTTCTTCTATTGCAGGTGTTGATGTAGGTGGTGCAACCATTAAAATGGGAGAAGATGCTTCCTATACTTTAAGCCTTGGAGCTACGGATATGGGAACGGGTTGTGACACGATTTTGGCACAGATGGCAGCAGATATTTTGGAGACAAAGCTGGAAAATATAGTAGTATTCGGTGTAGACACAGATATTTCTCCTTATGATTCCGGTTCTTATGCCTCAGCAACTACTTATGTTACAGGAATGGCAGTGGCAGATGCCTGTAAGGAGCTTCGTGAAAAAATTAAAGAAATCGGAGCACAGATTTTAGATGTTCCGGTACAGGAAACGGAATTTGATGGACAGAGGGTATATACACTGGATGGTGAGAAAGAAGTTTCCGCAGAGGAAATTGCAGTAAAGGGAACTTGCGGAAATAACCAGTCTCTCCATGTAACAGTGAACCGATCTTCACAAATTTCACCGCCGCCGTTTATGGCAGGTATGGCAGAGGTAGAAATCGACAGAGAAACAGGAAGTATTGAAGTCGTTGATTATGTAGCTGTGGTAGACTGCGGAACACCGGTAAATCCAAACCTTGCCAGAGTACAGACAGAGGGTGGTCTTGCACAGGGAATTGGAATGGCTTTATATGAAGATATCCAATATAATGAAAAAGGACAGATGCGAAACAATTCCTTTATGCAGTATAAAATTCCATGTCGGCAGGATGTAAAGAAAATTCGAGTGGAATTTGCTCCAAGTTACGAGAAATCCCATCCTTTTGGAGCAAAATCTATTGGTGAAATCGTAATTAACACACCATGTCCAGCTATTGCAAATGCGGTTTATAACGCAGTGGGACTTCGTATTAAAGAAATGCCGATTACACCGGAGAAAATTGCTATGGGATTATTAGAAAAATAAAATTTGTCAAAAATTTGACGCTGTTAAGGGTATAATAAGCAGTCGCTAAAATTTATTAAAAACAAGGAGAAGAAGTGATGAATAACCACAAAAGCGAAAAGAAAATCATGTGGTACAGCCTTGCTTTTATGGCCTTTTCAACAGTATGGGGATTTGGAAATGTTATTAACGGCTTTTCTGAATACGGCGGATTAAAAGCAATTGTTTCATGGGCATTAATTTTTGCCATTTATTTTGTACCATATGCGTTAATGGTTGGTGAAATGGGGAGTGCTTTCAAAGAAGCAGGCGGCGGTGTAAGCTCCTGGATCTTAGAAACAATCGGGCCTAGAATGGCTTATCTGGCAGGATGGACATACTGGATTGTGCATATGCCATATATTTCACAGAAGCCAAACGGCGCAGTTATTGCAACAAGCTGGGCAATCTTCAGAGATGCACGTATCAGTCAGATGGATGTAAAGTTAATGGCAGTTATCTGTCTTGTATTATTCCTGTTTGCTGTGTGGGTTGCATCTAAGGGAATTGGCGTTTTAAACAAACTGACATCTCTTGCAGGCTCTACAATGTTTATCATGTCTATTCTTTTCATCATTATGATGATTGCTGCACCTGCAATTACAGGAGCAGACGTAATGGACATCGAATGGTCACTGGACACCTTTATGCCTACTTTTGACAGTAAGTTCTTCCTGAGCTTGTCTATTCTGGTATTTGCTGTAGGCGGATGTGAAAAGATTTCACCTTATGTAAATAAGATGAAAAATCCTGCAAAGGACTTCTCAAGAGGTATGATTACACTTGCCATCATGGTTACTGTATGTGCGGTATTGGGAACAATCTCATTAGGTATGATGTTTGATTCCAATAATATTCCACCAGACCTTATGACAAACGGTGCTTACTATGCATTCCAGAAATTAGGTGAATATTACCATGTGGGTGATTTCTTCGTAGTAGTTTATGCTCTGACAAATTTAATCGGACAGTTTGCAGTTTTAATTCTGTCTATTGATGCGCCTCTGCGTATGCTCTTAGACAGTGCAGATGATAACTATATTCCAAAGGCTATGTTTAAACAGAATAAACACGGCACTTATACAAATGGACATAAATTAGTTATGGTTATCGTATCTTTACTGATTATCGTTCCTGCATTTGGTATTGAAAGTGTAGACGTATTAGTAAAATGGCTTGTAAAAGTAAACTCTGTATGTATGCCTCTGCGTTACCTTTGGGTATTCGTTGCATATATTGCATTGAAGAAAGCAGGAGACAAATTCCATGCAGAATATCGTTTTGTTAAAAATAAAACTGTTGGTATTATCTTTGGTGTATGGTGCTTTGCATTCACAGCATTTGCCTGCATCGGTGGTATTTACTCAGAAGATCCATTCCAGTTAGTAATGAATATTGTAACTCCATTCGTATTAATCGGACTTGGATTTATTATGCCAATTATTGCAAAACGTTCTAAAAACAAATAAGAAGAATAGTGCCCGGCTCCAAGGAGTACGGGCACTATGTATATAAGGTATATAAGATAAGGAGGAAAAATATGTATCAGGAAACAGCAAAAGAACTTATTCAGTTTATTGAAAAAAGCCCAACTTGTTTTCATGCAGTGGCTGCTATGAAAGAAATTCTGGAAAAAGAAGGTTATACAGAATTAAAAGAAGCTGATAAATGGGAAATTAAAAAGGGCGGAAATTATTATGTGACAAGAAACGATTCTTCTATTATTGCATTTTCTGTACCGGAAGGAGAAGCAAAAGGGTTCCGTATTATGGCAAGTCATAGTGATTCTCCATGCTTTAAGATTAAAGAAAATCCGGAAATGACAGTGGATAACAAATACGTGAAGTTAAACGTAGAGCGTTATGGTGGTATGATTTGTGCACCATGGTTTGATCGTCCTCTTTCTGTGGCAGGTCGTGTGATTGTAAAAGAAGATGGGAAGCTGGTGACAAAACTGGTAGATGTAGACAGAGATTTATTGATGATTCCAAATCTTGCTATTCACATGAACAGAGAAGTAAATGATGGATATAAATACAATGCACAGAAAGATTTACTTCCATTATTTGGAGATATTGCTGCAAAAGATACTTTTATGAAAACCATTGCCGAAGCAGCAGGTGTAAAAGAAGAGAATATTTTAGGTCATGATTTATTCCTGTATAACAGAGAAAAAGGTTCTGTATGGGGAGCAAATGAAGAATATGTTTCTATTGGAAGATTAGATGATTTGCAGTGTGCATTTTCATCCTTAAAAGGTTTTCTGGCAGGTGAAAAGAAAGAATACATTGCGGTACATTGCGTTCTTGACAATGAAGAGGTGGGAAGCGGTACAAAACAGGGTGCAGCATCTACATTCTTATATGATGTATTGGTTCGTGCAAATCAGGCGCTGGGACAGGATTATGAAAATTATTTGAGATATCTTGCTAACAGTTTTATGGTTTCTGCTGATAATGCCCATGCAGTTCATCCAAACTATACAGAGAAAGCAGATCCGGTAAACCGTCCATACTTAAATGAAGGAATTGTAATTAAACACAGTGCAAACCAGAAATATTGTACCGACGGTGTTTCTGCTGCAATGTTTAAAGATTTATGTAATGAAGCCGAAGTGCCTTTCCAGACATTTACCAATCGTTCTGACATTTTGGGTGGTTCTACACTGGGAAATATTTCTAATACAAAAGTTGCTTTAAATGCAGTAGATGTTGGTCTTCCGCAGCTTGCAATGCACTCTCCTTATGAAACAGTGGGAGTAAAAGATACAGAGTATCTGATTAAAGCAGCAACAAAATTATTTGCATAAACAAAAATATGGAGCTTTCATTTTAGACAGTAATCAGAAATAGTTATACATTTTTGCGAATTTGTCGAGCTCACCTTGAGATTATAAGCTCAAAGTGGGCGCAGACGAAACGTAAAGTGTATAACTATTTTTGATATACCGTTTAATGTGCCGGCTCTTTTATAGTCTATCGTAAGTTTTTTCTTTGTTGTCCGAATTTTTTAAAAGTAAATATTTGCGGATTGCAAAGATAACGGCAATAGCGATTACACCGATGAGAGTTTCAACCATATTAAGATGTTCTACTACCATTTGCCTTGCAATAGCAAACATTAAAACCTCCAAAAGATTTTCAGCAGTATGTTTTGCCAGCATTTTTACAAATTCTACACCAATGAGAAGTGTCAGTGCATTTCCCAGAAATTCCGTGAATTGTTCAGATGTAATATCTAAAAGTGGAATAGAAATAAAATTATACAGCATAGGAACAATCAATGTAATAATAACTAAGAGCATTATTGCAGATAGGAATATTTCTGTATATCTGGAAATGGCATAGATAATATCATTTAGTTTTCGCTTCATATTTCTCCTTTCTTAAAATGATTTTTACGCAAGAATTTTGTAACAATTTCTTGATTTCATCATACCATAAATTTAGCAAAAAATCGAAGAAAAGATTGAAAAAGTGGGAAAATTGTATGATGTTTTAATAAGAAAGAAGATGTAATATAAATTTAAAAAATAAAAAGTTCACCCTTGCCAAGAAAAAAAAATTATGCTATTATATACAGGAAGTTTGAAAAATATTTCAGAAATGTTACAGATATTAAAAAAGTAAGTATAAAATTGTTATTGGAGAGGTACATAAAAAAATGAAAAAAAGATTAGCATGTCTGTCATTGGTTTTTGCTATGGCAGCGACACAAATTCTTCCAGTTTTTGCTGCAAGAAAAGATGATGTACAGGCTCAGAAATCAGAAACTCAGAATAAACTTTCAGAAGCAGAAGCAAGAGCAAACAGTCTCGAGGCAGAAAAAGGTGCACTTATGGGACAGATTAGTTCCTCTGAACAGGAATTAGTAGATGTTCTTTCTCAGATTGATATTCTTGCCGGAGAAATTACAGATAAAGAAGCAGAAATTGAAAAAACAAAAGAAGATCTTGTACAGGCAGAGCAGGACAGAGATAAACAGTACGAAGCAATGAAGAAAAGAATTCAGTACATGTACGAAAATGGCGGAAGCGATGCATGGGCACAGATTTTATTAGAGTCTGATAGTATTGCGTCTATGTTATCCAAAGTGGAAAACACAGAGAAAATGTATGCTTACGACAGAGCAGAACTGAAAGAAATGAAAGAAGTTGTTCAGGAAGTTAAAGATTTAGAGACAAAATTAGAAAATGAAAAATCTGAATTAGAAACTGCTAAAGAAGAACAGGAAGGCATGAAAGGTTCACTTCAGACTAAGATTGATGAGTTAAAAGCAAATGCATCTGATTACGAAGCTCAGATTGCAAATGTAAAAGCACAGGCTGAACAGTATAAAAACCTGATTGCACAGCAGACAGCAGAGCTTGAACAAATTCAGGCACAGGAAGAAGCAGCAAGAAAAGAACAGGAAAGACAGCAGCAGGCTCAGCAGAACAAGAACAACAGCAATAATAACAAACCTGCAAATAACAACAGCGGCAATACAAATAATAATAAACCAAGCAGTAATAAGCCAAGTAGCAATAAACCAAGCAATAGTGGTGGAAGCTCCAAACCAGAGAGCCAGAAACCATCATCTAAACCAGAAGCAGAAAAACCATCTACACCATCTTACAATAGTGGTACAGGTGCATCCGTTGTAGCTTATGCAAAACAGTTTATCGGAAATCCTTATGTATATGGTGGAAACAGCTTAACAAATGGTATTGACTGTTCTGGATTTACACAGCAGATTTTTGGACACTTTGGATATAGCCTTCCACGTACAAGTGGTGCACAGGCAAGCTCCGGTGTAGGCATTAATTATTCTGAACACCGTGCAGGAGACTTAATTGTATATCCTGGTCATGTAGCAATTCTTACAGGAGATGGTGGAATTGTACATGCTTCCAATAGTGCTCCATATCCAAAGGGTGGTATTAAATATACTGCAAATGCATTATACAGATCACCAATTGCAGTTAGAAGAATTGTTCAGTAATTAATTACATAGACATATTGAGGAGAAATACCAGTTTTGGTATTTCTCCTTTTGTGTATATGGAGATTTCAGGAGAAAAGCGATGAAAGAAGAGAAGAAAATATTAATTGTAGAAGATGACACAGATATCAATAATTTACTTTTTACAGCATTGGAGAAACAAGGATATACTGCCACACAGGCATTTTCGGGAACAGAAGCAAAAATGTTATTGAAAATGGAAAGTTTTGCGTTGGTATTACTGGATTTGATGCTGCCCGGAGTACCGGGAGAGGAAGTCTTGAAGTTTATAAGAGAACAAGGAAATAGTTCTGTAATTATTTTGACAGCAAAGGATACCCTTGATGATAAGGTAAATCTGTTAATTGCAGGAGCCGATGATTATATTACAAAACCTTTTGAGATACAGGAAGTATTGGCGAGAGTTCAGGTACAGCTTCGTCACGGTGTTCAAGAGGGAAATGGCAATGTGCTTTCATATAAACAGATGGTTTTGGACAGAGAAAAATTTCAAATAGAGGTAGAAGGAAAACCTTTGGAAAAAATTACAAAACAGGAATTTTCTATTTTGGAACTTTTATTAAAACATCCGAAACAGGTTTTCAGTAAAGAAGATATTTTTGAGTATGCGTGGGAAGAGCCTTATATGGGAGAAACAAAAACTTTGGACGTCCATATCAGTAATATTAGAAAAAAAGTAAAGGAAGTAACAAAAGAAGAATATATAGAAACAGTATGGGGAATTGGATATCGTCTTCAGCAATAATCTGCTGTTTTATTCATGCTTTACTCTTTTTTTACTTTTGCTTTGCGATTTTTTTAGATTGAAGGGTTATGATTAAGAGCAGATAAGAAAAGGAGAGGTTGTCATGAGTGAATATTTATTGCAGACCAGAGGTCTGACAAAGCAATATGGACGTCATAAAGCAGTGGAAAATGTGGATATCCATGTAAAAAAAGGTGCCATTTATGGATTTATAGGAAGAAACGGAGCAGGAAAGAGTACCTGTTTGAAAATGATAAGCGGACTTTCACGTCCCACAGCAGGTGAGATTGAATTTTTTGGTTATTCAGGAAAAGAATTAAAAGAGGTACGTTCCAGAATTGGCTGTTTAATAGAAATGCCGGGTTTATATGGCAATATGACAGCATATCAAAATCTGAAAATAAAATGTAAAATGCTGGGAATTGATAAAGTAGGATATGTAGAAGACATCTTGAAAACCGTAGGTTTGGAAAAGACAGGAAGAAAAAAAACAAAACATTTTTCTCTGGGAATGAAGCAGCGTCTTGGAATTGGGCTTGCTCTTGTGGGAGAACCTGACTTGCTGGTTTTAGATGAACCCATTAACGGACTTGATCCGCAGGGGATTGTAGAGGTTCGCGATACTATACAGAAGCTTCGTGATGAGCGAAATATGACAATTTTAATTTCCAGTCATGTGTTAGAGGAGCTTTCAAAGCTGGCAACTCATTATGGAATTATTCATAATGGAAGCTTATTACAAGAAATCAGTCGTGAAGAACTAATGAGACGATGTTCGGAACGAATAGAATTGGAATTAGATTATCCAGAGCAGGCGCTTCCTATATTGGATAAGTTGGGCTTTACCAACTATCAGGTTATGGACAAACATCGTATTTATATTTTTGAACGTTTGGAAGAAAGCGCTCTTTTGAATATGGAGCTGGCAAAGGCAGGAATTCTCGTAAAAGGAATTTCCATTACAAGCGAAGATTTGGAAAGCTACTTTTTAAACCTGACAGGAGGTGCTCAGCATGCTTAAACTGATTAAAATGGATTTATATCGAATGTTCCATACAAAAGCTTTTTATATTATTTGGATTATCTTGGCAGCAGCTGTTATTTTTTCAACTACTATGTCAAAAGAAGACTATAAGTATATGCAGGAGGAAGCAGCAAAAGGGCAGCTGGAAACAGTTTCAGAAGAAAATAACCTGAATTTTGGATTAAGTGTCTCGCTTCCTACAAAACCAGGAGAAAAGGTGACGGTATTTGATCAGGTTTTTGCCAATATGCAGTCAAAATTTGTTGCTCTGTTTCTGGTGATTTTTGCGGTATTGTTTTCCACAGCAGATATTACAAGCGGATATATTAAGAACATTGGAGGACAGATAAAGGAAAGAGGAAATCTCATTCTTTCAAAAGCAGTAGTATTGCTGATTTATACAGGATTGACCTTGCTTTTCTATCTGGGTATACAGGCAATTTGTCAGTACGCTGTGTTCGGAGAGTCAAAATGGGGAGATATGGAAATGTTCTGGAGATATTTCGGGACAGAGGCAATCCTTCATTATGGTTTGGTATTGATTTGTATGGCAATGGCAGTTATTTTAAGAAGTAATATGCTTAGTATGACATTATCTGTTTGTATGTGCATGAATGTACTTATTTTGGTATACGGTGTTGTAGATAAAGTATTACAGGATATGGGAGTGAAAGACTTTTGCTTTATTGAACATACAGTCAGCGGAAAAATTTCTCTGCTTTCCATGATGCCGAAGGCTTCTGATTGTGTAAATGCACTGGGAATAGCCGGAGTATTTGGAAGTTTGGCAGTTCTTCTGACGATTTTAGTATTTCGAAGGAGAGATATATAAATGAAATTCTGGATGGGAATTTTAATTTTTATTATTTTAGTACAAACTTATTTTTTAGTAAAGATGCAGCGGCAGATACAAGATATCTGCCGCCAGCTTGCGTTTCTGATGAAACATGACAGTAATATGATAATTACTGCAAATATGAAAACAGGTGGATTTGAAAAATTGGTAAAGCTTTTAAACGAGCTGTTTCAGATGCGCAGAAAAGAACAGCAGGAATCTAAAGAGAAGGAACAGATGATTGCGGATACTTATACAAATTTATCTCATGATATTCGCACACCTCTGACCTCCCTTAACGGTTATTTTCAGCTCATGGAAAGTGCAAGTGCGGAAGAACAGAAGCATTATATGAAGGTAATACAGGAGCGAATTGAAAGCTTAAAGGAAATGCTGGAAGAATTATTTATGTTTACAAAGCTGAAAAATGATAGTTATGTTTTGGAATTGGAAACCTGCTGTATCAACCGTATTTTAAAGAATACTATTTTTTCTTATTATGATGATTGGTCCGGACGTGGTATTTCTCCTGAAATCAGTCTGCCTGAAAAGCAACTTTATATAGAAGGGAATGAAGCAGGGCTGAAACGAATGCTTCAAAATATTATTAAAAACGGCATGGATCATGGACAGGATAAGATAAAAGTTCAGCTTTTTGAACGAGAAGAAAAAATTCATCTTTGGATTTGCAATGAGATGACAAATCCAGAGAAGATTGACGTATCACGAGTATTTCAGCGATTTTATAAAGCAGATGGGGCAAGAAGCAGAAATTCCAGCGGATTGGGGCTTTCTATCGCACAGGAATTTGTTCTGCGAATGAAAGGAGAAATTCATGCAGAAATTTCAGAAAATGAGTTCTGGGTGAAAGTGAGCTTTCCCAAAAGAGTGAAGTAATAAAAATACATTGCAGATTAAAAAAATATATGATAAGATAAACAAAATCAATAGGATTTGAAATACGATTTTGAAAGTAGATTTTTCGGAAAGGAGCAAACTATGAGCTGGAAAACAACGACAATTCACCTCATGAAAGGTGCATATATTGCTGTTTACAGGGATAGTGCGCTCTTTTTTAGATGAAATAAATTTTTTATGATTGTAATAACTAGAAAAAGTCACTATCTCCTACTCAAGTAATTTATTTGAAAAGGAGATTTTTTTATGCGTAAATTTAATATAAAAAAGCAAATCAGTAAGTTATATTTGGTAACGTCTATAGGTTATTTTCAGATTGCAGGAGCATCATGGGTTGCATTATTGGCTATGAGAGGATTTTCACTTTTGGAGATTGGAATGTTAGAAAGTATTTTTCACATTGTGAGCTGCCTTTTTGAAATTCCCTCTGGAGTGGCAGCGGATGTTTTCGGACGAAAAAAAACAATGGTATTAAGCCAGCTTGCTTCTTTGTTGTCCAGTGTAATGATGATTTTATCAAAGGATTTTTGTACGACGGCTTTTGCTATAGGATTGAGTGCTTTAAGTTATAATTTGGCTTCCGGTACAAGGGAAGCTTTGGCTTATGACAGCTTGAAACTAGCAGGAAAAGAAAAAGAATATAATACATTTGCGGCGACAGATATGATGCTTTATAGAATTACTAATTCTACATCAACACTTTGCGCAGGTTTGGCATTGTTTCTTGGATTTCGGAAGGCTTATACGGTAGATATTATTTTTAACTTTACAGCGCTGATTATTGCATGTAGCTTAAAAGAAGTTACAATAGGAGAAAAAAGAGACAAAGAAAAGGTGCTTTATCGATTATGGAATACAGTGAGGGAAAGCTGGAATTTTTTACTATCTAATAAGAAGATTAGAAAAATTATGGCAATTAATGCACTTGTAGGTGCTGTTTCAACGCTGGTATTATTCTTTTTACAGGCAAAGTTGCCACTTTCAGGATTAAATCAGGGGATGCTGGGACCAGTTCTTTTTCTTATGGGAATGGGGGCTGCTTTGGGCTCTAAAGCAACGTCGTTTTTTTCCACAGTTTCTTATAAAAAGGTTGTGCTCATAAGTAGTTTGTGCGTAGCAGGTTCATTTTTTATGACGTTTACCAAAAGTCCTGTTTTGATGATTTTAGGTGGGTTTGTAGGAGCGTTTGCAGATGATTTTCTGGAAGTCAGAACAGATGTGCTTATTAATGAAAGGATTTCATCCGAACAGCGTGCAACATTAATTTCGGTAAATTCGTTTATTTTTTCTATGGTTATGATTGTTTTATCTACATGGATGGGGTGGATTATGGGATAGTTTTGTGGTAGGATAGATACATATACGATGAAGAAAAAGGAGAACAGCAAATATGAAAATTGCAGTAACTTATGATAATGGAAACATATTTCAGCATTTTGGAAAGACAGAATTTTTTAAAGTATATGAAGTAGAAAATAATCAGGTAATTTCCAGTGAAGTAATCAGCTCTAACGGAGCAGGTCATGGTGCATTGGCAGAACTTCTGGGTAATCAGTCCGTAGATTTATTGATTTGCGGTGGTATTGGCGGTGGTGCACAGACAGCATTAGCAGATGCAGGAGTTGAAGTATGCTCAGGGGTGCAAGGTGATGTAGACCAGGCAGTGGAAGCTTACTTAAAAGGTGAATTAGTATCTGCAGGTGTGAATTGTGATCATCATCATGAGGAAGGTCATAGCTGCGGAAGTCATGAAGACGGACATTCCTGTGGTGGAAATTGCGGTGGCTCTTGTGGAGGACATGTTCATTTAACAGGACGCAATGTGGGTAAGACTTGCCGTACACATTACAGAGGAACATTTAATGATGGAACACAGTTTGACTCCTCTTATGACCGTGGCGAACCTTTGGAATTTATTTGCGGAGTGGGACAGATGATTAAAGGGTTTGATGCAGCGGTAGCAGATATGGAAGTGGGACAGACAGTTGACGTACATTTAATGCCAGAAGAAGCTTACGGTATGCCAGATCCAGATGCTGTTTTTACTCTTGAAATTGCACAGCTTCCCGGTTCAGAAGATTTGGAAGCAGGTCAACGTGTTTATTTAACAAATCAGTTGGGACAGCCATTCCCGGTAGTTGTTGTGGAAAAAACAGAGACAACCATTACGTTTGATGCAAATCATGAAATGGCAGGAAAAGAACTGAACTTTACAATTGAATTAGTGGAAGTAAAATAAAGATATGAAGAATACCTTTTAACGTAATGCAAAGTGCAGTCGTTAAAAGGTATTTTTTATGTAATAGCACATTCTTTTTTCTTGTTTATGAATTTTTTATAAGAAATTAGCACTCACCTCTTGACGTGGCTAGTAAACAGTGTTATAGTAACACTAGAACAAAGAAATTAGTATAAATGGAGGGATTTTTTATGAATATCAGTAAATTTACGCAGAAATCACTTCAGGCTGTTCAGGATTTAGAAAAAACTGCTTATGAATTTGGCAATCAGGAAGTCGAACAGGAGCATTTGTTATACAATTTATTAAAGCAGGAGGACAGTCTGATTTTAAAACTCATTGAGAAAATGGAAATTCAAAAAGAACATTTTCTCAATAGAGTGGAGCAGGCTTTGAATGCAAGGACAAAGGTATCCGGAGGGCAGCCTTATATTGGACAATACTTAAATAAGGCATTGGTAACTGCAGAAGATGAAGCCAGAACTATGGGAGATGAATATGTTTCCGTAGAGCATTTATTTTTAGCATTATTGAATAATCCCAGCCCTTCTATGAAGAAAATATGGAATGAATATGGAATTAGCAGAGAACGTTTCCTGCAGGCTCTCAGCACAGTGAGAGGAAATCAGAGAGTTACTACGGATAATCCGGAGGTTACTTATGATACTTTGAATAAATATGGACAGGATTTAGTAGAAAAAGCAAGAGCGCAGAAGCTGGATCCTGTAATCGGAAGAGATGCGGAAATCCGCAATGTAATCCGTATTCTTTCCAGAAAGACGAAGAACAATCCAGTGCTTATTGGTGAACCTGGTGTTGGTAAAACAGCAGCTGTAGAAGGATTGGCACAGCGTATTGTTCAAGGTGATGTACCGGAAGGATTAAAGGATAAAAAGATATTTGCTTTGGATATGGGTGCGTTAGTTGCAGGGGCAAAATATCGAGGTGAATTTGAAGAAAGATTAAAGGCTGTTTTGGAAGAAGTCAGAAAAAGTGAAGGTCAGATTATTCTCTTTATTGATGAACTTCACTTGATTGTAGGTGCAGGAAAAACAGACGGAGCTATGGATGCCGGCAATATGTTAAAACCAATGCTGGCAAGAGGTGAATTGCATTGTATCGGTGCAACAACCCTTGATGAATATCGTCAGTACATTGAAAAAGATGCTGCATTGGAAAGAAGATTTCAGCCTGTAATGGTAGAAGAACCTACTGTGGAAGATACCATTTCTATTTTAAGAGGATTGAAAGAACGTTATGAGGTATTTCACGGAGTAAAGATTACAGACAGTGCTTTAGTTGCAGCAGCTACCCTTTCTGACAGATATATCAGCGATAGATTTCTTCCGGATAAGGCGATTGATTTAGTAGATGAAGCTTGTGCGTTGATTAAAACAGAGCTGGATTCTATGCCTACGGAATTAGATGAAATGCGAAGAAAAATCATGCAGATGGAAATTGAGGAAGCAGCGCTGAAGAAAGAAGATGACAGGTTAAGTCAGGACAGATTGGTAGATTTGCAGAAAGAAATGGCAGAATTAAGGGACAACTTTAACGCACAGAAAGCCCAATGGGATAACGAAAAATCTACAGTGGAACGCCTTCAGAAACTTCGTGAGCAGATTGAAGATATGAATAACAGAATTCAAAAGGCTCAGAGAAATTATGATTTAGATGAAGCTGCAAAGCTTCAGTACGGAGAACTTCCAAAGCTGCAGAAACAGTTGCAGGCAGAAGAGGAAAACGTGAAAAATCAGGATTTATCTCTGGTTCATGAAAGCGTTACAGATGAAGAAATTGCCAGAATTATCTCTCGTTGGACCGGTATTCCGGTAGCTAAACTGACAGAAGGAGAGAGAACAAAAATTCTTCATCTTGAGGAAGAACTTCATAAACGCGTCATTGGTCAGGATGAAGGTGTAACAAAGGTTACAGATGCGATTATTCGTTCTAAAGCAGGTATTAAAGATCCTACAAAACCCATTGGTTCATTCCTGTTTTTAGGCCCTACCGGTGTAGGTAAGACAGAGCTTGCAAAGACTTTGGCAGCTACGCTGTTTGATGATGAGCAGAACATGGTTCGTATTGATATGAGTGAATATATGGAGAAATATTCTGTATCCAGACTCATTGGAGCGCCTCCGGGATATGTAGGATATGAAGAAGGCGGACAGCTTACAGAAGCAGTGCGAAGAAAACCATATTCCGTTGTTCTTTTTGACGAGATTGAAAAGGCGCATCCTGATGTATTTAATGTACTTTTGCAGGTGCTGGATGATGGCCGTATTACGGACTCTCAGGGAAGAACCGTGGACTTTAAAAATACCATTTTAATTATGACTTCCAATATTGGTTCTCCATATCTTTTGGAAGGAATTGAGGAAAATGGTGAGATTAAGCAGGAAGCAAGAGATGCGGTAGAGCGTGATTTAAGGGCTCATTTCAGACCGGAATTTTTGAACCGTTTAGATGAAATGATTATGTTTAAACCACTGACAAAAGAAAATATTGGAGGCATTGTAGAGCTTCTTTTAGCAGACTTAAATAAGCGATTAAAAGATCAGGAGCTATCTATAGAATTGACAAAGGCTGCAAAAGATTATATTATTGAGGGCGGATATGATCCTGTCTATGGAGCTCGTCCTTTGAAAAGATATGTACAAAAATATGTGGAAACTTTAACTGCGAAGTTAATTCTTGCAGGAAATATAAGTGCCGGCAGCAGGATTGTTATTGATGTAGAAAATGATGAATTAGTTGCTCATGAAAAGTATGTAGAGTAAAGGAGAAATGCAATGATACCGAAAGATCCAGTAATGCTTTTAAGCTATATAAATACACAGCTTCGAGATTTTTATTCTTCTTTTGAAGGCTTATGTGAAGACAAAGGATTGAACGCAGAAGAAATTCAGATGAAGCTGTCAGGAATTGATTATGTTTATGATTTAGAGAGAAATCAATTTGTTTAAAAGTTTTATTTGGGGTTGACAAAGCAGTATAAGAAGAAGTATGATGAGGAAAATCGGTAGGTGAGGTTACCACAGGGATTTGGGAGACCTAAGATTGCTGCCGCAGATTTGTGGAGACACAATGCGCTGGTTAGCAGGCTATGTCGTGGAAGGCATAACCTAATGCAATTTATATGCCCTGTGATGCTAAAGCTTGTACGTAGCGCTCAGAAATAGAAGCTAAAACCTTCCGGAATTTTGCCGGGAGGTTTTTTTAGTTCTTAGGGTATTGTGTTTTATGAACTAAAAAATGATTAGCAATAGAAAGAGAGGTGAGGGCAATGGAAGCAGATGCCAGTTATTGTATAAGTAAGATAGGCAAAAAAATAAATACAGAAAGAAGGTATTGCAATGAACAGACAAATTTTTACAGAATTGTTGGAAATGAAAGAGTTCAAGGCAGTAGAAAGTATTCTGGAAGGAATGAATATTGCAGAAATTGCCGGACTTCTTGGAAAATTGGAGGAAAAGGAAAGAATAGAAGTTTTTCGTCTAATTGAAAGTTCTAAAACAGCAGAGGTATTTTCTCAGTTGGATGATGATACTCAAATGTATTTGGCAGGGATACTTACGGAACAAGAAAAAAAGCACGTACAAGAAAAACAGTATTTCAATACGTCCGTGCTTATTCATGCAAAAAATCGTATGGGCTGGTTGTTGTTTTTAATGCTTTCTGCAACCATTACGCAGACAATTATTGCCCATTATGAGTCTGCTTTTGCAGCAGTTCCCCTTTTAGTTTCCTTTATTCCTATGCTTACGGATACAGGAGGAAATTGTGGTTCTCAGAGTTCTACTTTGATTATTCGGGGAATTGCTCTTGATGAAATTTGTTTTCGTGATATTTTTAAGGTAATGTTTAAAGAAGTAAGAGTTGCTTTGGTAGTAAGTTTAGGACTGGCAGTTGTTAACGGCATGTATATTATATTGCGTTATCATAATGGAATGTTAGCTGTTTTAATAGCAATTTCTCTGACAGCTACTATTTTCATGGCAAAGCTTATTGGATGTGTTCTTCCTTTGTTTGCGGGAAAGCTTCATTTAGACCCCGCAATTATGGCAGCACCTTTAATTACTACCATTGTAGATGCCGGCTCTATTATGATATACTTTACCATAGCGACAAAATTATTGGGTGTAGTTTGAGGTAGATTATGAAGAAAATTATAGTAATAGAAGATGATAAAGTTTTGCGTGAGGCACTTACAGCTCTGCTTAGAGAAAATGGGTATGAGGTATGTCAGATTGTAAGATTTGAGAAGACGGAACAACAGATTGCCAGGGAAAAAGCAGATTTAGTTCTTTTAGATATTATTCTGCCCGGTACAAACGGGCAGGAAATTTTAAGAAATTTGAGGCGAATTTCCGAAGTTCCGGTGATTATGCTTACCAGCAAAACCGGGGAAACGGACGAAATTCTGGCAATGAGTTATGGGGCAGATGATTATATTACCAAGCCTTATAACCCGGCACTTTTATTGCTGAAAATAGAAGCACTTTTTCGCAGATTAAAACCACAGGAAAAGCAGGAAGAATTAGAATACAGAGGCGTGTTTTTAAATCCTTTAAAGAGCACCTTGCGCTATCAGGACAGGGAAATTGTACTGTCAAAAAATGAGATTTCTATTTTTCATTACCTGTTAAAAAACAGAGGAAAAATCGTATCAAGAGATGAACTTATGGATTATTTATGGGATTGCAACGATTTTGTAGATGATAATACACTGACTGTAAATGTCAATCGGCTGAGAAAAAAGTTGGAAGAAATACAACTGGTAGGCGTGATTGAAACAAGAAGAAGGCAGGGATATATCTTAATATGAGTATAAAAAGATATTTAAAAGACCATGGGGTTTGTATTTTGATTTTTCTGATATGTATGGGAATTACAGAAGGAATTTTTTTGCTTTTTAATGTAAGTATTACACTGCAGATTTTTGTTTTGATAGTTTTATTTTTAGGGATTTTTGCAGCAGGAATTTATGATTATAAGAGAAAAAAGAGCTTTTATCAGGAGTTAGAGCAGAAGCTTCAACAGCTGGAAGAAAAGTATCTGTTGATGGAAATGTTAGAAAAACCGGAATTTCTGGAAGGGCAGATTTTTTATGATGTGTTATTAGAAATGCAGAAATCCATGAATGATGAAATTTTTATTCAGATACGAAAAAATAATGAATTTAAGCGGTATATAGAAACATGGGTTCATGAAGTAAAACTTCCTATTGCCAGTATTCGTCTTATTCTCCATGAGTATAAAGGTACATCAGCCAGAACTTTAAAGGAGCAGGTAGGGAGGATTGAAGGCTATGTTGAACAGGTGCTCTATTATCTTAGAAGTGAAGTTCCGGAAAAGGATTATAGGATTGCTCCCCATTCTTTAAAAAAACTTACTAATCAGTGTATTTCTGAAAACAGAGATAGTCTGATTTTAAATAAGATAAAAATTGTGCAGGAAACACAGGATATTTCCGTTTATACAGATGAGAAATGGATGCGATTTATTTTGGGGCAGATTATCAGTAATGCAGTGAAGTATAAGAAAGAAGACAGTATAATTCGGATATGGAGTCATCAAGATGGAAAGCATAGTTTTCTTCATATTTTGGACAATGGTATGGGGATTGCAAAAGAAGATTTGCCAAGAGTCTTTGAAAAGTCTTTTACCGGTAAAAATGGCAGGATACAACAGGCTTCTACGGGAATGGGATTGTATTTATGCAATACGCTTTGTAAACGTCTGGGACATAGATTGGCTGTGCAGTCAAAAGAAGGGGAGTACACAGAAATTACCATAGAATTTTACGAAAATGAGTATCTGGATGTTTTGAAATAACCTTACAGTAATGTAAGGTTATTTTATACAAAAAAATGGTTTGTATAAGATAAAAAAACTATAATGATACTTGAAAAATAAATTGGAGGTATGACATGGAAACATTATTAGAAGTTCAAAATCTGGTGAAATTTTATGGTAATAAAACAAGCCTTACGAAGGCAGTAAATGATATTAGCTTTCAGGTAAATAAAGGAGAATTTACAGCAATTATGGGGGCCAGTGGTTCTGGAAAAACAACACTTTTAAACTGTATTTCTACTATTGATAAGGTAACAAGCGGTCATGTTTTGCTGAAAGGACAGGATATTACAAAACTAAAAGGCAATGCATTAATGAAGTTTCGAAGAGAGCAGTTGGGATTTATTTTTCAGGATTTTAATCTTTTAGATACTTTAAATGCCTTTGATAATATTGCGCTTGCTCTTCAGATACAAGGGAAAAAACCAGATGAAATCAAGAAAAAAGTCAGAGAGATCAGTGAAAAACTCAATGTAGAAGAAACCTTAAAAAAATATCCTTATGAAATGTCAGGTGGTCAACGTCAAAGAATTGCCTGTGCAAGAGCAATGGTAACAGAGCCTTCTTTGATTTTAGCCGATGAACCCACAGGGGCATTGGATTCTCAAAGTGCAGGTATGTTTCTTAGCAGTCTTCAATATATGAACGAGGCGCTGCAGGCTACGATTTTAATGGTAACCCATGATGCTTTTTCAGCAAGTTATGCAAAACGTGTTCTGTTTATGAAAGATGGTAAGCTGTTTCATGAGCTGAGAAAAGGAAACAACGACAGGAAAGAATTTTTTAATGAAATTATTCATGTGATTTCACTTCTGGGAGGTGACTTAAATCATGTTGTTTAATCTTTCCAGAAAGAATTTTAAAAAGAGTATTCGGGATTATTCGGTATATTTTTTCACTTTGATTTTAGGTGTGGCAGTTTTTTATATTTTTAATGCTATTGAAACTCAGACAGCCATGATGGAAGTGACAAAGGCAAAGGCGGAAATTATTGACATGATGAACAGCGCCTTAGAGGCTGTCAGTATCTTTGTATCTTTTATTTTAGGATATTTGATTGTATATGCCAGCCGATTTATGCTGAAAAAAAGAAAAAAAGAATTTGCTGTTTACCTGACACTAGGAATGAAAAAAACACAGATTTCAGGAATGTTGTGGATAGAAACGGTTTTTATGGGAATTATTTCACTGGGTGTGGGGCTTTTAGTGGGAATTGGACTTTCTCAGTTTATGTCTCTTTTTGTATCGAAAATTTTTGAGGCAGATTTATCGAAATTTGTATTTACAGTGTCGGGAAAAGCTATTGTGAAATCTGTGCTGTACTTTTTCGTGATTTATATTGTAGTGATGATTTTGAATACATGGGAAATCAGTCGTGCCAGACTTATTCGTTTTCTGACTGCTGAAAAGAAAAAAGAGAAAAATTTCTTAAAAAATCCAATTCTCAGTGTTTTGGTTTTCGTTTTGGCATGGGTGATTTTAGGATATGCTTATTATAATGTAACAGGCAATGCACAAGCTCTTACTACGGAAGTAGATGTGTTTACTCAGATTATTCTGGGAATTATTGGAACCTTTCTGGTGTTTTGGTCTGTTTCCGGATTTTTTGCAGCAATGGCAGGGAAAGTGTCAAAGGTATACTATAAAGGATTAAATTCTTTTGCCGTAGGAGAGATTTCCAATAAATTAAATTCTATGGTAGCATCTGCAACGATTATCTGTCTCTTGCTTTTCATGAGTCTTTGTATTATTACGTCTGTGTTTACCAGAAAGGCTTACAAGGATAAATTAGTAGATGAGATGGCGCCTATGGACATTTCTATGGAAAAAGTTGTGATAGAAGATCACAAGACCATTGAGGATGTATTTGAAGAAAAGAAAATATCTATGGATGCTTTTTGTGATATTACGGAAGCATATTCTCTCCAAAGTGAGGAAATTACAAATGCAGCTGTTTTAGGGAATTATTTGTTGAAGAATATGGATAAATACGGACAAGAGTATGCGAATGTGCAAGTGGAGGTTATGAAGGTACAGGATTATAACCGATTTGCCAAAATATATCATCAGAAGACCTACAAGTTAGAGGAAGATGAATATCTTTTTGTAGCAAATCAAGAGGGTGCATTACAGATATTTAATAAAGGACTTGAGGCAAATCAAGAGATTACTTTTCAGGGAAAGAAATATTATGCAAAGGAAAATGTTTGTCAGGAAGGATTTGTGATGATGAGTTATGATAAATCTAATCAGGGAATTTTACTCCTTCCAGATGAGGCAGATTTATCGCAGTGTAAAAAATACTGCAATTATATTGCCGCTAATTATAAAAATGACAGTAAAAAATTCAGAACTATGGTGGATGAGCAGATTTCCAACAATATGAAAAATTCATGGGAAGTTCCTTATCCGGTTGTTACTGCCACACGTTCTAATATTATTGATGACAGTATTGGTACAAGTGCCATGTATATTTTCTTAGGGATGTATCTGGGGATTAGTTTTTTACTGTCAGGAGCAGCGATTTTGTCCTTAAAAGTGCTTTCCGATGCAGCAGACAGCAAGGATAAATATGAAATTTTGAGAAAACTGGGATGCGAAGAAAGAAAAATCAGAGGCGTTGTATGGAAACAAAACAGTATGTTTTTTGGTTTGCCTGTTTTAGTGGCAGGTATTCATTCCGTTTTTGGTATTCAAGTATGTAATCAGTTGCTTTCTATCTACGGAGAACAGAGTATTTTACCGGGGTTTACTGCAGCAGTAATTTTAGTGTTGCTTTTCTACGGAGGATATTTTCTGATTGCTCAGTTGTGTTCTTTGAGAATAATAAGAGGTGAAAAGATATGATAAGAAAAAGGAGACTGTGGTGTGAAACAGTCTCCTTTAACAATGTAGATTATTTTTTAAAATTTTATTCGTCCCAGCCTTCATAAAAGCGGATATTTACGGAAATATTTCTTACAATATCACCTTCTTTTAAGTTCATATCACTGATATCGGAAACGGAAGGTAAGGAGCAATCTTCTTCAGAAAGTTCAAGGCTAATCCAGTTGTAAGCAGCTTCATTGGCATCATCAACTGCATCTTCCAAGGTATCTCCTTTTGCATAGCAACATTCTAAATCAGGAAAATATCCCTGATAACTTCCATCATCTGTTTTGCTGAAAACAGCAGGATATATAAATTTCATAATAATCTCCCTTCTAATTTAAAACAAGATAAGAAAAGTATATAACAAAAAAGAATAGGATACAACAATAGAATTCCTCTGTATTTTTTGAAATTTTGCCTGAAACGGCGTTAAAAAGTTTAGAGTTGCCCGCAAACTTTGCAAATAATCAATTACTGCTGCAAACATAAAATTATTTTTGATTGTAAGATCTTTTAATGGTGTATTCATATTTTTCCTCCGTTTTACAGAGGAATTCTATAAAGTAAAGTATAGCAGATGGAAAAAAGACTTACAACCGCTTAGAAGGAAACTTGTTAAGCACATGTATAAAATCCGTGATAACATGATACACATAGTGCTTCAACAGTTGCAAGGTGTTTCAGTTCATGATAGTATAAAGAGATTAGGAAAGTAAAGGAGAACAAAAATGAGTTCTTATGAAAGTTTTGCCAGCGTGTATGATATGTTCATGGATAACATTCCATACAGAGAATGGTGTGGATATTTAATCGGTCTGTTACAGGAATATGGTGTACAGGATGGATTAGTCTTAGAATTAGGATGTGGTACAGGGAAAGCCACAAGACTTTTATCAAGAGCAGGATATGATATGATAGGAATTGATAATTCTCCCGATATGTTGGAAATTGCTCTCGAAAAAGAAGGAAAGATAAAAGAAGATATCTTGTACCTTTTACAGGATATGCGTTCTTTTGAACTATACGGAACTGTACGTGCCGTAGTTTCTATATGTGACAGTATGAATTATATTATTGAACCGGATGATTTGCTTAAAGTATTTCAACTGGTCAATAATTATCTTGATCCCGGCGGAGTATTTATCTTTGATATGAATACCAAATACAAATATGAAGAAATTTTAGGAGAGTGTACCATTGCAGAAAACAGGGACACTGCCAGCTTTATCTGGGATAACTATTATGATTGTGAAGAACAGATAAATGAATATGATTTGACGCTGTTTATTCCGGAAGAAGAAGCAGGAAAAAACATGTACAGAAAGTATGAGGAAATTCATTATCAGAGAGCTTATGATATGGAAGAAGTAAAAAATCTTCTGGCAAAGGCAGGTATGGAGTTTGTAGCTGTATATGATGCCTTTACTCACCGACCTCCAAGAGCAGTTAGTGAGAGAGTATATATTATAGCAAGAGAAAAAGGGAAAAGAAGAAAACAGGAGAAATAGAAGTATGAAAGATTATATTGTAAGGGCTACTGCAGCAAACAGTCAAATTCGTGCATTTGCTGCTACAACAAGAGAAATGGTAGAGTTTGCCAGAGCAGCACACAATACCAGTCCTGTGGCAACTGCTGCCCTAGGTCGTCTTTTAACAGCAGGTTCTATGATGGGAATTATGATGAAAGGCGAGAAAGACCTTTTAACTTTACAGGTAAAAGCAGGAGGTCCTTTAAATGGAATGACAGTGACTGCAGACT
Organism: uncultured Lachnospiraceae bacterium; assembly: GCA_905201915.1. Taxonomy (GTDB): domain Bacteria; phylum Bacillota; class Clostridia; order Lachnospirales; family Lachnospiraceae; genus Blautia. The sequence goes on from CAJKQE010000005.1 coordinate 33,090, forward strand.
CAAAAGGAAATGTAAAGGGATATGTGGGAAATCCAAATGTGGTTATCCATGCAAATGAAAAAGGTAAATTAGATGTTGCCGGAGCTGTAGGCGTAGGTTTTATGAATGTTATTAAAGACATGGGATTAAAGGAGCCTTATGTAGGGCAGACTGTTTTACAGACCAGTGAAATTGCAGAGGATTTAACTTATTATTTTGCTACAAGTGAACAGGTTCCGTCTTCTGTAGGACTGGGTGTTCTTATGGAAAAAGATAATACAGTGAAACAGGCAGGTGGCTTTATTATTCAGCTTATGCCATTTACAGAAGAAGCGGTAATTGAAAGACTGGAAGAAAATTTGAAAAATGTAACTTCTGTAACAGAATTGTTGGAGAAAGGTCATACACCGGAAAGTCTTCTGGAAACACTTCTTGCAGGATTTGATTTGGAAATAAACGAAAAAGTACCTACTCAGTTCCACTGCAATTGTACAAAAGAGCGAGTAGAAAAAGCATTAATCAGTATTGGAAGGAAAGAAATTCAGGAACTGATTGATGAAGGAAAAGAAATTGAAATGAATTGTCATTTCTGCAATAAGAATTATATTTTTACGGTGGAAGAACTGAAAAATATTTTAAAAGCGTGCAGAAAATAAAAAAGCAGGAAAGGTGTGGTAAGTAATGAAGGATGGTTTCATAAAGGTAGCAGCAGCAACACCGCAAATTGAAGTAGCAGATTGCATCCATAACACACAGGAAATTGTGAAAAAAGCAAAAGAAATGAGTGCAGCAGGAGCCAGAATTCTGGTGTTTCCAGAGCTGTGTATTACAGGCTATACCTGCCATGATTTATTTTTTAATGAAACTTTATTACAGTCGGCAAAGAAACAGCTTTTAGTTTTAGCAGAGGAATTGAAAGATACAGAGGGACTTATTTTTGTAGGACTTCCTCTGGAGTATAATGGTAAGCTTTATAATACGGCAGCAGCAATTAACAGAGGAGAAATTCTGGGAATTATTCCAAAACACAGTATTCCTAATTATGGTGAATTTTATGAAGCAAGGTATTTTACTTCCGGCAGAGATATAGAAAGCGAAATAAAGCTGGGAGATAAAATGGTTCCTTTCGGAAGTAAGGTTCTGTTTGAATGTGAAGAAATGCCGCAACTTTGTGTTGCAGTAGAAATCTGTGAAGACGTATGGACTCCTGCATCACCGGGATTGTTTCATGCTATGGCAGGAGCCAATGTAATTGTAAATTTGTCTGCCAGTGATGAAATTGCAGGTAAATCGGAATACCGCAGAGAATTGATAAAAGGACAGTCCGCAAGACTTTTATGTGGATATGTATATGCTACAGCAGGAAATGGAGAGTCTACGCAGGATTTGGTTTTCGGAGGACAGAACTTAATCTGCGAAAATGGAAGTCTTCTTGCAGAGGCACAGTTATTTAAAAATGAAACAATTTATGCAGTATTGGATATTCAGAAGCTTCGCGGAGAGAGAAGAAGAATTTCTACATGGCTGGAGGAAAAAGGAGAGAAGCATCTTCATATTTCATTTCATTTACCAATAGAAGAAACAGAAATTCACAATGATTTTGCAAAAAATCCTTTTGTACCGGATTGTGATTTAGAGAGAGCAAAAAGATGTGAGGAAATTCTTACAATACAGGCAATGGGACTGAAAAAGAGAATGGAACATACAGGATGTAAATCAGCTGTTCTGGGTATTTCAGGCGGTTTGGACTCTACCCTTGCACTTTTGGTTACGGCAAGAGCCATGGATTTTATGGGACTGGATAGGAAAAATATTACAGCAGTAACAATGCCATGCTTTGGAACTACAGATAGAACGTATACAAATGCCTGCGAGCTTACGAAACGTCTGGGTGCAGAGCTTTTAGAAGTAGATATTAAAAAGGCTGTTCTGCAGCATTTCGAGGATATTGGTCACGATTATAATGTACATGATGTTACCTTTGAAAATGCACAGGCAAGAGAGAGAACACAGGTGATTATGGATATTGCCAATCAGCAGGGAGGCATGGTAATCGGAACGGGAGATTTCTCAGAGCTGGCGCTTGGATGGGCAACTTATAACGGAGACCACATGTCTATGTATGGTGTGAATGCCGGAGTTCCTAAAACCATGGTACGTCATTTGGTGCGTCATTATGCGGATACCTGCAAGGAGGAAAATCTTGCAGAGATTTTAAGAGACGTTTTAGATACGCCGGTGAGTCCGGAGTTATTGCCTCCAAAGGAAGGTGAGATTGCACAGAAAACAGAGGATTTAGTAGGGCCTTATGAGCTTCATGACTTTTTCCTTTACTATATGTTGAGTTTTCATTTTTCACCTTCTAAGATTTATCGCATTGCAAAGAAAACCTTTGAGGGAATTTATACAGAAGAAGAAATTTTAAAATGGATGAGAAAGTGCTATTGGAGATTTTTCTCACAGCAATTTAAGCGTTCCTGTCTGCCGGATGGGCCAAAGGTAGGAAGTGTATCTGTTTCGCCGAGAGGAGATTTGCGTATGCCAAGCGATGCTTGCGTGAGAATTTGGATGGACGAAATAGAAAAATTAAATTAAAAATGCAAGAGCATATCACATCAGGCAGATAGTGAAAATGAGGCTGTTACTTTAAAATGTATAACTATTCCGGATATATATTTAAAGTGACAGCCTCATTCTTAATGTAACGGCTCTTTTTATTCTTTTCTGGCTTTTTCTAAGGCGTTGTCAATGGCCTCTAAAAGAAGCATAGAAGTGTACTTATTTTCCTCAGAGTATGTGATGTTTTCTGTGGACTGTGATGTATAAATCTGGTCGGAGAGTGCATCAAGGGCAGGCTCTACCAGAGGATACATGGCAGTAGTGGTTTCACTGAGATTGACAAGAGAAATAGAATTGATATGATTTTCATCTACAGTAACCTCCACGTCAAAAGTATTGTCATTTAATGTAATAGGGCTGGTATAAACACCTGCATGATATATGGCATCTGCACTGGCAGAATCTGCATTTTTATTTTTTCCAAACATCAAAAAAAGCAAAACGGCCAGTACAACAGCTAAAACTACAAAAATTCCGGTATAAATAACTTCCTTTGTATGTAAAACGACAATTTTAGTTTTTGAACTCATGGCTGCACCTCCCATATTCCTTTTTATAACATATTACAGAAATAAGAAAAATATACCTGATAAATTCAACTGCTTTCATTGAAATTTCTAAGAAATTCATGATAAAATGGACAGCGAAAGGAGAAATAAGACGTATAATGAACATGAAAAAACAATATAAAGGAATTTTTTATATTATTTTATCTGCATTTTGCTTTTCCCTCATGGATATGTTTGTTCGTATGTCAGGGGATTTGCCTTCTATACAGAAAAGCTTTTTCAGAAATATTGTGGCAGCTGTTTTTGGCTGTATTTTAGTGCTAAAAGAGAAAGACAGCTTTCAGTGGAAGAAGGGAAGCGGTAAATATTTGATTTTGCGCTCCATGTTTGGAACATTGGGAATTTTATGTAATTTCTATGCGATTGATCATCTGGCACTGGCAGATGCCTCTATGCTGAATAAAATGTCTCCGTTTTTTGTAGTGATTTTCAGCTTTTTACTTTTAAAAGAAAAAGTAACAATTACACAGACACTTTTGGTTATTAGTGCTTTTTGTGGAAGTCTGTTTGTAGTAAAGCCTACAGTTTCCAATCTGGATTTAGTACCGTCTTTAATCGGACTTTTAGGGGGACTGGGGGCAGGTGCAGCCTATACCATGGTGCGAAAATTGGGAACCATAGGAGTAAAAGGCCCATTTATCGTATTTTTCTTTTCTACTTTTTCCTGTGTAGTTACTTTGCCATGGTTGATTTTTGATTATCATACAATGACTTTGGCACAGACTGTTATTTTATTGATGGCAGGGCTTTGTGCAGCGGGAGGACAGTTTGCTATTACTGCAGCATATTGTTATGCACCGGCAAGTGAAGTATCAATTTATGATTATACAAAAGTTATTTTTTCCATGATTTTAGGGTTTGTGATGTTTCAGCAAATCCCTGATTTTTACAGTTGGGTTGGGTACATCATCATCTGTTTGATGGCGATTTTTATGTTTTTTTATAATAAAAGGAGAAGTGCAAGATGAAATATAAATTATTAGTATTGGATATTGATGGAACTGTAACAAATTCCAAAAAACAGATTACAGAAAAAACAAGAAATGCGATTTTAGAATTGCAAAAAAGCGGAATTCCGGTGGCAATTGCGTCAGGAAGAGCACCTCAGGGAATTTATTCTGTTGCCAAAGCATTGGAACTTGATAAATTTGGAAGTTATATTATGCCTTTTAATGGCGCCAGAATTATAAATTTTAAAACGGAGGAATGTATTTACTCAAAGACACTTCCGTTACACCTTCCTGCCAGATTATGGAGGGATGCAGTAGAAAATGGCATTGGTATTGTGACTTATGATGAAAAAGAAGTGATTGCAGGAACAAAGCCGGATAAATATATGCTTCTTGAGGCAAAGATTGCATCAATGCCTATTGCATATCATGAAGATTTTCATACTTATGTGGATTTTCCGGTAAATAAATGCCTTATGACAGGAGAGCCGGAAGACTTAGAGGCACTAGAGCCGGTATTTGCACAGAAATATTTTCATGAGGCACAGATTTTTCGTTCAGAGCCATACTTTTTAGAAGCTACACCGAAAAATGTAGATAAAGCCTACTGTTTGAAGCATCTTTTGGAAATATTGGGGATTAAAAGAGAAGAAATGATTTGCTGTGGTGACGGATTTAATGATATTTCTATGATACAGTATGCAGGTCTTGGTGTGGCAATGGCAAATGCACAGGAGCAGGTAAAAGCAGTAGCAGATTATGTTACAGTCTGTGACAATGACCATGATGGAATTGCGGAGGTTATTGAAAAGTTCTTTTAAAAACAGCAGGAGGTTTTATGGCATTACAATTTATTTTCGGCGGAGCAGGTGCAGGAAAATCCTATTATATTTATAACAATATCATACAACAGTCCATAGAAAATCCCGAAAAACAATATTTAATTTTAGTGCCGGAGCAGTTTACCATGCAGACACAAAAAGAGCTTGTTACCATGCATCCAAGAAAGGGAATTTGCAACATAGATGTGTTAAGCTTTGAGCGTCTTGCCTTTCGTGTACTTACAGAAATGGGTGAGAGCCAGAGAGTGCTGTTAGAGGAAACCGGAAAAAGTATGGTGCTTCGGAGAGTTGCTCAGGAAAAGAAAAAAGAGCTGAAAATATTAGGGGCGAAAATGGATAAGCAGGGATATATTTCTCAGATGAAATCCATGGTATCTGAGTTGCGTCAGTACGAAATTTCAACGGAAGATTTAGAGGATATATTGGAGAATTTAGCTTCTTCGCCGGAGCTGTATTATAAATTACAGGATATAAAAACCTTATATCAGGGATTTTTTGATTATCTGGAAGGCAGTTTTATTACACAGGAAGAAGTGCTGGATGCCATGGGCAGAGTTGCACCCCTGTCAAAAAAATTAAAGGATAGTGTTCTTGTTTTGGATGGATATACGGGTTTTACACCCATTCAAATTCAACTTTTAGAGACACTTTTAGATATTTGTCAGGAGATTTATGTGACAGTTACTATTGCAGCAGGAGAAGATCCTTATAAAATGGGAAGTCCCCATGAATTGTTTTATCTTAGTAAACAGACGGTGGCAAGTCTTTTAAGAATTGCAAAAGAAAAGAAAATAAGTTGGAAAGAATACTGGATACCGGAAGGAAAGGGGACTTATCAGGGCAGATTTGCAGATAACCCGCCTATGGCTTTTCTGGAAAAGAATGTTTTTCGATACAGAAAGAAAAAATATCCAAAACCACAAAATGCAGTTCAAATTTACGAAGCTCAAAACCCTGCAAGCGAAATGGAAATGACAGCGGGACAAATCCGCCGCCTTGTAAGAACCAAGGGATATCGATACAGAGATTTCGCAGTGATTACGGGTGATATGCAGGTATACGCACCTGCAGCATCAAGAGCTTTTAAAAGATATGAAATTCCCTGTTTTATTGATGAAAAACATTCAGTATTTCTCAATCCTTTTGTGGAATATCTGAGAGCAGCCGTAGATATGATTGTGGAAAATTTCAGTTATGAAAGTGTATTTCGTATGTTGCGATGCGGTTTGAATGATATTTCTACAGAGGAAGCAGACCGATTAGAAAATTATGTAATTGCCATGGGAATTCGAGGTTTTTCCCGTTGGCAACAAGAATGGGTGAGAAGCTACAGGGGAGAAAATCCGGAAGAATGTGTACAAATTGACAGGATAAGGGCAAGTCTTGTGGAAAAATGGCAGCCCTTTTATAAGAAAATGAAAACACCAGATGCTTCTGTGAGAACGTATACAGAAGCACTGTATGAATATATAACTGCAAATAAAATTCAGGAAAAATTAAAGGAATTTACAAAGAATTTTGAGGCAGAGGGAAATCTTTCACTGGTAAAAGAGTACAGTCAGATTTATGAAATTGTCATGAATTTACTGGACAAACTGGTGGAAATATTAGGTGATAAAAAGGTGCGTATTCGGGAGTTTAAAGAGATTTTGGAAGCAGGACTTTCCGAGGCAAAAGTGGGAATTATTCCTCCGACCTCTGATCAGGTTTTGGTAGGAGATATGGAGAGAACACGATTAAAAGACATTAAAATTGTGTTTTTTGTAGGCGTAAATGAAGGGAAAATTCCCAAGGAACAACAGGCAGGAAAGCTCTTATCTGATTTAAACAGAGAGGAACTGAAAGGCTCTTTAAAAGAAAGAGGGCTATCCTTAGCACCTACAGCAAAGGAAAATCTCTATACTCAAAAGTTTTATCTTTATTTAAACCTTACAAAACCCAGCGAAAGAATTTATCTTTCTTACAGTAGATTAAGCAGCAGCGGAGAGCCGCTGTCTCCTTCTTTTTTAGTTTCGCAGATACAAAAGCTGTTTCCGGATGCCATAAGAGAATGGGATGTTCCTCTGTTTGCAGAAAGTAAGTATGGAGCATTAGATAAATTATCAGAAGAAATACGAAAACAGGATAGAACTTCTCCTGTATTTGAGGAACTGATGAGCTGGTTTACCTCTCAAAAGGACTATGCAGAACTTATTAACGGTTTGATTGATGCTGCGTATTATGTAAATCCTCAGGAGAGCATCAGTAAAGGTGTAGCAGAAGCTCTTTATGGAACAGAGCTTTCCAATAGTGCCAGCAGACTGGAGCAGTTTGCAAAATGTGCCTGTTCTCATTTTTTAAGCTATGGTTTGATGCTAAGAGAACGTGTCCGTTATGAGTTTAATATGGCAGATATGGGTACATTTTTGCATAACAGCCTTGACTTGTTTGCGCGAAAAGTACGAGAACAGGGGAAAAGCTGGATAGATTTAGAAGATGCGGAGAGGGATGCTCTGGCAGAAAATTGCGTAACAGAAGTTGTAGAAAAATCTGGAGAGACAATTTTGTTAAGCAGCGCCAGAAATGCCTATATTATCAACCGCGTGAAACGTATGGTAAAACGAAGTGTATGGGCGCTGCAAAATCAGTTAAAGCAGGGAGAATTTTATCCGGCTCTTACGGAGTGGGCTTTTGGAGAAAAAGATAATATAGACAGTCTGAACTTTGATTTAGCAACTGGGCAAAAGCTACATTTAAAAGGACGGATTGACCGAATTGATGTATGTCAGGATAAAGAAAACCATCTTTATGTGAAGGTCATTGATTATAAATCAGGAACCACTCAGCTTGATTTAATAAAGCTTTATTATGGACTTCAAATTCAGCTGGCGCTTTACTTAAATGCAGCTCTTGAGCTGGAAAAGAAGCGTTTTCCAGATAAGATTGTACAGCCGGCAGGTGTGTTTTACTATAATACAAAAGACCCCATTTTAAATAAAGAAGATGTGAAAAATCCGGAAAATCCACAGGAAGAAATTTTAAAGAAATTAAAGATGGATGGGATTTGCAGTTCAGAGCCGGAAATTTTACAAAAGTTGGATAAAAATCTGGCAGTGGGGAAAAGTGTAGAGTCTTTTGCAGTGCCTGTGAAATATACGGCAAAAGGTACGTTTTCCAGTAATTCCAAAGTAGCAAATCAGAAAGAATTTGCCATCATGATGGAGTATGTACAGGATAAAGCAAAAAAAATCGGCAGAGAGATTTTAAAGGGAAATACCAGCGTAAATCCTTTTGAATGGAAAAAAGAAAATGCCTGTGAATATTGCCCTTATAAAGAAATATGTGGTTTTGATGAAAAGCTTCCGGGATATGAATATCGCAAATTGGAAAAAGATAAATCAAGTAATCTGTGGTGTCTGATGGAAGAAGAAATGGAAAGGGGGGAAAAGTAAGATGGGTGTTTCATGGACAGAGGAACAGCAGAAGGTTATTGATACCAGAAATTGTAATATACTGGTAAGTGCGGCTGCAGGAAGTGGTAAAACGGCTGTTTTGGTAGAACGAATTATTCAAAGAATAACAGATAAAAACAATCCTGTGGATATTGATGAGCTTTTGATTGTAACCTTTACAAGAGCAGCTGCAGGGGAGATGAAAGAGCGTATCCGACAAGCCGTTGAGAAAAAGCTGGAAGCAAATCCCGAAGACGAACATCTCCAGAGACAGAGCACTTTGGTACATCATGCGCTGATTACCACCATTGACAGTTTTTGCTCTTATATTGTAAAAAACTATTTTCATCTTATTGATTTAGACCCTTCTTTTCGCATGGGAGATGAAGGGGAGATGCGCCTGTTGCAGGCAGATGTGGCAGATGCTGTTTTAGAGGAAGCATACACAGAAGAAGCTCCTTCTTTTCTTGCTTTTTCAGATGGATTTGCAGGGGGAAAGACAGATAAGAAAATTCCGGAAATGATTATAAAATTATACAGTTTTTCCATGAGTTACCCTTATCCGGAAGAATGGCTTTTGAACTGTCGCAAAGCTTATGAGGTAGAAAGCATAGAGGAACTGGAAAATGCAGAGTGGATGAAACTTATAAAAAACGAAGTGAAACAGGAAATCAAAGAGGCTTCTATGCTGTTAAAGCAATCACTGGAAGTTTCAAAAGAGCCGGATGGCCCTGCTTTTTACATTGGTCTTTTGGAAGATGAAGTTTCGGCGTTGGAAAAGTCAGAGCAGACAGAATGCTTTTTTGAGTGGAAGGAAATGCTTGATAAACTGGAATTTAAGCGTCTTCCAGCAGGAAAAAAAGCAGAAAAAGAGCTGGTATCAGAAAGTCGGCAAGAACTTGCAAAGAATTTGCGAAATGAAGCAAAAGAGCAGATAAAAGCTTTAAAAGAACGGTATTTTCAGGAAACGGCAGAGGAGATGCTGGAAAACCTTCAAAGAGCAGGAGAGCCTGTAGGTGTTTTAGTGGATTTGACATTAGCGTTTATGAAGCTGTATAGGGAAAAGAAGAAAGAAAAGAATATTTTGGATTTTGGTGATTTGGAGCATTATGCTTTAGAAATTCTCATTCATCATACTAAAGAAAAGGATGAGCGCACTGATGCAGCCAGAGAATTGTCAAAGAAATTTGAAGAAATTATGATTGACGAATATCAGGACAGCAACCTTGTACAGGAAAAGCTTTTAACATCTGTTTCAAGAATAGAAGATGGAATTTATAATATTTTTATGGTGGGAGATGTGAAACAGAGTATTTACCGCTTCCGCCTTGCCAGACCGGATTTATTCATGGAGAAGTTTAAAACTTACCCTCAGGAAGCAGGAGGGGATTGCCTCCGTATTGATTTGCATAGGAATTTCAGAAGTCGTGCCGAAGTTTTAGAAGGTGTAAATTATCTGTTTTATCAGATTATGGGAGAAGATTTAGGGGGTGTAGAGTATGACAGAACAGCAGCTCTATATCCGGGAAAAATTTTTCCGTCAAAACCGGAAGAAGAAAAGGAACCGGCAACAGAAGTACTGCTTTTGGAAGATGATGAGGAGGAGATTACCAGAGAGTCAGAGGCGAGAGCGGTTGCTTTGCGTATTGGAGAACTGGTGGGGAATTATCTGGTTTTGGATAAGAAAACAGAGGAATACCGACCTGCGAAATATTCCGATTTTACAATCTTGCTTCGTACCATGTCCGGTTGGGCAGAGACTTTTAAAAAAATCTTAAATTCCTGCGGAATTCCAGCCAGTGTTACTACAAAGACAGGTTATTTTTCTGCACAGGAGGTAATGACGGTTCTGGATTATTTAAAAATTCTGGACAATCCTATGCAGGATATTCCACTTGCAGCAGCTCTTCACGGACTTCCCGATGGATTTACTTTTCAGGAATTAGCAGAAATTAAGGTTCTGGGGATGGAGAATGAGAAAAGCAGCTTTTATGAAGCATTACTGTTGGGAGAAAATCTTTCTTCTCCTTTAGGAGAAAAAATACGCAAATTTTTTGCTGTGTATAGAAAACTTCGTGGAAAAGTTCCTTATACACCTATGCATGAATTGATTTGGGACTTTTATGACGCTACAAATTTCTTAGTATATCAGCAGGCATTTGTATCAGGAGAGCAGAGAAAAGCAAATCTTCTGATGCTGGCAGAAAAGGCAAGAGACTACGAGAGCACCAGTTATCGAGGATTGTTTAATTTTATCCGCTATATAGAAAATTTAAAAAAGTATCAGGTAGATTTTGGGGAAGCTAATATTCTCTCAGAAAATGAAGATACGGTACGAATTATGAGTATTCATGGAAGTAAAGGATTAGAATTTCCTATTGTATTCGTTGCAGGAATGGGTAAACAAATGAATATGCAGGATACAAGAGAGAATATGGTACTTCATCCTGAATTAGGCATTGGCTCTCCTTATATAGATACACAGCTTCGCATTCGCACACGAACAATTTTACAAAAGGCAGTACAAAGAGAAATCCTGCTGGAAAGTCTGGGAGAAGAACTGCGTATTCTTTATGTGGCATTAACAAGAGCCAAAGAAAAACTTATTCTCACAGGTGTAATATCAAAGTTGGAAGATACGTTAAAGAGTTTTGAAATGTTGAAAAAACATGGGGAAGAAAGAATGCCCTATGGTTTAAGGGTAAAGGGAAAAAGTTATCTGGATTGGGTATTGAAAGCGCTGGCGAGACACAGGTCAATGACTCCTTTTTATAAAAGATATCATCTTTCTGTGTATCCTTTCAATGATATGTATGACAGAGAGCCGGATTTTACAGTGAGACAGATAAGTTCTTTAGAACTGGTGTTAGATGAAGCCCAGCTTCGCACAGAAGAAATGTTGAAAAAGGGAGAATTACTTTTGTGGGACAGCAAGGAAGTCTATGATGAAAAATGGCGCGAACTTTTCCAAGACAGTTTTTCTTATGAATATCCTTATCAGGCAGAAAGCACTATTCCGGCAAAACTTACAGTATCTGAGGTAAAACGAATGCAAAAGGAAGATATGGAAGAAAGTGAGATACTTCTGGAAGAGAAGGAAACAGAGGAAATCGTGCCTTTGTTTATGCAGGAAACAAAAGCAGAATTAAAAGGTGCTGCAAGGGGAACTTTATACCACAGAGTATGGGAAAAGTTGGACTATGGGAAAATAGATACAAAAGAGCAGATAGAGAAACAGTTGGAACATATACTGACAGCAGAAGAAAAGAAATCTATATGGATACCTGATTTTTATTGCTTTGCAAAAAGTTCTCTTGCAGGCAGAATGAAAGAAGCATATCAGAGAGGGCAGTTATATAGAGAACAGCCTTTTGTGATTGCCATGCCTGCAAACCAGATTAGAGAAGAGTATAAAACGGAAGAAGAAATTCTTGTACAGGGAATTATAGATGCCTATTTTGAGGAAGAAGACGGGCTGGTTTTGGTAGACTATAAGACAGATAAAGTTCAAAAAGGACAGGAAAAAGAGCTGGTAGAAAAATATATTGTGCAGATGCAGTATTATAAAAAGGCTCTGGAAATGATTACCGATAAAGAGGTAAAAGAAATCTATATTTATTCATCGGGACTTGGGAAAGCGGTGTCAGTATATTCGCCTGAGTTTATGCTGTTCTAATGGAATAAAAATACTGACAGGCTTTTCAAGTATATATTGTTTTAGAAAAAATATGCATGGTTATTTGTGCTCATTTCGCCATTCTCTGGGTGAAACTCCATAAATATTTTTAAACGCACGGGAGAAGTGAAGGGGATTACCATATCCCACAGCAGTTCCGATATCTGCAATGGAAAGTGTGGTCAATTTCAGTAGTTCAGTGGCTTTTACCATTCGATAATTCATTAAAAATTCTTGTGGGGAACGTCCAATAGAATTTCGAAAAATCTTACCTAGATAGCTGCGGTTAATGCCACAAACTGCAGCTATTTCTTCTATGGAAATATCATTCTGAAAGTTTTGCTCCATATAGTGAATAGCTTCTTGTATATAATAATCACTCATTTTACTGCTCTGCGTCAGTCGCGTGGATTTTGCAGACTGAATAAAATAATCAAAAAACAGGTAGAGATGTCCTAAAAGATGAAAGGAAGACTCTTTCGGATGGGAAATAATATAATTCATTTCTTTTACCATCTGTTCCTGTAAATCTTTGGAATGTGGGTGATATATTGGGTGATTGAGAGAAAAATCAGTAAGTGAAAGGGCTTCTTTTACTCTCAAACCATCAAATTCAATCCATGAATATTCCCAGGGAGAATGTTGGTCTGCATAATAGGTTGTAATCTGTTCAGGGAAAATAAGAAATCCCTGTCCACTTCTTACAGAATAAGTCTGTGTTATTCCTTTTGCATCATCAGCCATAAGAGTTCCTGTTCCGGAAAGAACATAATGAAATAAATAGTGATTTCTGGTAACCGGACCAAAGGAATGACAGGGAGTACAGGCTTCTCGTCCGCATTGGAACATACCTAAGTCTATGAAATTTTCATTTGGAAAAATATTAAAGAAAACGTTTCCCATATATAGCTCCTTTTAATATATCAAAATGCGTTATAATATATTATTATATCATAAAATCAAGCATTATGGTATAAAAGAGCAAATTTGAGATATTTATAAGTTGCAAATTGGTATGTTATAATATTTTCATAAAATCGGTGCATGGAAAAATCATTAGGAGGAAATGAAAATATGGCAATTAAAGTAGAAAATAATGTTTTTTCTTTGGAAACAGACAATACGCTTTATCAAATGAAGGTGGATGAATTTGGTGTATTAAATCATTTATGGTACGGAGCAAAAACAGATTGTTGTATGGATTATTTACTGGATTATCCGGATGTAGGATTTTCAGGGAATATTTACGAAGCAGGAGACAATCGTAAATATTCTTTAAATACAAGACCTTTGGAATACGGAGCCGAGGGTGTTGGGGATTTCCGTGTGCCTGCTGTTTCAGTAACTCATGCAGATGGAAGTACAGCTCTTGATTTACGTTTTCAAAGTTATAAAATAAAAAAAGGAAAATACAAAATACCGGGCTTACCTGCAGTTTATGCAAAAGAAAACCAGGCAGAGACCTTGGAAATTACTTTAAAAGATACAGTTACAGAGACGCAGGTTATTTTACTATATGGAGTGATTTCTGATGCAGATGTAATTACCAGAAGTGTAATTGTGAAAAATCAGGGAAAAACACCTATCGTGTTGAATAAAGTGCATAGTTTTGCTATGGATATTCCTTATGGAGATTGGGAATGGGTTCATTTCCATGGCAGACACAATATGGAGCGTCAGGCAGAGCGAGTTCCACTTATTCACGGTATTCAGGAGAGTAGCAGTACCAGAGGAAATTCCAGTCATCAGCAGAACCCTACAGCCCTTTTATGTGAAAGGGGATGTACAGAGACAACAGGGTTTTGTATGGGAATGGCTTTGATGTACAGCGGAAGTTTCCAGACACAGATACAGTTGGATGAACTGGATCAGGTTCGTGCGGTGATGGGAATAAATGAGGATAATTTTGCATGGACATTAAAAGAGGGAGAGAGCTTTTATGCGCCGGAGGTTATTTTGTCCTGTTCTGATGAGGGTATGGGAGAACTTTCCCAGCGCTTCCACCATATTATTCGTAACCATGTATGTAGAGGACAATATAAGCTGTCCAGCCGTCCTGTTTTAATTAATAACTGGGAAGCTACCTACTTTGATTTTAATGAAGAAAAAATAGAGAAAATTGCAAGACAGGCAGCAGAACTGGGCATTGATATGATGGTTTTGGATGACGGATGGTTTGGAAAACGAAACAGTGATACTTCTGGTCTGGGTGACTGGTTTGTCAACGAAGAAAAGCTTAGAGGCGGGTTAAATACATTAGTAAAGAAAATTAATGATATGGGTATGAAATTCGGTTTGTGGTTTGAGCCGGAAATGGTTTCAGAAGACAGTGAATTATATCGAACACATCCTGACTGGGCAATTCGTATTCCGGGAAGAAATCCTTCACGCAGCAGATATCAGCTTGTTTTGGATATGGCAAATCCGGAAGTGACAGAGTATTTGTATGAGGTAATCAGCAAAATTTTACGGGAAAATCATATTGAATATGTGAAATGGGATATGAATAGAAGTGTTTGCGACTGGTACAGTAAGACTTTGTCAAAAGAAGGACAGAAGGAAATGCCTCACAGATATATTTTGGGATTGTATCAATTATTGGAACGTCTTACCGGAGAATTTCCTCATATTCTATTTGAGGGATGCAGCGGTGGAGGTGGCAGATTTGATGCGGGTATGTTATATTACTGTCCGCAGATTTGGTGCAGTGATGATACGGATGCTCATGAGAGAACTTTTATTCAGTACGGAACCAGTTTTTTCTATCCTGTCTCAGCAGTAGGTTCTCATGTTTCAGCAGTACCTAATCATCAGACAGGAAGAAGCACTTCCATTGAGACAAGAGGTACGGTGGCCATGGCGGGCAGCTTTGGATATGAACTGGACTTAAATACTTTAAGTGAGGAAGAAAAACGAGAGGTTGCCAAGCAGATAAGGACTTATAAGGAGTATCAGCCTCTTATTCACAATGGTTTGTATTATCGTTTAAGTAATCCACATAAAGAAAATATGGCTGTATGGGAATTTGTATCCCAAGATAGGAAGGAAGTATTGGTACAGGGCGTGGTATTTCGTGCAAAACCAAATACTTTACGCATCAGAATACGACTTGCAGGGTTGGAAGAGGGAATGTATGAAGTTCTCGGTACAGGGGAAACGTATACAGGAAAGGCGCTTATGACAGGCGGGATTTTGCTGCCTAAAGTAATCGGAGATGATGTGTCTTTTGAAATTCATTTAAAGAAAAAATAAAGTTTGCTATAAATTAAATAAGTGCGTGTATAAAGAGGGATTGTGCTTAACAGTGCAGTCCCTCAGTTTTTTCCTTTAAAAATTCTTTCGAATTTCTTTTATAAAATATCATTGACAAAATAATATTATATGACATATAGTATTGAATATAAAATAGTATTGCGTATAAAACAATATTATAGCAATAGAAATGAGGTGAAGTTATGGTTTTTAATACAGGCGCTGCCCTCTTAGATGCTATTGTACTGGCGGTTGTGTCCAATGAGAGCGAAGGAACTTACGGATATAAAATCACACAGGATGTACGTCAAGTTCTGGAGGTTTCTGAGTCTACCCTTTATCCCGTGCTTCGCAGACTTCAAAAGGATGAATGTTTGGAAACTTATGATAAAGAATATGGTGGCAGAAACAGGCGATATTATAAAGTAACAGAAAAAGGAAAGGTACAGTTGGATTTGTATCGTGCAGAATGGAGAAGCTACTCAACCAAGATAAGTACGTTGTTTGAGGGAGGAATAGGAAAATGATGAGAAGAAAGGAATTTTTAGAGCAGTTGGAACGACTGTTGTGGGACATACCGGAACAGGAGAGAAAAGAGGCATTGGAGTTTTATGAAAACTATTTTGACGATGCCGGAGAGGAAAATGAAGCAACTGTTATTCAGGAGCTGGGAAGTCCGGGAAAAGTTGCGGCAACCATTAAAGCCGACTTAAATGAAAATAGCAGCGAGTATGGGGAATATCGGGAGACAGGATATACCGATGAACGCTTTGAAGAAAAAAATATGCCGGATGTACAGAGCGAAAGAATGACACAGAAACCCAAAAGAAGCAGCTTGTCATGGGCATTGATTTTACTGTTGGCAATTATAACAGTACCGTTTTGGGGTGCACTGGCAGTTGCAGCATTAGGTATTCTGGTAGCAATTGTAGGGGCAGCTATTGGTGTGGCAGCAGCATTATTCTTTGGTTGTATCGGTCTTTTAATGGGCGGCATTATTTCTTTAGGCGTAGCAATCACTCAGTTTCCTTCCATCCCTACAGTATGTTTGGTTGCGGGAGTCGGACTTTTGATGATTTGTATTGGCTTATTACTTTTGCTGGGATTTTTATGGCTGGCAGTTAAGGTTTTCCCGATTTGTTTCCGCTGGGTAATCGATTTTATACAGAGAGTTTTACACAGAGGAATTTCAGGAGGTGAAAGAGAATGAAAAAATTTACGAAAATTGCATTGATTGTTATTCTCATTACAGGGGTTGTAGGCGGATGCCTTGCCGGTGCAGGATTGGTATTTGGTGGTTCTGTTCAGGCAATTACCGGTAATTTTACAAACAGCCGCTTGTATCATGTTCTTAGAAAAGCATGCCGGAATCATGAAGGATCATGGTGGGACAGAGATGATGATTTTAATGATTATCACCACAATCTCGGTGACTTAGATGATTTGGAATATGGAAATATTGAACAGCGTGCATTTCTTCCTTCTGAAATAGACAGTATAGATATAGAAATGTATTCAGGGATGGTGGAAATTCGCACTATTCAGGAAGAAGAAATCAGAATTTCCGGGCTGACAGATCAGGACTTTTTAGAACTGGATACAGAAGACCGAGAACTTACATTAGAAAGAGAATATAATGATTATGGGGCAATGAAAGACGTTATCATTGAAGTTCCTGAAAGTAAAGTGTTTTCAGCCCTTGATGTTCATTTAGAATCAGGGCAATTTTTAAGTACCGGAAAGCTTTCCGTAAGAGAATGTGATTTATCTTTGATGTCAGGGGATATGGAGATTGAGCTTTTAGACGCACAGGAAACAGACATTGAAATGGCATCCGGAGATTTGTCTGTTACACAGACAGGACGTTTAGATGATTATGCAGTGTGGGCAAAATGCTCCAGTGGACATCTTGTATTAAACGGAGAGGAACATGCGGGAACTACAAATGCCAGGTATGGTACTGCAGGAAGTTTGAAAAAGATAGATATTGAAAGTAGCTCAGGAAGTGTAGCTGTTAATTTTGAAAATCAATAAAAGGAGAGATTATTATGTCAGATAAAAGATTGTATCGTTCATCAACCAATTATATGTTAGCAGGTGTTTGCGGAGGTATTGCAGAATATTTTAATATTGACCCTACCTTAATCCGTCTTGCATGGATTATTCTTACCTGCATGGGATTTGGAACAGGAATTATCGCTTATATCATTGCAGCAATCGTAATTCCAAAATAAAAGCAGGTTTCTTTGTATAAAACTGTAAATTAAGGCCATACTCCAAAGAAGAAAGGAGTGTGGCTTTTTTATGGCAAAGAAAAAAGAAGAAAAAATTGATTTGAATAATATTCCGGAAGAAGAGAAAGTAAAATATGAAATTGCAGAGGAATTAGGACTTTTAGATAAGGTTTTAGACAGTGGATGGAAAAGTCTGTCAGCAAAAGAAACCGGACGTATAGGCGGACTTATGACAAAGCGAAAACGGGAAAATGAGAGAAGGAAAAATGCTTGACTGTGGGTATAGGGAATGGTATTATTGTGTTGTATAATTCCATAAACCTATTAAGTGCATCTGCGTTGACCGCACAACGCCGGTGAAAAGGGAATCAGGTGAGAATCCTGAGCGATCCGGTCACTGTATTTGGGGAGCAATGCTTCAAAAATCCATTGTATATAGATACGAGAAGGAGAGGCAAAGCAATGAACCATGAGTCAGGAAACCTGCTTAATAGCAGTAAGGTGAAAACTTCCGTGCAAAGTTTGAATCCCTCATACTGTGAGTTACAGTAGATGATTCCACTTTCATGATGAAGGTGGATTTTTTTATGGAATGCCGAAAGGTAAGAACCTGAACTTATAGAATTATGCGTGATTAAATGGCAGGTGAGGTGTTCTGCTTCTGATATCCTGTTTTACAAAGTTTTGTTTTCCCGCAACAGACAAAACGGTGCATCCTCCGCAGGGACAGAATAATTCGTGACTAAAGTCAGGACACTTCATCAGGAAACAATATTTCATATTTTTATAGGGCTGTGTATCGAGAGATACGCAGTCTTTTTACGTGATAGAAATTCTGTCATAACATTCTTACTCTTGTACGATAAACCTTGCTTTTGTATAATGAAGAAAATGATAAAAAGTAGAGAGCAGAACGATTGGGAGGGGAATGGATGGCTGTAATAGAAATTGAAAATCTGACCAAGGATTATGGAAATAAAAAAGGAATTTTTGATGTGTCATTTTCTGTGAAAGAAGGTGAAGTTGTGGGATTTTTAGGCTCTAATGGAGCAGGAAAGACTACAACCATCAGACATCTTATGGGATTTATAAGCCCACAAAAAGGAAGGGCGCAGATTTTAAACATGGATTGTTTTCGCAATGCTTCTTGTGTTCAGATGAAGGTGGGATATCTTCCGGGCGAAATTGCTTTTATGGACAATATGTCAGGAAAAGAGTTTATTGAATTTATGGCGAAAATGAAGAAGATGAAAGACCTGACGTATGCGAGAGAACTAACGGAATATTTGGAAATCGATACACAGGTTAAGATTAAAAAGATGTCTAAGGGTATGAAGCAAAAAATCGGATTGATTATTGCTTTTATGCAGAACGTGCCGATTTTAATTTTAGATGAACCGACTACGGGATTAGACCCGATTATGCAGAACAAGTTTGTAGAGCTGATTAAAAGGGAGAAGGATGCTGGAAAAACAATTTTAATGTCTTCGCATATTTTTGAAGAAGTGGAAAATACCTGTGACCGAGTGGTTATGATAAAAGACGGAAAAATTGTCGCAGATGAAGATATACATAAGATAAAAAATAACAGAGTGAAGCATTATGAAATTACTTTTTCTGATATAAAAAGTGCAGAAAACTTTCAAGGCTTATATTCTGACAGTCAAAGAAGGGAGAATACAGTTTTTCTGTCTTTAAAAAATCAAGTAGATGAATTGATTAAGCAGTTAAGCCGGTACGAGGTGCAGGATATTGCTGTCAGAAACCAGACGTTGGAAGAAGTTTTTTTGCGTTATTACAAGGAGGAAAAGTGATGAGTATACCATTGTTAAAAAGAGAAATAAAATCCAATTATAAAATATTGCTGTTGTTTATGGGGATTGTTACTCTTTATTCCGGTATCATTACTGCAATGTATGACCCGGAAGTAGGGACCGGAATAAACGCCATGGCAGAGAGCATGCCGGAATTTTTTGCTGCATTTGGTATGGAAAATCCGGGAGTTACACTGCTGGATTTTTTGAATAATTATTTATATGGATTTATCTTAGTGATTATTCCGTTTATTTACATCATCATTATGTGTTACAAATTAGTTTCTAAGTATATGGAAAAAGGTTCTATGGCATATTTATTAAATACGCATTACAGCCGAAGCAAAATTATTGTTACACAGCTTGTAGTCCTGCTTTCAGGAGTGATTTTACTGGTTCTGTATGCCGTAGCGCTGATTATAATATGCAGTGAGATTATGTTTGAGGGAAAACTGGAAATTGAGAAATTTCTGGTGTTGAATTTCGGATTGGCTTCTCTGGAAATATTTTTGGCTTCTATGTGCTTTCTGTTTGCCTGCCTGTTTAATGAAATGAAGTTTTCTGTTGGTCTGGGAGCGGGAATTGGACTGGGATTTTTCTTAATTCAGATGCTTTCACAGGTAAATGAAGATATTGAATTTTTGAAATATTTTACTCCGCTGACGCTGTTTGATGCTGAAAAAATAATGGAATATGATTGGGTTGGATTTGCGTATGTAGGGATATTGTGGCTTTTAGCAGGAATATTCTTCATGATAGGAATAATGGGATTTAAAAAACGGGATTTGCCTTTGTAGAAAAATGAGGTTATTGCAGTAAGCGTCGTTTACTTCGATAACCTCATTTTGGGAAAAGTTATTCTGGTTTTAAAGAAATTTCCATCTGCACCGGCTGATGGTCCGTGTATTCAAAGTCCGTGCTGATGACGGAAATATCAGAAACCGTTATATTATCCGATACAATAAAGCCGTCAATGACATAGACCTGTGAGGTTTCATAAGAACCGGTATAAGGCGCATTTAAAAGTCGGCAGGTTGGATAAGTATCATCAACTGCAAAAGAAAAATGTTCAGGAAGAGTATCCTGACCGATAATTCCGGGAACCCAGTTTTCTGTGTTGGTAATGGGATATTTGTCCATTCCTTCAAAAGTCTGATTAAAATCGCCTCCTGCAATGACGTAGTTTCCTGCTTCGTATTCCTTAGATAGCTTTTCAGCCAGCATTTTACTCTGTGCAATTTTTCCGTCTCCGTCATCATAAGCTTCCAGATGGAAGTTGATCAATACCAGTTCCGCATCAGTACCTTCTAATGGAATACGTGTTTCCTGCATACAGCGCTTTAAGTTGCAGGTTTTTACAGGCCATGAGAAAGACTCAGGAAGTGCAAGGCGGGCAGCACTGTTTACTTTTAAATCTGTCATGGTGAAGATACCGCTGTTTACTTTTTCGATAGGCGGAAGGGGATAAGGAACAAAATCGCATTTAAAATTATAAGCAAAAATACCTTCCATATTTAAGGAGCTTTTTAAATATTCTGTTTCATCAATATGAAAAGAACGTTTAGAGTCTTTGTCAACCTCCTGAAGAAAGTAAACATCAGCAGGATTTTCCGTAAGAACCTTTTTAATACCTGTTAGGTTTGTTTCTACTTGTTCTTTACTGTCCGGCTGTACTTCGGAACCGCCGTCCATGAAGAAATCTTCGCTTTTATCAAGCCCTGCATATCCGATGTTGTAAGTCATAATACGCAGAGAGTCATCTAAAGACAGTGTACGGGTATTTTTGGGCACTTTTAGAGCTTCTTCTTTCTCCGGTCGATATTCCCGAATGGTAAGCCATAGAACCGCACAGACTAAGAGGATGAGGATAATGAGGACAACAATCCCCAATCCTTTAAAAAACTTTGAAAATTTTGGCATAGAGCACCTCCTGTGGTGAAAATTATAATTAAAAGTCCAGATACTGTCTCCGTGTTTCCTTTCAAACATGACTATTTTCTTGTTTTTCTGCGCCGCTTAGAGATACTTTGTACGCCAAACTCGTGCAATAGCACTCAAACACGGCTTCCAAAGCATCGCTATGCTCGAAAAACTGCGAAAATATGCCAAATCGTTTGGAAGGAAACACGGAGCTTATAGCTGCTGTTTTTTAATTATATTTTGAAATTAAAATATACTTGCTGGATTGTTCCGAACTTTGTTTTTCTACAATCCTTACATTATAAAAATTGTAACACAAACAGATGGGAAAGAACAGTTTTAATATTGATTAGAAAGTTTTTAGAATTTCCTGTCTTGACAAATCAGGGGTTTATGCTTATGATAAAATGCAAGTAAAGGTAGTGAGAAAGAGGAGTACATTCAGGAAACTTACAGAGAGAGCGGCTCATCGGCTGGAAGGCGGCTCAAGGGAAACGGATGGAAGGTAGCTTTTGAACCGGAAGGCTGAAGGAGAGAACTTTGGTAGGCTTTCCCGCATCGTCAGCGTTAAAGGACTTTTGAGTGATAAATAAAGGTGGTACCGCGATGAATAATCGCCCTTTGTAACTATTTTATAGAAGAAATGGTTATGAGGGGTATTTTTTTACCCTTTATAACCCAAGAGGAGGAAACCATGAGCAAGGAACTTGCAAAGACTTATGATCCAAAGGGATTAGAGGATCGCATTTATCAGAAATGGCTGGATAACAAATATTTTCATGCAGAAGTAAACAGAGATAAGAAACCGTTTACTATTGTTATGCCGCCGCCAAATGTTACAGGACAGCTTCACATGGGACACGCATTAGACGAAACCATGCAGGATATCCTTATTCGTTTTAAGAGAATGCAGGGATATGAAGCACTGTGGCAGCCGGGAACAGACCATGCAGCTATTGCTACAGAAGTAAAGGTTATTGAAAAATTAAAAGAGCAGGGCATTGATAAAAACGAAATTGGCAGAGAAGAATTCTTAAAACACGCTTGGGAATGGAAAGAAGAATACGGCGGAAAGATTATCAATCAGTTGAAAAAACTGGGTGCTTCTGCTGACTGGGACAGAGAACGTTTTACTATGGATGAGGGATGTTCCAAAGCAGTGCAGGAAGTTTTCATTAAATTATATGAAAAAGGATATATTTATAAAGGCTCCAGAATTATTAACTGGTGTCCTGTATGTCAGACTTCTATTTCTGACGCAGAGGTAGAGCATGAGGATCAGGACGGATTTTTCTGGCATATCAATTATCCGGTAGCAGGAGAAGAAGGTCAGTTCGTAGAAATTGCTACAACAAGACCGGAAACTTTATTAGGCGATACTGCAGTTGCAGTTAATCCGGAAGATGACAGATACAAACATCTGGTTGGAAAAATGCTGAAGCTGCCTCTGACAGACAGAGAAATTCCTGTAATCGCAGATGAATATGTTGACAAAGAATTTGGAACAGGATGCGTAAAAATCACACCTGCTCATGATCCTAACGACTTTGAAGTTGGAAAACGTCATAACTTAGAAGAAATCAACATTATGAATGATGATGCTACCATTAATGAGTTAGGTGGAAAATATGCAGGTATGGATCGCTATGAAGCTAGAAAAGCTATGGTAGCTGATTTGGAAGCACAGGGACTTTTAGTAAAAGTAGTTCCTCATTCTCATAGTGTTGGTACACATGACCGTTGTAAGACAACAGTAGAGCCGATGATTAAGCCACAGTGGTTTGTAAGAATGAAGGAAATGGGAGAAGCTGCTATTGAAACTCTGAAAAACGGAGAATTACAGTTTGTTCCGGAACGTTTTGACAAGACATATATGCACTGGCTGGAAAATATCAGAGACTGGTGTATTTCCCGTCAGTTATGGTGGGGACACAGAATTCCTGCATACTACTGCGATGAATGTGGGGAAACTGTAGTTGCAAGAGAAATGCCGGAAAAATGTCCGAAGTGTGGATGCACACATCTTCATCAGGACGAAGATACACTGGACACATGGTTCTCTTCAGCACTCTGGCCATTTTCTACTTTAGGCTGGCCGGAAAAAACAGAGGAAATGGAATATTTCTATCCTACAGATGTTCTGGTAACAGGATATGACATTATTTTCTTCTGGGTAATCCGTATGGTATTTTCAGGTCTGGAACAGACAGGCAAAACACCATTCCACCATGTTTTAATTCATGGTCTGGTAAGAGACTCTCAGGGACGTAAGATGAGTAAATCTCTTGGAAACGGTATTGACCCCTTGGAAGTTATTGACAAATACGGAGCAGATGCGCTGCGTCTTACTTTGATGACAGGCAATGCACCGGGAAATGATATGCGTTTTTACTGGGAACGTATAGAAGCAAGCAGAAACTTTGCTAATAAGGTATGGAATGCTTCCAGATTTATCATGATGAATTTGGAAAAAGCAGATATTCCAAAGAATATTGATTTACAGACATTGACAGGCGCAGATAAATGGATTTTATCCAAAGTAAATACACTGGCAAAAGAAGTAACAGAAAATCTGGATAAATACGAACTGGGAATTGCAGTTCAGAAAGTATATGACTTTATCTGGGAAGAATTCTGTGACTGGTATATTGAAATGGTAAAACCACGTCTTTATAATGATGAAGATACTACAAAGGCAGCAGCCCTTTGGACATTGAAAACAGTTTTAAGCAATGCATTAAAGCTCCTTCATCCATATATGCCTTTTATTACAGAAGAAATTTACTGTACACTTTGTCCGGAAGAAGAATCTATTATGATTTCTGCATGGCCGGAATTTACAGAAGAGTGGGATTTTGCAGCAGATGAAGAAGCAGTGGAAACAATTAAAGAAGCCGTAAGAGGAATTCGTAATGTCCGTACAGGTATGAATGTTCCGCCAAGCAAAAAGGCGAAAGTATTTGTTGTTTCCGAAGATGCAGCAGTCAGAGAAGTATTTGAAAACGGAAAAGTATTCTTTGCTACACTTGGTTATGCAAGTGAAGTTTTCGTACAGGCTGACAAAGAGGGAATTGCAGAAGATGCGGTATCAGCGGTAATCGGCAATGCAGTTATTTATATGCCGTTTGCAGAGCTGGTAGATATTGAAAAAGAAATTGAGAGATTGAAGAAAGAAGAAGAAAAACTGGAAAAAGAGCTTGCACGTGTAAACGGTATGCTGAATAATGAACGTTTTATCAGCAAAGCGCCGGAAAGTAAAGTGCAGGAGGAGCGTGAAAAATTAGAACGTTATACAAACATGATGGAACAGGTAAAAGAGCGTTTAGCACAGCTTCAGTAATTCTTTAGGCACAAATCAGGGACAGGGGGATAAGGCTTTTATAGCCATACACCCCTGTTCTCATTGCTATTAAGGAGAATAAATTTTATGAAAGAAATAAAAAAAGTATTTTGTCTGAAATATCTCAATATGTTTTCTGTTCCTTTGCAAATGCTGGCGGTTTGTATCGGTTACTTCTTTATTGAAGCAATGTCCAGACATTCTATATGGAGTGCGTGGGAATTTTTACAGGAACGACCTTTGGTATTTTTATATAATGCGTTTCTGATTTTCACCACTACATTGATTGTATATTTATTCCGCAGACGTGTTTTTGTAAGAACGATTTTGTTTATTTTTTGGATAGGACTTGGAATTATTAACGGTGTACTGCTTACTATACGAGTTACTCCGTTTACAGGTCCGGATTTACACATGATTACAGATGCTGTTCAGATTGCAGACAGATATTTGTCGCCTTTCTTTTTTTGTGTAGTAATGGCTGTAGCGATTATTGCAATTATCGGTCTTATTATTTTGTTTTTTAAAGGACCCAAATATCAGGGGAAACTTAGCTATAAAGTCAATGTTCCTTTGATTATCGTAGCGGTACTTGCTTTTGCGGGAACTACAAAATTAGCGTTGGAAAAGAGAGTGCTTTCCAATTATTTCGGAAATATCGCATTTGCTTATGAAGACTATGGATATCCATATTGTTTGGCAACCACAGTATTTAATACCGGAATTTCTTCTCCCAGGGAATATTCAAAAGGCGTAATAAATGAAATTCAGACAAGTGAAGAAGTTTTGGAGGAAACAGGAGAAAAAAGACCAAATATCTTATTTTTACAGTTAGAGTCCTTTTTTGATCCTACCTTGGTAGAATACTTAGAAGTTTCTGAAGATCCTATTCCAACCTTCAGAAAAATGATGAATGACTATTCTTCCGGTTATTTTAAGGTTCCTTCTGTAGGGGCAGGTACAGCGAACACAGAATTTGAGTCCATTACAGGAATGAGTATGCGTTATTTTGGACCGGGAGAATATCCCTATAAGAGTATTCTGAAAGAGACTACCTGTGAAAGTGCTCCTTATGTGTTAAAGGGCTTGGGCTACGGCACTCATGCGATTCATAATAACGAAGCAAATTTCTACGGAAGAAAAAATGTTTTTGCAAATCTGGGATTTGATACCTTTACTTCTGAAGAATATATGGCAACACAGGATGATACAAACCCAAATGATTGGATGCGTGACAGAAATCTGACCAGATATATTCTGGAAACAATGGAGTCTACACCTCAGCAGGATTATGTATATACAATTTCTGTACAGGGACATGGAGATTATCCGGAAGAACCTATGATTGAAAATCCTCAAATTACGGTAAAAGGAGCTGGCTCTCAGGCAGAGAATTATAAATGGGAGTATTATTGTAATCAGATTTATGAAATGGACCAATTTGTAAAAGAATTGACCGATGAGCTTTCTAAGCTAGATGAAGATGTTGTGCTGGTTATGTATGGAGACCATCTTCCAACAATGGGATTAAAGGTTACGGATGTAAAGAATAAATATCTTTTCCAGACACAGTATGTAATCTGGGATAATATGGGATTAGAAAAGAAAGATAAAAATTTGGCAGCATATCAGATGGCTGCTGAAGTAATGGATAGAGTCGGTATTCATGAGGGTAATATTTTCCGTTTCCATCAGGCAAGAAGAAATACGAAAAATTATCAGGTGGATTTGGAAACTTTGCAGTATGATATTTTATATGGTGAAAAATATGTATATGGCGGAGAAAATCCTTTCCAGAGAACAAAAATGCACTTAGGTGTGAAAGAATCAGAGCTTCATGGAATTGATACTCTGGGAGCAACACAGTATTATATTAGAGGTGCTAATTTTACCCAGTCCTCCTTTATGGAAGTAAATGGGGAGCTGATAGAGGCGAATTTTGTAGATGAAAATACCTTACTTCTGTTAAATACGACTTTAAAAGAAGGGGATGTAGTGGATGTTGCAATGCGAAGCAACAGTTCTACGCATAAAGTGCTCACAAGAACAGAGAAGTATATTTACCATGAACCGGTAGAGGGAAGCTCAAGTGCAGAACTAGAATTGATTATTACAGAAGAACCGGAAACCGGCGTGACAGAGGAAAGTCAGACAGAAAAAGAGGAATAAAAGAAAATTTTTTTAACCGACATAATTTGCTTGCATATTATTTTCACTCCATTATAATGGTAATTGATATGAGGCTACCACATTAGGCAAAGTCTTAGTGCGGTAGCTTATGTTTTTAGAACAGGAGGGATAGCTTGTTTACTTATGACGAAGCGGTAAATTATATAGAAGATATACCGAAATTTACAACGAAAAATAAATTAGAACACACCAGGAAATGTCTGGACATGTTGGGCAGCCCTGATAAAGATAGAAAAATTATTCATGTTGCAGGAACAAATGGAAAAGGAAGTGTTTGTGCTTTTCTTTCTACTATGTTGGAAGCACATGGTTTTCGATGTGGTTTATTCACATCTCCTCATCTTATAAAGATTAACGAGCGTTTTCAGATTAATGAGGTGATGGTTTCTGATGAAGGTTTTTTAGAGGCATTTTTGCAAGTGAAAGCTTTGTCAGATAAGCTTTTAGAAGCAGGGGATTATCACCCTACTTATTTTGAATTTCTTTTTCTCATGGGAATGGTGATTTTTCAGAAGGAAAATGTGGATTATATTATTTTAGAAACGGGCTTAGGTGGAAGACTGGATGCCACAAATGCTATTTTAACCCCCATTGCCTGTGTGATTACATCCATAAGTCTTGACCATGTAGAATATCTGGGTAATACGATTACACAGATTGCAGGAGAAAAGGCAGGAATTATTAAACCGCAGGTGCCGGTGATTTTTGATGGAAATAATCAGGAAGCAGCAGAAGTGATGAAAAAGAGAGCGCAGGAGTTGGGATGTCCTTGGTATGAAGTGAAAGAAGAAAATCAGAAGCTTTTAGACTTTACGCCGGAAGGAATTCGTTTTATCAGCCAGTCTGCTGTCTATGGAGATACGGAATTATTTGTTCCTTTTACTGCAAAATATCAGATGATGAATGCTTCTCTGGCACTGGAGACTATGGGTGCTTTGAAGCAGTATCACGGTATGGAAAAAGCAGAGCTGGTACAGGGAATGAAGAATACCCGTTGGCAGGGACGAATGGAAACCATACTTCCAGGTGTAATTGTAGATGGGGCACATAATGAAGATGGTGTTGCAAAGTTTGTTGAAACAGTGCGCCATTTCCAGAAGGATTATGAAATTACCCTGTTGTTTACTACAGTTTCAGATAAGGAATTTCCGGATATGATTGCCAAAATCTGTGACGGGCTTCATTTTACGAACGTGGTGACAACAGAAATATGGGGAAGCAGAAAGCAGTCTGCTTTAGAACTTGCGGGACTTTTCAAGGAAAACGGATGTGAGAACGTTCTGGTGGAAACAAATCCGGAAAAAGCTTTTGAGGAAGCTTATAAGCTGAAGAAAGACGGATTGCTGTTTGTAGTAGGGTCTTTGTATCTTGTAGGGGAGATTAAGGACTATGTAAGGAGGAGAGTGCATGATTAATTACGAAGAAGAACTGAAGAAGTTTCAACCGTGTTTAGATGTAGACGATGCAGAAGGGGCAATTTATAAACAAGATTTGACAGATGTCATTGATATTTTGAAAGAAATGATGCGAGATAATCATAAAACATCTGAGAAATAGGAGAAGAATATGAATTGTGTTGTATGTCAAACAGTACTGACAGCTTCTGACTATTGTCCTAAGTGCGGATGTAATGTAAGGGCACTGAAGAAGATAGGTGCTTTATCCAATTTTTACTATAATCAGGGGCTTGAAAAGGCTCAAATTCGAGATTTGTCAGGAGCAATTACCTGTCTGAAACGAAGTCTGAAAATGAATAAAATGAATATACAGGCGAGAAATCTTCTTGGGCTGGTATATTTTGAAACAGGAGAAGTGGTTGCTGCTTTAAGCGAATGGGTAATCAGCAAGAATATGATGCCGGAGGGTAATCTGGCAAGCGTATATATTGATAAATTACAAAAAAATACCAATCGCCTTGACATGATTAATACAAGCATTAAAAAATATAACCAATGTCTGGAATATTGTAGAAACGGTAATCCGGACATGGCAAAAATGCAGCTAAAGAAAGTGCTTACGAATAATCCGAAGTTGATTAAAGGGTATCATTTGTTGGCGCTTTTGTATATGCATGAAGGTGAGTATGAAAAAGCCAGAAAACAATTAAAAGCAGCAGTAAAAATTGATAAGACGAATACTACTACTTTGAGATTTTTAAGAGAAATCGAGGAGCAGACAGGAAGAGCTACGAATTTGGACTCTCGTTTTAAAATGAGAGAAAAAGAGGAAGATAAAGAAAACGGAAGCCTTGTATATAAATCTGGTAATGATACGATTATTCAGCCGCCGGAGTATAAGGAAAAGAGTATTACGAATACTTTGGTAAATCTGCTTTTAGGACTTTTAGTAGGTGCAGCGGCTCTCTGGTTTTTGATTGTGCCTGCGAAAACGCAGAAAATCAATCAAGAGGCGAATAAAAAAGTTGTGGAATATAGTGGGAAAATGGCAACATTGTCTGCAGAGCTTGCTCGTATGCAAGAAGAAATGGACGCCTCTACAGAGTCTGTGAATACAGCTCAGACTCAAATCCAAGAGGCCGGAGAAAAGGCAGGGGCTTATGAAAATCTTATAAAAGCATGGCAGGCTCATCAGGAAGGGAATTCTGATACAGCAGCAAATGCCATAGAAGGAGTGAATGCAGAGCTTCTGTCCGTAGAGGCAAAAAGCATGTATGACAGTATTATGAAATCTGTAGGTTCTACAGTACGCAAAAAGTATGTAAATGAAGCTTCTGCTGCTATGGAAAGTGGAGATTATGATACTGCTATTGTCAGCTTGGAAAAAGCTTTAAATATTGGAAAACAAGATAGAAATATCATGTTCCAGTTAGCGCAGGCTTATGACAAAAAAGGCGATAAAGAAAATGCAAATCAGTGGTATCAAAAAATAATTGATGAATTCCCTGGAACCAAAGTTGCTTCTGATGCAAAAGATTATTTGGAAGCAAATGGCGGCTTAACACAAGCTCCGTCTGAGGGAGATGCAGAAACACCATCAGACGATGAAGGGCAGTCAGATGGAGGAGAAACTTCCGAAGGCGGAATACAGACAGGGGAAACGATAGAAGAATAAATACGAAAGAAAAACCTTGAAGAAAAGGCGTGTACGAGAAGTATGCGTCTTTTTGCTGTTTTGTCCGCCAAACTCGTGCTGACGCACTCAGACACGGCTCCCAAAACATCACTATACTCGAAAAACTGCGAAAATATTCTGCATTGTTTGCCCGTGGAATACTGAGCCTGCATCTCAAAGGTATATAAGTTGTTTATGTAAAACAGAAAATAGGATTTATATTATAGGTTTTGAAGATATGAATTTAGATAATAAAAATGTGGGATATAAATGGAAAAGTAGGCAAATAAGGTGAATTTGCATCTAGGAATAGTGTTTAGAAAGGAAAGGAAAAGATGGAGGATAGAATTAAGAAGCGCGGAAATCAGTTGATTGTGTATGTTCCAAAGGAATTGGATCATCATTTTGCAGAGCAGATTACTCCGCAGGTGGATAAGGAATTGGAAAAGGGAATGATAAAACAACTGGTTTTTGATTTTTCGGAAACCGGTTTTATGGATAGTTCAGGGATTGGAATGATAATGGGAAGAAAGCGCATTTTAAGTTACAGTAAAGGCACAGTAGCGGCAATCCATGTAAGTGACAGAGTTTTGAAGATTATGCAGCTTTCGGGTATTTATAAACATATTGAAATCAGTCAGGAACCGGTATGGAATTATAGAGTGAGATAGGGGGGAGAGTATGAGCCGGGATAATAAAATGGTTCTGAAAGTAGAAAGCCGTTCTTGCAATGAAGGACTGGCGAGAATTGCAGTAGCAGCATTTAGCACACAGCTAAATCCTACCTTAGAGGAGGTAGCAGATATTAAAACTGCAGTATCAGAAGCGATTACAAACTGTATCGTTCATGCATATCAAAGAGAAACAGATATGATTACCATAGAATGCAGCAGTTGTCAAAGAGAGCTGACGGTAATTGTAAAGGACAAAGGAAAGGGGATTGAAGATGTAGAGAAGGCAATGGAGCCGCTTTTTACTACAAAACCTGAGCAGGACAGGTCAGGAATGGGATTTGCTTTTATGGAGGCTTTTATGGATGAGGTTTTTGTGGAGTCAAGGCTTGGAGAAGGGACAACGGTAACTATGAAAAAAACAATAGGAAGACAGAATGATGTCTTTAAGTAGGAGGGCTGTATGGATGATATCCTTGCCCTTATCGGGCGTGCACACCAGGGAGATAAGAGCGCAAGAGATATACTTACAGAAAAAAATATGGGGCTGGTACATAGTATTGCCAGAAGATTTCAAAACAGAGGGGCTGAGCTGGAGGATTTGATACAGATAGGCTGTATTGGACTTTTAAAAGCTATAGACAAGTTTGATTTAAGCTATGAAGTGAGATTTTCTACCTATGCAGTACCCATGATAACAGGAGAAATCAAGCGTTTTTTAAGGGATGACGGCATGGTAAAAGTAAGTCGTTCTTTAAAAGAAGCTGCAGGGAAAGCTTATGCAATAAGAGAAGAACTGTTGATGAAAACAGGGCAGGAGCCATCTATGGAGGAAATTGCAAAGGAATTGTCTGTGTCAAAAGAAGAAATGATTATGGCAATGGAGTCCTCTGTTCAGGTAGAGTCTTTACAAAAAACCATTTATCAAAGTGACGGCAGCGATATTGCTTTGGAGGATAAACTGCCTTATGAAAAGGATGAACAGGAAGAGGTTTTAGATAAGCTTCTTTTGGAAGATATTCTGGGAAGTCTGAATGCCAGAGAAAGGGAATTGATTTATTTGCGCTTTTTTAAAGAGAAAACCCAAACCAGCATAGCAAAAAGAATGGGAATGTCTCAGGTACAGGTTTCCAGATTGGAAAAGAAAATTTTAAAGGCGCTCAGAGAACGGATATAAGTAGAAAGTTTGGACATAATACTCCTTAATAATGTAAGGAGGTTGTCAGATGAGTGAAATTTTGTATATACAGACGGAGAAAAATGTAGAAGTACAAAGTCCTGAAATATATTTACAGGATGTGGCAAAGCTTACATGCAATGACAATAAAGTGTTAAACAGAAATAAAGTAAGAAAGGTTTTTTCTATTCCCAATGGGGCACCGGGAAGGTATGTGATTTCTGCGGTGGATTTAGTTCATGCAGTGGCAAAAGAAGAACCTAATGTGGACATTACCCATATCGGGGAGGCAAATCTTGTTGTTACTTACGAGAAAGCAAAGCATCAACAAAAATGGTATAGCTGGTTAAAGACCTTATTGGTCTGTGTGCTGACTTTTTTTGGAGGTGCTTTTTCTATTATGACTTTTAACACGGATGTGGATACTGCTAATTTATTTTCTAAGATTTATACACAGTTTACCGGTGAAATAGCGTCAGGCCCTACAATTCTAGAATTTACTTATTCTGTTGGGATTGGAATTGGAGTTATTTTTTTCTTTAACCATTTTGGAAAAGGAAAGCTTACGCAAGATCCAACGCCGGTGGAAGTGCAGATGCGGTTGTATGAGGATGATGTAAACAAAACCTTGATTGCAGACAAAAATCGTAGCAAAAAAATACAGAAAGGGGAAAAATTTTAATGTGGCAGGGAGAAATTCTGGCAGGGATTGCAGGTATCTGCGGCGGAGCAGTGGTTGCAGTGGCGCTGGCAGCATTTATTATAGAGCTGGGAATTATTCCTCGTTTTGCAGGGATTACTCATACAGCAGACCATATTTTTTTATACGAAAATTGTCTGATGTTGGGAAGCTTTCTGGGAAATCTGGTTTATATTTATCATTTGTTTGCTCCTTTGGGAAAAATTTTTGCAGGTGTTACAGGACTTTTCTTTGGAATTTTTTTAGGGTGCTGGATTATTGCTCTTGTAGAAGTTATAAATGTATTTGCTGTTATGGCGAGACGATTGGGACTAAAGAAAGGGATTGGATGGATTGTAATCTGTATTGCAATGGGGAAAATGCTGGGGAGTCTTTTTCAATTTTTTGTTGCATAAGATTAAGGACTTTTCCCCAATATAGGCTCATACATCCTATTGCCAAACTCGTACTGACGCACTCAAACACGGCTTCCAAAACATCGTTATGCTCGAAAAACTGCGAAAATGTTCCGATTGTTTGGCAATGGGATATTGAGTCTATATTTGAGGAAAAGTTTCATCTATTTGCATAAGATTGGAATATACTCCGCATAATAGGCTTAAAGGTGGTGAATGGGAAATGGATGCAAAGCAATATGAAAAATATGTAGAGGAAAAGACACCAACACATAATTTATTTTTGAATATGTTGGGAGCTTTTATAAGTGGAGGCATTATTTGTACTATTGGACAAGTGATTTTAAATATCTGTGAGAATATGGGGCTGGATAAAGAAATCAGCGGCAGTTGGACTTCCTTGCTTTTAATTTTGTTCAGTGTAGTTCTTACAGGATTTAATATTTATCCGAAACTGGCGAAATGGGGTGGTGCAGGGACTTTAGTTCCGATTACGGGTTTTGCCAATTCTGTGGCGGCGCCTGCTATTGAATATCAGAAGGAAGGACAGGTTTTTGGAATTGGATGTAAAATCTTTATTATAGCCGGACCTGTTATTTTATACGGAGTTTTAACATCTTCCCTGTTAGGATTGATTTATTACTTTTTGCATATATGGGGGATTGTGTAATGGAGCAGATGATAGGAAAACAGAGTATACAATTTCAGCAGGCTGCCCATATATTAAGTGCAGCATCTATTGTAGGAAAAAAAGAGGGAGACGGGCCTCTTGGCAAATATTTTGATAAGGTAGGAGAGGAAGATGGTCTCTTTGGATGTACTTCATGGGAAGAGGCGGAAAGTAATCTGCAAAAAGAAGCGGTCTCTATGGCGATTGAAAAAGCAGGTATTGAAAAATGGCAGCTTCGTATGATTTATGCAGGAGATTTGCTGGCGCAGACCATAGCTTCTTCTTTTGGAATTATGGGTTTTGATACACCCATATATGGACTTTATGGAGCTTGTTCTACTATGGGCGAGGCACTTTCTCTTTCCGCAATGGCAGTTTCAGGAGGATATGCGCCTTATGTGGCAGCAGTTACGTCCAGTCATTTTGGAAGCGCAGAAAAAGAGTTCCGATTTCCTTTAGGATATGGAAATCAGAGACCATTATCAGCTACATGGACGGTAACGGGAAGTGGCGCCTGTATTTTAGGTACCAAGGGCGGGAAAGCCAGAATTGCCGGAATTACAACAGGAAAAATTGTAGATTATGGATTTAAAGACTCTTTGAACATGGGAGCCTGTATGGCGCCGGCTGCCTGCGATACGATTTATCAAAATCTTATGGATTTTAATCGTTTGCCTGAGGATTATGACAGAATTATTACCGGTGACTTAGGAGAGGTAGGACAAAGAATTCTTTTTGATTTAATGAAAGAAAAGGGATTTAACATTGAAAAACAACATTTGGATTGCGGTATAGAAATTTTTGATTCAAATACGCAGGACACGCATGCTGGAGGAAGCGGTTGCGGTTGTGCAGCAGTTACCTTTGCTTCTTATATTCTTCCGAAAATAGAAAAAGGAGAGTGGAAGCGAATTTTATTTGTGCCTACGGGAGCGTTGCTTTCCAAAGTTAGTTACAATGAAGGAAAAAGTGTGCCGGGCATTGCTCAGGCAGTGATTATTGAACATTGTTAGGAGAAAGAACCATGGAATATATCAATGCATTTTGGGTAGGAGGATTGATTTGTGCGCTGGTACAGATATTATTGGAAAAGACAAAGCTTTTGCCTGGAAGGGTAATGGTTTTGCTGGTGTGCACAGGAGCTGTATTGGGAAGCTTTGGTATTTATGATCAATTAATTGATTTTGCCGGAGCAGGAGCGAGTGTCCCTTTATTGGGATTTGGGAATACATTGTTTAAGGGTGTGAAAAAGGCAATTCTGGAGCATGGATTTTTGGGCATTTTTATGGGTGGATTTACTGCAAGCGCAGTGGGAATTGCTGCAGCACTGATTTTTTCCTATCTGGCCAGTTTGATTTTTAAGCCAAAGATGAAAAACTAAGCTATACTTTTTCATTAATCAATAGTATAATGTTAGTGCTTATATGGGATACGGATGAATATCTGTATCCTTAGGCAGCACTTTAGAAAGTGACTCATAAAAAATGTAGTAACAGGAGGAAACGGAAAATGCTGCATGCATTCTCACGTTCAGAAGAACTATTAGGAAAAGAAGGACTTCAGATACTTGCAAATTCCAAAGTTGCAGTTTTTGGAATTGGAGGGGTAGGCTCTTATGTGGTAGAAGCATTGGCAAGGGCAGGGGTAGGCAACCTGACTTTGGTAGACCATGATGAAGTGAGCCTGACAAATCTTAACAGACAGCTGGTGGCTTTGCGCTCTACTATGGGCAAAAAAAAGGTATCCGTAGCAAAAGAGAGGATTATGGATATTAATCAGGATGCGATAGTACATACCTACGATACCTTTTTTTATGCAGATACAGCACAGTTGTTTGATTTTTCAGGATATGATTATATTGTAG
Source organism: uncultured Lachnospiraceae bacterium (assembly GCA_905201915.1). Taxonomy (GTDB): domain Bacteria; phylum Bacillota; class Clostridia; order Lachnospirales; family Lachnospiraceae; genus Blautia. Next base: position 68,455 of record CAJKQE010000005.1, read on the forward strand.
ATGCTGTTGATACAGTTTCTGCAAAGTTGCTTTTGATCGAGATGGCAAAGGAAGCAAATGTGCCGGTAATTTCCTGTATGGGTACCGGTAATAAATTAAATCCGTCCTGTTTTCAAATTGCAGATATATCAAAGACCAGTGTGTGTCCTCTTGCAAAGGTGATGCGCACAGAATTAAAAAAGAGAAAGATTAAAAAAGTTAAGGTTTTATTTTCTACAGAAACGGTGCGTAAAGAGAAAAAAAGTGAATCGGTGGAAGTCAGAAGCGCAAGCAAAAGACCGGTTCCGGCAAGCGTTTCTTTTGTGCCGGGAGTGGCAGGGCTTATGATAGCCGGAGAAGTAATTAAGGACTTGGTTTTTGGAAAGGGTAAAAGAGGATAAGAGGTATTAGAATGGAAAATAACAGCATTGAGAATATGTTTTGTATGAGTCTGGGGAGTGACAATGTAAGACTGCATGAACCAATGAAAAAGCATACGACTTTTCGGATTGGAGGACCGGCGGATTATTATCTTTGTCCTCACAGCACAGAGGAGATGCAGAAAATTCTTCAGATATGCAGAGAGAATAATATAGAGTTTTTTATTTTGGGAAATGGAAGCAACCTTTTGGTAAGTGATAAGGGATATCGAGGTGCCGTCATTCAGTTATGGAAAAATTTCAGTGATATTACAGTAGAAAATCATACGATTACTGTGAAAGCAGGTGCTCTTCTATCTAAAGTTGCCGCAGAAGCTTTGGAGGAAGGGCTGACAGGTATGGAATTTGCTTCCGGAATTCCGGGAACTATTGGCGGAGCTGTTGTGATGAACGCAGGGGCTTATGGCGGAGAGATGAAGGATATTATTAAAGAAGTTACAGTCCTTACAAAGGAAGGTGAAAGATTGACACTTTCCAAAGAAGAAATGAACTTTGGCTACAGAACCAGTGTGGTAAAGGAAAAAGGTTATGTGGTAATTTCCGTAGTTTTACAGCTTGAAAAAGGTGACAGAGAAAAAATCCGTGAGGTAATGGAGGATTTAAAAGAAAGACGTGTGACAAAACAACCTTTGGATATGCCAAGCGCGGGCAGTACATTTAAAAGACCGGAAGGATACTTTGCAGGTAAATTGATTATGGATGCAGGACTTCGAGGATTTTCGGTAGGCGGTGCGCAGATATCAGAAAAACATTGTGGATTTGTGGTAAATAAAGGTGATGCAACCGCAGCAGATGTTTTCGGACTTATCAGAGAAGTTCAGAAAAGAGTGCAGGAACAGTTCGGAGTTACTTTAGAGCCAGAAGTGAAATTTTTGGGAGAATTTTAGGAGGAAGTATGCGGTTTGTAATTGTGACAGGAATGTCAGGCGCCGGAAAAAGTACAGCGCTTAAAATGCTGGAAGATATGGAGTATTTTTGCGTGGATAATCTTCCGGTTATGTTAATTGAAAAATTTGTACAGCTTTTAAGAGATGGCGGATCAGGAGAAATCGAGAAAGTTGCAGTAGGTGTAGATATTCGTAACGGAAAGGCATTAGATGAGTTGGAAACGGTTCTTGAAAATATTAATTTTTCAGGAGTGGGAATTGAAATTCTGTTTTTAGATGCAGAGAATGATGTTTTAGTAAGACGTTATAAAGAGAGCAGACGAAACCATCCTTTGGCAGTAGGCAGCAGAGTCGATGACGGAATTCGCAAAGAAAGAGACAGACTGTGCTTTTTAAAAGAATATGCAGATTATATTATAGATACCAGCAAGTTGTTGACCAGAGAACTGAAGGCAGAATTGGAAAAAATTTTTGTTGAAAACGGAAGCTTTAAAAACCTGATGGTTACCGTATTGTCCTTTGGATTTAAGTACGGTATTCCGCAGGATGCAGATTTAGTATTTGACGTGAGGTTTTTGCCAAACCCTTATTATATTGAGGAGCTGCGTCCTTTAAGCGGAAATAACGCTCCTGTCAGCGATTATGTTATGAGCTTTGATTTGGCGCATGAATTTTCTGATAAGCTGGAAGATTTAATCCGTTTTTTAATCCCCAATTATATTACAGAGGGAAAAACACAGTTGGTGATTGCCGTGGGATGTACCGGCGGAAAACACCGTTCTGTAACTCTTGCAAATGAGCTTTACCGAAGATTAGGCGAAAATGAAGAATACGGAATTCGTGTGGAACATAGAGATATAGAAAAGGATGGGAAAAAATGTCTTTCTCCGGAAGCGTAAAGGAGGAATTGCTTCGTTATGAGGACAGCGCAAGGCACTGCTGTATTGCAGAATTGGCAGCCATGATTGCTTTTCATGGGGAAATTATGCCCGTGCCACAAGGGGGCTTGGCCCTTTCTATATCTTCGGAAAATGAAAGTATTCTCAGAAAGGTCTTTACATTACTGGAAAAAACGTTTACAATGGAACTTAAAGTTTCTACTGATAGACAGATAGTCAGGAAAAACAACCGATTTGCCATTGATATAGATGATACAGAATTGACTGTTAAAATATTGCAGGCAGTAAAACTACTTAGTGCAGATAGAAGACCTGTGACAACCGATGCTTTGGTCAATCCTATTATCATTCAAAGGAGCTGCTGTAAACGTGCATTTTTAAGAGGTGCATTTTTATGTGCCGGCTCCATTAGCGACCCTGAAAAGTTTTATCATTTTGAGGTGGTTTGTACAACACCGGAAAAGGCACAACAAATGCAGGAGCTTATACAGTCATTTGGAATTGATGCTAAAATTGTAAAGCGCAAAAAGTATGAAGTTGTTTATGTGAAGGAAGGAGCACAAATCGTAGAACTTTTAGGCCTTATGGGAGCAGGTGTATCTCTGATGAATTTGGAAAATGTCCGGATATTAAAAGGGATGCGAAATACTGTAAATAGAAAAGTGAACTGTGAAACAGCAAATATTAATAAGACTGTAAATGCAGCAGTGAAGCAAGTGGACGATATTATATATATCCGTGATACGGTAGGACTTCACAGACTGCCTGAAAATCTGGAGGAAACAGCCTTATTAAGATTAGAATATCCGCAGGCATCATTAAAGGAATTAGGCGGTTTATTGTCTGCTCCGGTAGGTAAGTCAGGTATTAACCACAGATTAAGGAAGATTTGCAGCATAGCAGAACAACTCAGAGGATTCAAGGAGGAACAGGTATGATTAGGAAACCAATTACCATCGGGATTTCAAACGGTCTTGAAGCAAGACCAATCGCAATGCTCGTACAGGTGGCAAGTCAGTATGCCAGCAGCATTTATTTAGAGAGCGAAGCAAGAAAAGTAAATGCAAAAAGTATTATGGGTATGATGAGTTTGGGATTAGACGCTGGTGAGAGTGTAACAGTTTCTGTTGATGGCGTAGACGAAGAAGAAGCCATGAAGAGTATTGAAGAATACTTGAGCAAAAAAGCAGAAGTATAAGCTTTGCATACCGAAAATGAAGAAGAAAATGAAAGAAGATGTGGCATGAAGCTGCATCTTCTTTTCATTTTATGGAAAATACTTGTTATCTTGCAATCAGGAGAAAGATGTAGTAAAATCGAGGAAGATGAAAGAACAGGAGGTTTTTTAGACATGAAGACAGAAAATGCGTGGAAAAAGTACACAGATACAACAGAGGTATTTCAGTTTAACGAAAAGTATAAAGCTTTTATCAGCAACTGCAAGACAGAACGTGAATGTATTTCCGAGATGATTTCTCAGGCCAAGGCGGCAGGTTACCGTAACCTTGATGATGTAATTGCGAATAAGGAAACACTGCAGGCAGGTGATAAAGTGTATGCCAACAATATGGATAAAACATTGGCAATGTACATTATCGGTGAAGAACCAATGGAAAAAGGAATGAGAATTTTAGGTGCTCATGTGGACTCCCCTCGTATTGATTTAAAACAAAATCCATTGTACGAAGATCAGGAGCTGGCTCTGTTGGATACACATTACTATGGCGGAGTAAAGAAATATCAGTGGGTGACAATTCCATTGGCATTACATGGTGTTGTTGCAAAGAAGGATGGACAGGTAGTTCAGGTTGTTATTGGTGAAGACGAAACAGATCCGGTTTTTGGTATTTCTGATTTATTAATTCATCTTTCTGCAAAACAGCTTCAGAAAACAGCGGCAGAAGTAATTGAAGGAGAAAACCTCAATGTGCTGGTAGGAAGTATTCCTCTTTCTGATGAGGAAGAAGAACCTGTAAAAGCACAAATTCTTCACATTTTAAAAGAAAAATACGATATGGAAGAAGAAGACTTCCTTTCTGCAGAATTTGAAGTTGTTCCTGCAGGAAAAGCCAGAGATTATGGATTTGACAGAAGTATGATTATGGGATACGGACATGATGACAGAGTTTGTGCATATCCATCTTTTGAAGCAATGTTGGCACAGGATAAAGTGAAATACACAGCAGTATGCCTTTTAGTAGATAAAGAAGAAATTGGAAGCGTAGGAGCAACGGGTATGCAGTCACGTTTCTTTGAAAATGCTACGGCAGAAGTGATGTATGCAGCAAATCAGTATAGCGAACTGCTTTTACGCAGAGCATTGAAAAATTCTATGATGCTGTCTTCTGATGTGAGTGCTGGATTTGATCCAAACTTCCCAGAAGTAATGGAAAAGAAAAACAGTGCATATTTAGGTCATGGAATTACTTTTAACAAATATACAGGTTCCAGAGGTAAGAGTGGTTCTAATGATGCAAATCCGGAATACATAGCAAAACTGCGTAAAGTTATGGATGACAATCATGTAGCGTTCCAGACAGCTGAGCTTGGAAAGGTTGACCAGGGTGGCGGTGGAACAATCGCATACATTCTGGCAAACTATAATATGGAAGTAATTGATTGTGGAGTACCGGTATTAAATATGCATGCACCATGGGAAATCGCAAGTAAAGTGGATATTTATGAGGCGTACAGAGGTTATTGTGCATTCCTGAAAGATATGTAAATAGAAATTGACTCTATACATCTTCGCTGAAAGATGTTAATATAAAGTATATTATGAAACTATGCGGCGAAGCTGTAGAGTAAGGAGTATGCAAATGTCAAAAGTATTGAAATTTATTGTGAACCTGGTGGTTCTCCTGTCCATAGTTGTGGCGGCAGCACTTTTAGTGCCTCCTTTGTTGGGCGTGGACACTGTTATAAATGATAACTCGAATATAGAAACCAATCTTCCTGTGGGAGCTGTTGCCTATGGTAAACAGGTGGATACAGAGGGATTGAAGAAAGAGGATAAAATTATTTATATTGAAGGTTCTGCTCAGTATGTATATGAAATTCAGGATATGGACACAACAGCAGGTGCTTATAAAGTAAAAGATGTATATAACAAAAATAGTGATGTTGAAAGTATTACATTACAGGATAAAGTATCAAAAGCAGTCGTAACAATTCCTTTTATTGGATATGTAGCCATTGCTTTACAGAGTAAAACGGGATTAATGGTTGTAGGAGCTGTGATTGTTCTTCTGATTATTTTATTTATTCTTTCTGAAGTTCTTCGCAGAGGTGATGATGAAGAAGAAGAGGAAGACGATGAAGACGACGAGGAAGAAGATGATGATGAGGAGGAAGAACCGGGATACTGGGAACGCCGCCGTTTGAAAAAAGAAGAAAAACGTCGTCAAAAAGAAGCTGAGTATGAAGAAGATGATGATGACGAAGAAGAAGAGGAAGAATTAAGTGCCAAAGAACGCCGCCGTTTGAAAAAAGAAGAAAAACGAAGACGTAAATTGGAGAAAAAGGGACTTTTAGAAGAAGATGATGAAAAAGAGGAACAGGAAGAAACAGAGGAGCTTTTTGTTCCGGAAGATACATCTTCAGAAGCGGTATCTTCTGAGTCGCCACAGGAGCTCCAGGGATTTGATGAAGCGATGAAAGATGCAATGTCTTCTATTGCTTCAGGAATTGCACAGGTGAGTGAGCCTGAGAATGTTCCTGATGCAACGGTAATTATGCCGGATGCAGAAGAAATAGAAAAAGCGGTACAAGAGACAGAAGAAACATCAATGATGGTGGAAGCGCTTGAAGAACAAGAAGTTGCAGAAGAAGTTGAGACTGAAACAGAAGAAGCTTTGGAAACGAATGAAGAGCAGATAAATGAAGAACAAATAAACGAAGAAATTTTGAAAGCTGACGAAGAACCGATAAGTGAAGAAGCTGAAAATGATGTACCGGAAGATATTACAGAAGATATTATAATAGAAGAAACACAAACAGAAGTGTTTGCAGAAGAAGAAAATCCTGTAAATGTAAATGCTGTTCCGAAGACACCTAGTATAGACGAATTATTGGCGAAGGCAGCAGAAGCCGGTGAACAGCCGGAAGTGAAAAAGGATGAAGAAAACGAAGTTACACTTCTTGATTATTCAGATTTATTATAATGGGAAGGAGCGTTGTACCTATTAGCGGTATAACGCTCCTTTTTGCTGTTTGAATTTTAAATAAAATGATGTACTGAAAAAAATACAAATAAAATACAAAAATAATTGAAAAAAGACTTGCAATATGGAAAAACTTCCAGTATACTTACTTTTGCTGTGACATGATAGCTATGAAGTGTGAGGTTGCTGGCATGAAGCCAGGTTTTCCGCGGAGCGAATGTCAAGTTAGGAAACTGACGACAAGTCACTGTATTACATCTAAAGA
>CAJKQE010000006.1 GCA_905201915.1 uncultured Lachnospiraceae bacterium
AATCATATTAAAAAAGTATTGTCATTTGATTGTCAACGGACATAGAAAGAGCCAAAAAAGCCCGTAAAATAGGCATTTCTTGGCTCTAATATATTATTCAAACTCTATCGTCGCAGGCGGTTTTCCCGTACAATCGTACATAACACGATTTACGTGTTTCACCTCATTCACAATCCTGCTTGTTGTCTTTCCGATAACCTCCCACGGAATTTCTGCGCTCTCAGCAGTCATAAAGTCCGTAGTCGTTACCGCTCTTAATGCCACTGCGTAGTCATAAGTTCTCTCATCACCCATAACTCCCACAGAACGCATATTAGTCAGCCCTGCGAAATACTGTCCAATTTCCTTATCCAGTCCGGCTTTTTTAATTTCCTCACGCCAAATCGCATCTGCTTCCTGAACCATTTTTACCTTCTCAGCAGTAACTTCGCCAATGATACGAATACCAAGGCCCGGTCCCGGGAATGGCTGTCTGAATACAAGATATTCCGGAATACCAAGCTCTAAACCTGCTTTACGCACTTCATCTTTAAACAAATCACGCAGCGGCTCGATAATTTCCTTAAAATCAACGTAATCCGGCAGTCCGCCTACGTTATGATGTGATTTAATAACCGTAGACTCACCGCCAACGCCGCTTTCTACCACATCAGGATAAATTGTTCCCTGTACTAAGAAATCAACGGCTCCGATTTTCTTTGCCTCTTCTTCAAAGACACGGATAAACTCTTCACCAATAATTTTACGTTTCTGTTCCGGTTCTTCCACGCCTTTTAATTTTGCATAAAAGCGTTCCTGTGCATTGACACGAATGAAATTCAAATCATACTGACCGTTTGGTCCGAATACAGCTTCCACCTCGTCACCTTCATCTTTACGAAGAAGACCATGGTCTACAAATACGCAGGTAAGCTGATTTCCCACTGCTTTTGAAAGCATAACTGCTGCAACAGAAGAGTCCACTCCACCGGAAAGCGCACAGAGAACTTTTCCGTTTCCGACCTTCTTACGAATTGCCTGAATAGACTCCTCTACGAAAGAGTCCATCTTCCAGTCACCAGAGCACTGACATACATTATAAACAAAGTTAGAAAGCATCTGCTTTCCTTCCTGTGTGTGTAATACTTCGGGATGGAACTGTGTTGCATATAAATTCTTTTCTGTGTTTTCAACGGCTGCAACCGGACAATCTGCTGTATGAGCGCTGATTTCAAATCCCGGAGCAATCTGAGAAATATAGTCGTTATGACTCATCCAGCAAATGGTCTTCTCTGACACATTTTCGAAAAGTTTAGAATTCTGATTAACGGTTACTTCAATTTTACCATATTCTCTCACTGGCGCTTTCTCAACTTTTCCTCCCAGAAGGTGCATCATAAGCTGAGAACCGTAGCAAATTCCTAAAACCGGAATACCCAGCTCGAATATTTCCTTTGTATAAGTAGGAGAATCCTGCAGATAAACGCTGTTTGGTCCACCTGTAAAAATAATACCCTTAGGCTGCATTGCTTTAATTTTCTCAATATCTGTTTTATAAGAATAAATTTCACAGTAAACATTACATTCTCGCACGCGTCTTGCGATTAACTGATTGTACTGTCCACCGAAATCAAGAACGATGACTACTTCGTTTTTCACGCTTTTTCCTCCTAACACTCTATCTCTGAAATATTTTATCAAGAATGGTTTCTATTATAAAATAGACTTTGATGATTTACAAGAAAAATTTCTCTAATATTTTTTCCCAGGAAATAAAATAATCTTATCATTTGCTGTCTGTGCAGATGTCTCAGCCTTTTCTGCATTTCCTCGCATAACAACTGTATTCGTTTCTTTCCATACATTTTCTATTTTAAAGAATAATTTTCCTCTTAATCTATTATCTTCCATAACTTCATCGTATTCCAAAAAAGCATTCTCTAACATATCTAAAATTTCTTCCATTGTTCCGCCTATTCGAATAATAAACTGAATAGTTCTACACAACAGCTCTGCATCTTCTTTTTCTTCTTTTCCTTCCTTTATAAAGAAAGCTTTTAACTGCTCCATGTTCTTTCCAAATGGCAGATAGCCTTTCTTCCCTAAACATTCAATTTCTTCCTTGGATGGAATAAAAAACTCCTCTCCCTGCTGTTCTCTGAAAAGTCTGTTGTATTCATTTTTTTCTTTATATAATGATAATACAATCTGGCTGCCCTGCAGCACAAAACATTTTTTGTCCTCCGGAACATCTTTTAGAAAAGCCAGCACAGAAAATCCGTCTTTTTCTATTCTTGTATCTCTCTTATATAATTCTACTACGTTTTCTACAGGACAAATTCCATAAAGCTCTGCTGCCACATTAAAATACATCAGAAACGTTTCAGCATCCTGACGTTCTTTCTTCCATTCCTCTGTACAGTTTTCTCTATAAGCTGCTTTTACTTCTTCCGGCAGGCAAAATACACTATCTTCCCAGTCTGCATAGACTCCTGCATAACCTCCTTCTAATAAGTACACATATCTCGTATCCTGGAGGAAAACCTTACGTGTTCTCTCATCTCCTTCTAAAAACTGGATTTCATCTTCATTTAAAAATCTGAAATACCTGCACATAACCTCTTTACTCAACAGCTCTTTTATTAAAAATTCCACTAAATCCGATTTCTTATATTTTGAATAACCGGATAAGTGATGTACTTTTGCAATTTCCACCAACTCTGATTTCGAGTATTCTGTTAAAATTTCTTTTAAAGATGCATCATAATTCATCCCTTTTAACTCACTTAACACTTCATTGATGCTCTCTAAATCATACTTCTGAGTAATCTGCTCTTCTACCCACTCTTTTGTCTGTTTGTATTGAGGATGTCTTGGATTACTTAAAATATCCTGCATTTCATAATAACCATATATCCCTCCGCAATCCTCATAAGGTGTTTCACCCTTATATTTTAAGACTTGAGCATAAGAATATTCATAATCATATAAGACCTTTTCCACAGTAACCTTATGTTCCCAGAAATCTCCAAAATCGTATATATAAGTAAAGGTATTTTCCTTCTCTAAAAAAGTATCTATCACAGTTTCTTGTTCATCCAGACTTTTATTATCCATATCATCAAAAAAATTCAGTTCGTCTGACTTCATTTCAACCGAAATACCTGAATGAAAAAACTCAAAACTGTGTAAATGATACCCAATCCATCCCATAGTCACATTCAATATTTCTGATAAATACTGAAAAGTAATACCGGAAGGCACTATAACTCTTCGCCAAATAGGCGGATGTGAATTTTTAATCTGTACTTTTAACTGATATGCTTTCATTTGTTTCCCCCTTTTATAATGGATTTACATGTACCATGCAGTGTTTCACCAGAGGAAATTCCTCCTCTACTTTATCATGAACAACCTGTGCTATTTCATGTCCCTCTCTCAAGGTAATATCTCCATCTGCAGCAATCTCAATATCTACATACATCTTTGCTCCAAATAATCTGGTACGCAGTACATCCACTTTTAAAACTCCCTGCTGTTCTTCAATTAACCGGCGCATTTTTTCTTCTGTTTCTTCATCACAAGATTTATCTACCATTTTATCAATGGCATCTTTAAAAATATCGTAAGCTGCTTTCACAATAAACACACAGATAACCACACTGGCAATCGGGTCTAACACCGGAAATCCCAGACGTGCGCCGCCGATACCGATAAGAGCTCCTACTGAAGACAAGGCATCTGAACGATGATGCCACGCATCTGCCATCAAAGCGCCGGAATTTATTTTTTTGGCGGCGCTTCTGGTATACCAAAACATTCCTTCCTTCACCACAATAGAAGCAACCGCTGCAATCAGGGCAATCATTCCCGGAATTTCATCCTTACCTGCCGTACCTGTAATGATTTTATTAATCCCGCCAATACCGATGCCAATCCCTGTGGCAAACAGCACAACCGCCAATAAAATTGCCGCCACGCATTCCAACCTGTCGTGCCCATACTGATGGTCATCATCTGACTGTCTGCTGGCAATATTAATTCCTAAAATCACAATAATTGTGCTGAATACATCAGACGCTGAATGAACTGCATCCGAAATCATTGCTCCGGAATGTCCCACAATACCTGCTATTAATTTAAAAATAGAAAGGATAACATTCCATACAATCGTGACTGCTGATACTCGCATTGCTGTCTTTTTTTCCTGTTCCATATTCTCATTCCTTTCCAAATTTTTATTCTTTCTATCTTAGCACTTTTTTCATTTTGTGTCATGTACTTTGCATAAAGTTTAGAAAAACCTTCTCTGGCAAAATTTTACCAAAGAAGGTTTTCTGTTACTTTTTTATTCTCTTATTTTTTCTGACTTCCTGTCAAAAATTCTTTCACAACATCTTTGACAATGGCTTTTTCTTCTTTATCCAGTAAATGTGCATATCGATTGTCTGTAGCAGCTGTTTCTAAAATTCCTCTCTCGATTTCTTTTAAAACCTCATCTTTTTTTGAGTTTTCAACAGGTTTTACTGTTTTCTTTATCGGAACTACTTTTGCAGGCTCTTTACAGCGATTTTCCACATAATCCAATAGATTTGTTTCTATTTCTTCCTCGTGATATCCTGTTCCTGTTAATATTTTTAACCCCAAAAGTACAATTCCAAGTCCAATGGTAGTAAATACTGTAAGGCTCATGGCAGGAAGCTCTGCCTTTAATGGGAAAAGTCTTACAACTTTGTCTCTGCCCTCTCCCAATAAAAAAAACTGTGCTCCGGCAAATAAAAATGAGAGGCACAAAGTAATCCAGGAAATGCCTTTTATCTGGTGCATACTCCATGGTCCTATCTTTCGTCCTCTCATGCGTTTCATTACATAAACTGCAGGATTATGTATCTGTATATTATCTTTTAACAGCTTTTGATGTTCTGAAATAAAATTTGCTGTCCATTTCTCTTTTGCTTGTGTCGGGTTTTTCGACTCTTTCAAAACTCTTTTGTTACTTGTGTAAATTGCCAGCATACTTACAATGCTGAAAAGCCCCATAAGGCATGTCCCATAATAAAAAATCAGGTACTCCATAGCTCCTCCTCATTTTCGGCGCATAGACATTTTATGTTCTGCGTCTCTTTTTCTCTATGAACTCTATTATATAGCACCTGATCATTTTTGGAAACAAAATTCGCTCGACAAATGCTCGACAGAAATGACATTTTATGCCATTACCTGTTTTATAATCTTTCCATCATGCTGCTCACAAGATTTACTGTATGGCGAATTGCCTGTCTTTCAAATGTAGGATAATCCACATGGGCACTGTCATCTGCCTTATCGGAAATGGCACGGATTACTAAATATGGAATTTTATTTAAATATGCAGCCTGACCAATGGCAGCTCCTTCCATTTCTGTACAGTATGCCTGTGTATTCTCGATAATTTTTTCCTTTGTTTCTTTATCCGCTACAAACTGATCACCACTGGCAACGCGTCCTTCAAACACCTGAATGTCAGGATTAACCTCTTCACATACTTCCTTTGCCAGTTTTCTCAACTTTTCATCTGCCAAAAATGTCAGTGTTTCCATACGTGGTATCTGTCCCAGCGGATATCCAAATTCTCTGGCATCCACATCATGCTGCATAGTGTCCGTAGATAATACAATATCTCCAATATTGATTTCAGCCTTTAAAGAACCTGCAATTCCTGTATTAATCACAGCTTCAACCTGAAATTCATCTGCTAAAATCTGTGTGCAGATACCTGCATTTACTTTACCAATACCGGAACGAACCACAACCGCTGTCTGTCCCTTCAGAGTACCCTTTACAAATTTCATTCCTGCTTTTTCTATAATTACTGTATCTGTCATTTTTTCCTTCAGCAGCTCTACTTCTTCTTCCATAGCGCCAATAATTCCAATGATATTCATAATTTTCTCACCTTTCCTGTAAAATAATGTTCTCTGCCTTCCACTTTAACATAATCTTCCCTTAGTTACCAGTTGTTTCTTTGTCTTTACGTTTTTTTTCAGCCATGCTATAATTCACACTGAAGAAACAAACAAAGGAGGATTTTAAGATGGCTGTATATAAAACAAAAGGCGTATGTTCACGCTCTATTGAATTTGAAATTGAAGGTGATATTGTAAAATCCGTAAAATTCAACGGTGGCTGCAATGGAAACACTCAGGGTATTGCAAGCCTTGTTCAGGGAATGAAAGTAGACGATGTTATTCAGAGATTAAAAGGAACTGACTGCAACGGCAGAGGAACTTCCTGTCCTGACCAGTTAGCAAAGGCTTTAGAAGAAGCCAGAGCTTAATCATTTCAATCAATATACTTGACCACAAAGAATGGAGCTGTTGCTTTAAACAATTATCAAAAATATTCTTGATATGCCTGAAAGCAATGCTCCATTTTTTAATTTCCCCATGGCACTTCTTCTGCTGTAATTTCTCCCGAATATTTATTAACAAGATACCGCAATCCAAACTCTGTGATATCACCTTCAGCGGTTTCATATATCTTATAAAAATTAAACATATAAGATTTCCCATCGTCTGAAATTCTATCATAAACTATTTCTATCGTATATGGAACATTTTCCTGTTCATGATAACTACCCGTACCTGTTTCCAAAACAGCATAGAAATTTCCTTTTGCATTATATTGAGGACTGCTGGATGAATAGGAAAGAGAAAGCACTTTATCATAGAGATATTGATAAGCATCTTCTATTGTTTCATAAACTCCGCTTTGCTCCTGTTTCTCGCTTTCTTCCACTTCTTCCACTTTTTCTTTCTGTTTCTCAACAGACTGATATGTCGGCACATCCCACACCAATACAGTTTTTAAAAAATAATTTCCAAAAAATCCTACAACTGCTACTGTAAATATTCCTAATAAAATACAACCGCCTGTAATACTTCTATCTGGATATCGCATTTTGTATCGTTTCAGATTTCCTATACCAATACAAAAAATATAAACAGCCCCTATAAGCAATAACAATATCTTACCTTTTTCAAAAAAATCATAATAAAAATATCCATATTCCTTTAAAATAATTCTGGCAGCTGTATAAGACAGTACACATATTACATATAAAATAAGAAAAAATTTAGACCATTTTCGTTTTTTCAATCCTTTCACCTCAAAATCCCATGACCTTTATCTTTCCATATTCTCCGTCAAAGCCTGGCGTACACTGCACCTTACCTTTTCGAATATTGGAAATTCCTTCTGCAATCTTTTCTCCAAGCTGTGCTTGAATATCCTCTAAAGGAATTTCTCTTAAAATCTCAAATTCTGTACCCAGCTTCAACAGAGCCTGCTGATATTTCTCAAAAACTCTTTTTGAAGCAGTAGAATATCCCATATCCTCCGCAATAATTTCCATCAAAGGAACCAATTTTTCAAAAGGTTTTGCATCTGCTTTTACATAGCCTTCTTTTTTATCAGCCAGTTCTTCTATCCTATGCAGTACGCCTACAGTCAGTTTTTTTCCACACACAGGGCATATTCCTCCCTGTTCCTTTGTCTGTTCGGGCATTAGACAAACTTGACATTTTCTATGCCCATCCAGATGATATTTTCCCTCCTCAGGATAAAATTCTATGGTTCCGGAAAGTCCCTCCCCTGTCTGAATTGCTTTTTCCAAACCGTCATAAGATATTTCAATTTCCATTAAATTTGCTTCCCGCCCAAGTTTTGACGGAGAATGTGCATCTGAATTAGAAATAAGCTGTACATTTTCAAGAGCCGGAACTCTCCAATTCATAGCAGGATCAGAAGATAAGCCGGTTTCTATAGCATGGACATAAGGTGCAAGTTCTTCGAAGCACTCCTCCAAAGATGAAAAGGCAGAAAACTCTCCCATCATGGAAAAATGCGGTGTCCAAATATGTGCCGGAACATAAATCCCCTTTGAAGTTGTCTCAAGAAGCATTTCCAGTAAATCTTTGCAGGGCAAGCCTAAAATTGGCCGTCCATCCGAATGAAGATTTCCAATTTTTCCTAATTTCCCTGATAACTTTTGTGCTTCCTCTAAACCAGGAAGCATAAGCAGACTGTGAACTCGTCTTGTTTTTCCATCTTTTTTATAAATAGAACTGATTTCTCCCGTAATTGCAAACCTAGGTGTTATGGTTTCCGGTACAAATCCATCTGAAATTCGATATTCTTCTTTCAGACAATAGAGTCCATCTTCTGCAGGTTCCAGCTTTTCCCTCATTTCATTTTGCCATGCCGGATGGGTAAAATCCCCTGTTCCCAAAATCTGTATTCCCTTTTTTCGTGCCCACATTTCCAGATGCTCCAAGTCACAGTCTTTACTTGTTGCCCTGGAAAATTTAGAATGTATATGCAAATCTGATATTAACATAATTTTCTCCTCAATACTTGCTTTTCCCTTACAGTAACTTTATACTTAATCATATAATTATTTTATTATAGTATCAAAACGGAGGCATTACAACTATGGACAATCGTTCTTCAGCAACTCTCATGACAAGCGGTCCTATCTGGAAGAAAATCATTGCATTTGCCGTCCCCCTGTTTTTCGGTAATTTATTTCAACAGCTTTACAATACTGCTGACTCCTTAATTGTAGGAAATTATCTGGGAAGCAGCGCTCTGGCAGCTGTAAGCTCATCCGGAAATCTAATTTTCCTTATGGTGGGATTTTTCAATGGTATTGCCATTGGTGCCGGTGTGGTGGTTGCAAAATATTTCGGTGCAAAAAAATTTGATTTAGTGCAAAGAGCTATTCATACCATTGTAGCTCTCGGTATTGTGTCAGGTATTTTATTAACTGTTGTAGGTGTGGTTGCAGCACCTCAAATTTTGGTAATGATGGGTACACCGCCTGAGGTTCTACCAAATTCAGTCACTTATTTCCGCATTTATTTCTGCGGTTCTCTGGCTTTTGTTATGTATAACTTCCTTGTGGGAATTCTTCAGTCTGTAGGTGACAGCAAGCACCCTTTAATTTATTTAATTATATCTTCTATTATTAACATTGTGCTGGATTTAATTCTCGTAGCAGGATTAGGCATGGGTGTAGGCGCTGCTGCTTTTGCTACTGTAGTTTCTCAGTTTATCAGTGCGCTCTTATGCTTGCTTCAACTTTTAAAAAGCCCGGAAGAATACAAAATACATCCGTCCCGTATTCGTATGGACTGTCTGATGCTCCGCCAGATTATTTCCAATGGTCTGCCGGCAGGACTGCAAAACTCCATTATTTCACTGGCAAATGTAGTTGTTCAGTCCAATATTAACAAATTCGGACAAATGGCAATGGCAGGCTGCGGTTCGTATTCTAAAGTAGAGGGCTTTGCTTTTCTCCCTATCACCTGCTTTGCCATGGCGCTGACTACCTTTATCAGCCAAAATCTAGGTGCAAAGGAATATCAGAGAGCAAAAAAAGGGGCTGTATTCGGTGTTATCTGTTCTCTTTCCATAGCTGAATTGATTGGAGTTGTTATTTACTTCTTTGCACCCCAATTTCTGGCAGCTTTTAACGACACCCCTCAGGTTATTGCCTATGGAACAGACCAGGCTCGTATTGATGCACTGTTTTATTTTCTCCTTGCATTCTCGCACTGTATGGCTGGAATTTTACGAGGTGCGGGAAAATCCACAGTTCCTATGTTCGTCATGCTGATATGCTGGTGTATTATCCGCGTAAGCTATATCACTGCAGCGGTACACTTTATCCCTGATATTCACGTTATCTTCTGGGCTTATCCACTGACATGGACGTTGAGTTCTATTACTTTCCTTATCTACTTCTTAAAGTCCGATTGGATACATG
Organism: uncultured Lachnospiraceae bacterium; assembly: GCA_905201915.1. Classification (GTDB taxonomy): domain Bacteria; phylum Bacillota; class Clostridia; order Lachnospirales; family Lachnospiraceae; genus Blautia. Next base: position 9,788 of record CAJKQE010000006.1, read on the forward strand.
GATTGGAAAAACAAAGAATCAATTAAAAGAGACTGTAAAAAAACTCCTCTAATAGAAAAATCGCCCAGACCGTAAGGTCTGAGCGATTTTTTTGATATAATGAAGAATACTACTAAATCAAAATACCAATGATAATTATACAACTCGTTTTATTCCTGTGTACCTTCTGTATTTTCTGTTTCTTCTTCCGGTGTCTCTTCTGTCTCAGGTTGTTTTAATGTATAAACATCATTATCAGATAAAGTCACCTTTTTCCACTCTTTTTCATTTACAGTAATTTCTGCTTTTTCTTTCCATTCATCTAAAAGCTTCTGATATGCTTCCTGTTTTCTTTCGTTTACAATTCGCTCTTTCTGGGCGTCTGTTGCTTCTCTGTCCAGAACCTGATCCATTCTGACTACATAATAAGCATTTTCGCCTTCCACAACGCTTTCATAAACCTGTCCGTCCTGCAGTGTTTTTGCAGCTTCCAGAAGTTTTTCATCTAATAAAGTATCTTCTGCACCAAAAGTCGTATCTAATGCACTTAAATTTTCATCTACTTCTTTTGCAATAGTATCTACATCTGCCATAGCCGGATCTTCAGAAGCTAAAAGCTTATCTAAAACACTCTGTGCCTGTGCTTTTTTCTCGTTTTTCTCATCATCTGTAAGAGGTGTTGTTGTTCCGTCTTCATTTGTCTTATCTGCTGTGCTTACCTTGCAATAAGTAATGGCACTCTGAGCAGCCTCTGTATCTTCTACATTTGTATCTACATCAGCTGTCATTGGTTCATACATTTTACTCTGATAAGTAAACAATGTTAAAAGCTGTTCAATATCTGACTGCTGAACGGAAATCTTTTCAAGTGTTTCTTTGGTATTTGCTTCCATAAACTTCTTGGCAGCTTCCTCCATACTTTTCTTTTCATCATCAGAAATAGAAACATCATAATCTGCTGCATGTTCTTTTAACAGCATCATAGCCTTTAACTGGTCAAGCACACCATCCTTTGTCTGCTCTCCATAAGTCTTTCCATCATCTGTCTTCTGTTCCCACATACCTGCTGTGCCGCCGCCCATCATAGACATATAGGACATCATCTGTACCTGATTCATACGAAGTACCAGATTTCCTGTACCAACTGTGACAGTATCTTCTTTTCCTGTTAAAAGTGGTTTTGTACCATCTATCTTTTTGCTTCCGCAGCCTGCCAGCGCAGACAATCCCAATACACCCGCTGTTGTAAGACATAACAGCTTTTTCATTGTTTTATTCATAAGTTCCTCCTGTAAATCCCTTTTGTAGGTATCAATATCTTGTTTTATTATAGATGTTTTTCCTTCCACGGGCAAGAATTATTTCAATATAAGATTTTGAAAATCTGTAAAAATATCATGAAGAATATTCAGCACATCTAAAATCTCTTTCGGTCTTCTGCCTTTTAAAGAAACCATAAAATACGGCACTTCATCCAGCTTCATTTTTAAATTATTCTTATATTTATCCAGAATTTGTGGAAATCCTGCTGCATCAATCTTCGCTCTTTCAAACATGGTAATCTTCACATCTGTACCATTTTGTTTGATTTCCTTAATGTAAGCTTTATGTGCCAGCGCTTTTAAATTAGCAATTGACAGAAGATTCTGCACTGCTTTTGGTGGCTCTCCAAATCGGTCCATAAGTTCTTCCAGCATATCTTCATACTCTTCCTCTGATTCAATACCGGCAATTCTCTTATAAATATCCAGTTTCTGATATTCATTTGGAATATATTTCGGCGGAATAAAGGCATTCACTTCCAAATCAATGGTTGTTTCAAAGTCTTCCTGCTGCTTCAATCCTTTTTCTTCCCGCACAGCCTCATCCAGCATTTTACAATACAAATCATAACCAACTGCCTGCATGTGCCCATGCTGTTCCGCTCCCAGTAGATTTCCTGCACCACGAATTTCCAAATCCCTCATAGCGATTTTAAATCCACTTCCTAAATCTGTAAATTCACGAATAGCATGAAGTCTCTTTTCTGCTACTTCTTTTAACATTTTATTCTTCTTATACATTAAAAAGGCATAAGCTGTCCGATTGGAACGTCCAACCCTTCCTCTTAACTGATAGAGCTGGGAAAGTCCCATCTGGTCTGCATCATGAATAATCATTGTATTTGCATTAGAAATATCCAATCCGGTTTCTATAATAGTAGTGGAAACCAAAACATCAATCTCTCCGTTAATAAAGCTATACATGATTTTTTCCAGCTGATGCTCATGCATCTGCCCATGCGCAAAAGCCACATTGGCTTCCGGAACTAATTTTGCCACACGATTTGTAATTTCATCAATATCATTGACACGGTTATAAACATAATAAACCTGTCCGCCCCTTGCCAGTTCCCTGCTGATTGCCTCACGCACCATCTCCTCGTTATATTCCATAACGTAAGTCTGTATAGGCATTCTGTCCATAGGGGCTTCTTCCAGCACACTCATATCACGAATACCAATAAGGCTCATGTGCAGTGTTCTTGGAATAGGTGTTGCAGTTAGAGTAAGAACATCAATATTTTCCTTCAGCTTCTTAATTTTTTCCTTATGAGTAACACCAAAGCGCTGTTCCTCATCAATAATCAAAAGCCCCAAATCCTTGAACTTCACATCATCGGAGAGAACCCGGTGTGTTCCGATAAGAATATCTACCAGCCCTTTCTGGGTATCTGCAATGGTTTTTTTCTGCTGTGCCGGTGTACGGAAACGGCATAACAAATCCACTCTTACAGGAAAATCCTTCATTCGCTGTACAAAAGTATTATAATGCTGCTGTGCCAAAATCGTAGTTGGTACAAGATAAACTACCTGTTTTCCTTCCTGTGCCGCCTTAAATGCAATACGAATAGCAATCTCTGTCTTTCCGTAACCTACGTCACCACAAATCAGACGGTCCATGATTTTCTTGCTTTCCATGTCTTGTTTGGCAGCCTGAATTGCCATAAGCTGATCATCTGTCTCCTCAAAAGGAAACATTTCTTCAAATTCTCTTTGCCATACTGTATCCGGTTCATATTGAAATCCCTGTGTTGCCTGTCTTGCGGCATACAGGCGGACTAAATCCTTGGCAATGTTTTTCACAGCGCCGCGAACCTTTGTCTTTGTCTTCTTCCATTCCTGTCCCCCAAGCTTATTCAACTTCGGTGCTCTGGCATCTGCCCCTGCATACTTCTGAAGCATATCCAGCTGATTAGGCAAAATATAAAGAGTGCTTCCACCTGCATACTCAATTTTAATATAATCTTTGGCAACTTTATCTACGGTAATTTTCTCAATTCCCTTATAAACTCCCAGTCCATGATTTTCATGAACCACATAATCTCCGATACTAAGCTCATTAAAGCTCTGTATTCGCTTGCCGCTGTATTCGGATTTCTTTCGTTTTTTCTTCTTTTCTTGTCCGAAAATATCCGACTCCGTAATCACCACGAATTTAATCAGAGGATATTCAAATCCCTTCTTGGCATGACCGAAAGCTGTCATAATCTCTCCCGGTTCAATGACTCTGTCCATATCCTCTGTATAAAAGCTGTTCAATTCCTCATTTCGCAAATCCTCGGCAAGACGTGCTGAACGGGTACGGGAGCCCGACAGCAGCAACACACCATACCCTTCCTTTTTAAAGCGTTTTAAATCCTTTACCAAAAGTTCAAAGCTGTTGTTATAAGGGCTGACAGATTTAGCCGTAATATAATACTGCTCCGTAATATCCCAGTCTCCTTTGTGCTGCTCAATGGTACAAAGAGAAACGCAATTCTTCCTGTTTATTTTCTGCTGTATCTGTCTGGTACTGATTAATAAATCCGTCTGCCCTGCCAACAAATACCCCTTTTCCAGCCTGTGCTCCATACTTTCCCGAAATTCTGTTTCCACAGCCTGTGCCTGCTCCAGCAAACGATTGGTTTCGTCCAACAGTATCAACGTATTTTCCGTATCAAAATAGTCGGTAAAAGTAACTACATCTTTATAAAAATACCGCAGAAAATGCTCTGCCGCTGAAAAATCATGAAATTCTGTGAGATTTTCCAATGCTTCCGTAACTGTCTGCTTTAATCTCCCTGCTTCCTCCGTCAAAAAAGCATCTCGAAATTTCTGTACGGCTATATCTCTGTCTTTCTGAATTTTTTTAATTCCTTTTTTTAAAACCTCATCACTTAACAACATCTCTGCTGCCGGATAAATGGTAATTTCATCTAAATTTTCAATAGAACGCTGACTTTCTGCATCAAAGCTTCGAATAGAGTCAATCTCATCACCCCAAAGCTCTATACGCACAGGATTGTCCTCGGTCAGTGGGAAAATATCAATAATCCCCCCGCGGAAAGAAAACTGCCCCGGTGCTTCTGCCTGTGCATTTTTCTCATACCCCATACCTAAAAGTTGCTTTTTCAGACTATCCATATCAAGAGGACTGTCATTTTGAAAATGCAATACATGTTTCTCTATCACTTCAAGGGGGAGAAGATAATCCATACAACCACCCATGCTGGTGATAACTGTAATGCCCTTCTTTTCCAAAAGAGCAGCCAAAACCTTCATTCTCTCTTTTGTCAGAAGATTTCCATGTACATCTGCTTCAAAGAAAATCAAGTCCTTAGCAGGATAAAACATAACATCACGATTATAAAGACGGTAATCTTCATAAAGTTCTTTTGCCTTTAAATCATTTTCCGTAATAATCAGACAGTTGGATTTTTCCTCTCCTGTTCTTTTTTTCATCGCTTCAAAAAGCCCATACATGATATGGGCTTTCTGAGTTTCCACACAGCCTGAGAGCTGCAAAATACCTTTGTTTTTTGGAAGCTTTTGTGTAATTTCTTCAAATTCCTTCAGATTTTCCAGGGGCTGCATGAATACCTGCATGATTTTACTCCTCTTTTTTCTTCTTTCCTGAACCATTATAATGGTTCATTGCTGCATCAATTCCCTTTTCAATAATCATTTCTACCGCATCTGCTGCATCTTGAATAGCCGCATCTACGATTTCTCTCTCTTTGGAAGAAAATCTCCCCAGAACATAGTCCGCTAAATCCCATCCCTTTGGTTTCGCTCCCACGCCTACCTTAATGCGGTAAAAATTCTGTGTACCAAGCTGAGCAATAATATTCTTAATTCCATTATGCCCTCCGGCACTTCCTTTTTTTCGAATACGAATTTGTCCCGGTTCTAAGTCAATGTCATCATAAATCACAATCATCTCTGTTTCAGGATCTATTTTATAATAATCAATAAATTCTCTCACAGATTCTCCACTTAAATTCATATACGTCAAAGGTTTTTCCACAATTACCTTCTCTCCGCCAACCATTCCTTTTCCATATAAAGCTTTATGAGCAATTCCTGCCTGAGGAATATCATGACGGTCTATCAGCTCATCCACAACATCAAAACCCATGTTATGTCTGGTCTTATCATACTGTTTACCTGGATTTCCAAGTCCTGCTATTAATAACATATCCCTCTCCTTAGTTAAAATATACCAGTTCCTGCTTTAAAGGTTCTGTAGGTTCTAAAGAAATAGCTGTAAGTACCGGTCCTTCTTTATGATAAGAAGAAACATACTCATAATCTACTTCTGCCACTACTTTTACCCACTTGCCTGTACGCAGATTTTTCGTCTCCGGACTTTTACAGATATAACCAATAAAGCTGGTATCATCTGCACAGCAAGTCATTGCCATTCTTCCCGGAACAAAGACATTTTTCGGAAACTCTCTGGATTTTAATATCATTCCCGTAAAAGCAACCTTCTTGCCTTTATAAGTTTCCGGATGGTCCATAGCATCAATAAACCAGATACCATAGTCCTCATCCATAATTTCAATCACATCTGCATTGACATCAAAAGGCATCTCCTCCGCAAAAATATCTTCAATTTCTCCCTCTTCATCCTCAAAGATAATCTCTGCACCCTGATTTACTACTTTTACACTTCTTCTGAAAGATGCCAGAGGCATATCCATAGAACAACGATTAAACAATACCATGTCTGCGTTTCTCACCATTTCCACAAACAGAGATTTCATATTATTCATATATACCTGAAATGTGCTGGCATCTACGGTAACAATGTGCTGCACAATACCCCAATCCTTTGGAAGCTGCATTTCTTCAAATTTACTTACCTGCCACATTCCGTTGTATTCTATAATCACTCGTTCCGGACTGTAAAAAGCATCATAAGCCACCAGTCTTTCCGGTGTCAGTTCTTCCGGACTGTTTAGTACTTCCACTGAAGTTCTGCTCTTCTTCAGCATTTTTTCATCGAATTCTACTTCGCCTTCTTCACAGAGAATTAACAGGGTATTTCCCTCTATTTGAAAATAATCCTGAGCAATGGTAAAATCTAAAAATGTAGATTTTCCACTTTCTAAAAATCCCGCCATAAAATAGATTGGCACTCTGATTTCATCCATTTCTGTTTTTCCCCTTTATTATTAAAGTCTTAAATACCAAATAATTCTGACAGCTTGTCTTCCTGAATTTTAGAACCGATAACACAGATACGTCCTGTGTAATCTGCCAAACCCTCTCTGATGTCCGCTTCTCCCGGTACCATATCAAAGTAAATCCACTGTCCGTCTTTTCCTTCTACCATACCTTTTGCTCTTAAAATCATGCCATAACTTTCGTCATTAGAAAGTGTATCTAAAATATTTTTAATTTCATCCTGTGTATATGTTTTTACTGTTTCCTTACCCCAGCTTGTAAACACTTCATCTGCATGGTGATGATGATGCTCATGGTCATGATGGTCATGGTCGCAGCCACATTCTTCATGGTCGTGATGATGATGGTCGTGCTCATGGTGATGGTCATGACCGCAGCCACATTCTTCGTGATCATGATGATGATGGTCGTGCTCATGGTGATGGTCATGACCACAGCCACATTCTTCGTGATCATGATGATGATGGTCATGCTCATGATGGTGATCATGATCGTGATGATGTCCGCCGCATACCGGACAAGTTTCTTCTTCCATAAGTTCTTTCTCTAAAGAACGGTTATTTTCCATAATATCCAGAATTTTCTCTCCTGCCAATTTCTCTACCGGAGTTGTAATTACTGCTGCTTTTTTATTTAAAGAACGAATGATTTCTACCGCTGCCACGATTTTTTCCTCAGTAGCCTTTTCTGTATCTGTACGACTTAAAATAATTGTTCCTGCATACTCAATCTGGTTGCTGAAAAATTCTCCGAAGTTCTTCATATACATTTTGCATTTTGTAACATCTACAATAGTTGTAAAACTGTTTAATTTTATGTCAACTGCATCTTCTACTTTCTGAACAGCTTTAATTACATCAGAAAGCTTTCCTACTCCTGACGGCTCGATAATAATTCTGTCCGGATGATATTTTTCAATGACTTCTTTTAAAGCTTCACCAAAATCTCCTACCAAAGAACAGCAAATACAGCCAGAATTCATTTCACGGATTTCAATACCGGCTTCTTTCAAAAATCCTCCATCAATACCAATTTCTCCAAACTCATTTTCAATGAGAACTACCTGTTCTCCTTTATATGCTTCTGTAAGTAATTTTTTGATTAAAGTTGTTTTGCCTGCACCAAGAAATCCTGAAAAAATGTCAATTTTTGTCATTACACACATCTCCTCTTTTAATAAACTCATATTTACATTTCAAAAGGGGACGAAAGTCCTTCTTCCGCCCCTGTCCCTGCTGGTAAGTATAACACATTCCTCATAAAAAGAGCAAATATTTTATATCTGCCTGAAAAAGTCTTCAAACAATTCAATTCTGCAAATGCCCTTTACGCTTCCTATCATTTTCACATTGAAATTTTCATCAATCTGTGTCCACAGCTTTCCTCCCGATGTATGCACCATAACATCTGAGTCGATAAGTCCCAGTCGATACGCTGCTCCTGCTGCTGCACAACTGCAAGTTCCTGATGACAAGGTATAGCCTACACCCCTCTCATAAATCTCAATCTGAATATTATTTTTATCCAACACTTTTACAATCTGCGTGTTAATGCGCTCCGGAAAGTAATCTGCCACTTCAGAATATTTTCCGATTGCACAGACCTTTGCTCTGGAAATTTCATCTGCAATAATCACACAATGAGGATTTCCCACAGACACACAAGTACACTCATATTCTTCCCCGCCAAAGTTAAAATACTCATGAAGCGCCTCTCTTTTCGGTCCGGTAAGCCCTATTTTCTCGCTATCAAAAGAAAGCTTCCCCATTGTCATCTGAATTCTGGTTCCCTCTCTGTTCAAAAAGCGCAGTTCCACCTCTCCCCCTTTTGTATAAAGAGAAAAGCTTTCACTTTGTACTTCTTTTATCGTCTTTAAATAATGAGCAAAAATGCGAATGGCATTTCCTCCCTGCTCTGCTTCTGAACCATCTGCATTGTAAACCTTCACGTACATTTTTCCATCTTTTTTATAAGGGCCTTCTACAATCCCATCTGCCCCAATACCATAATTACGGTTGCAGAGCTTAACAATCTTCTCCTTGTCCAGCTCTTCCTGATTTTTATTGCAATCATAAATAAGATAATCATTTCCAAGACTGTGATATTTATAAAATTCCATGCTCTATTCCTTCTTCCAAAAAAATTCCTCTTTAAACTATAATATGCTTGATATCATTAGTGTACCAAACACTTTTATGTTATAATATCCTTATAGTGTCAAAAACATTGCAAATAATGCTATTTATAAAGGAGTCCCATGGATACTTATCAAAAAACAGGATATTTAACCGAAAATTTCCGCTATTTTCATCTACAGACAACCTCCAAACAAGAATTTCATTACCATTACCACGAATTTTATAAAATTCTTTTCTTTTTAAAAGGCGATGTCACCTATCACATTGAAGGCCGCACTTTTCATCTTCTGCCCGGGGATATTGTTTTAATTCCTGCTGAAAAAATTCACTGCCCACAGTTACATAGCGATACTTGCTACGAGAGGCAAATTCTTTACCTTTCCTCTCCATTTTTAAAAAGCTTCCATAACAATGACCTTTCTCTATGCTTTACTAACGCCGAAAAACGTCAATCTTATGTTATGCGAGTTCCTTCCTTCTATCAGAAACAGATTGGAGATCTTTTACTGTACTTAGAAGATGAAATAAAAGAAAATTCCCTCTATGCCGGAAAACTCTATCAGGAAAATCTGGTTTCCCAGCTTCTTATTTTATTAAATAGAGCCGCATTAAACCAACAAAGCATTTATCCCGACAATACCTGCCAAAATGAAAAAATACTTTTGATTTTAGACTATATCAATAATCATCTTTCCGATGATTTAACCATTGACAATTTATCAGAACGATTTTTTATCAGCCGCTACCACCTCATGCATTTATTTAAAGCTTCTACAGGCTATACGGTAGGAAATTATATCACCATGAAACGGCTCTTCTTTGCCAGAGCCATGATACAAACCGGAACTCCTGTGACAGAAGCTTGCTATCTAAGTGGATTTCAGAATTATTCCACGTTTTCAAGAGCTTACAAAAAGCATTTCCATACAAATGCCAAAAATCGTGAATTTTCAAATGGGCATAACGGTAATTCTGTGGTAGAATAGAAATACACAACCTTTACACAGAAAGAGAGGATTTCACATGTACAGTTTTCAGAATGATTACAGCGAAGGTATGCAGCCTGCTATTCTTCGTGCTTTAGAAACTATAAACTATCATCAAAATCATTCCTACGGGCAGGATATCCACTCCGATGCTGCCAGAGATTATATTCAGGAAGCATTAGAGGACTTTAGTGTTGATATCCATTTTATTGCAGGAGGGACTCTGACAAACCTGACTTTTATTTCTCACATTTTAAAACCTTTTGAAGCAGTAATCAGTGCAGAAACAGGTCATATCAATACTCATGAAACAGGTGCTATTGAGGCAACAGGACATAAAGTATGCCCAGTCCTTACCACAGACGGGAAACTGACTCCTGATTTAATCCGTCCTGTTCTTGATATGCATGAAAATGAACATTGGGTAGATCCTCGTCTTGTGTATGTTTCTAATCCCACAGAAGTAGGAACTGTTTATACAAAGGAAGAATTGGAAGATTTATATGCCTTCTGTAAACGCCATGACCTGTATTTCTATATAGACGGCGCCCGCCTTGCCGCTGCACTTGCAGCAAAGGAAGAAACGCACCTTACTTTCCCTGATTTACCAAAATTGTGTGATGCTTTTTATATTGGGGGAACAAAAGTCGGCGCAATGTTTGGAGAAGCACTTGTTCTTGTAAATGATAGTTTCAAAGAACGTTTCCGTTTCAATATGAAACAAAAAGGTGCTATTCTGGCAAAAGGCTGGTTCTTAGGTGTTCAATTTGAAGAATTATTTAAAAACAATCTCTATATTGCGGCAGGTGCTCACAGTATCGCTATGATGAAACCTATTAAGAAAGCTTTTGAAAAAGCCGGTATTCCACTTTTATGCGAAGCACCTACAAACCAGATTTTTCCTATTTTCCCAGATGCTCTTGCAGAGGAAATCAACAAAAAATATTTGACCACATTTCAGTGCAAACCGGACAAAGACCATACCTGTCTGCGTTTTTGTACCTCATGGGCAACAAATGAAAATGCTGTAAACGATTTTGTTTCAGACTTTGAAGAAATGTGCAGTAGACTTTTATAATATTACATAGAGCCATTTTAGAAGAAAATTAGCAAAATAAAGAAGGAGTAGCCATGAAATATCCGTTTTAAATATTTAACATGACTATCTCCTTCTATTTTCTATCATAATAATTTCTTTTATAACTGAAAGATAATTCCTACAACTGCCGCTGCTGCAATATACACTACAGGATGTTTCTTCCATTTACGAATAGCAAAATATAGAGCAACCGCCAAAATGCCACGTTCTATACCCGCTACTGTACTGCTGCCAAAGAAAGTTTCCGTAGCAACTCCTACACCAGCTGCAATAATCAAACCTGTAGATGCAGGTCTTAACCCATAGAAAATTTTCTGTACCAGCTTAGAGTCTTTAAACTTCTCTAACATTCTACTAATAATTAAAATCACAATAATAGATGGTAGTACCAAACCTAATGTTGCAATAACTGCCCCCAAAACGCCTTTTACAGAAAAGCCTACATAAGTGGACATATTAACACCCATAGCCCCTGGTGTAGACTCAGAAATAGCAATCATATTCCCAATATCTGCCGCTGTAAACCAACCGGTCTTTTCAGAAATTGCATATAAAAAAGGAATTGTCGCCATACCACCGCCTATTGCAAAGAGTCCGGTTTTAGCAAATTCATAAAATAATCTCAAACAAATCATTTCTTTTCCCCCTGCATCTTCTGAATATTCTTAATGGAAATTCCGGCAACTGCTGCCAGCACTACCAAGATAACCGGAGATAAAGAAGTAAATACACTTAACAATGTAATGACAACACAAATTGATGCACACCACTTATCTATTACTGATTTCTTTCCTAATTTAATAACTGCATCTAAAATCAAAGCACATACGCAGGCACGAATTCCATTAAAAGCATGTGCTACATAAGAAATATGTGCAAAGTTCTGAAGAAATGCTGCAATAATCGTAATGATTAGAAGAGATGGAAATACAAACCCAAAAGTTGCCACAAAACCTCCGGGAACTCCTTTTCTCTTATATCCAATAAACGTGGAAGTATTTACTGCAATAATGCCGGGGGTACATTGACCAATTGCATAATAGTCCATAACTTCTGCCTCAGTTGCCCAATGCCGTTTCTCCACTATTTCTCTTTGGATAATCGGAAGCATTGCATAGCCGCCCCCAAAAGTTACAGCCCCCATTTTTGCAAAAATCCAAAAAAGCTCTGCCAGTTCCTTCACTTTTTTTCCTCCTAGCCTTCAAAATTTAACACATATAAAATTAACACAAATATTTTACCTTGTATAGCCTAAGAATAAAAATGCTTTCCTGTAGATTCTCTTTCTAAAAGTTCTCCTTCAAAAATTAACTGCCTAGGAGTTTTTTTACCTTTTATCATATCAAATAATAAATCTGCTGTTGCTTTGGCGATTTTTTCCACAGGCTGACGTATAGTAGTAATACTTGGAATATAAAATTCTCCAGCTTCCAAACCATCAAATCCTGCTACTGAACATTCTTTAGGAACAGAAATTCCAGCTTCTTTTAAGGCTCTGCACGCTCCAATTGCCAACGTATCTGAAGTAGCATATAAAGCAGTAAAATCCGTCTTTTTCAAGACCTCTTTTGTCAACTTATAACCTGTCTGAAAGGAATATCTATCTTTTTTCATATCCATATAACCAATCAATTCCTCCTGAACAGGTATATTCTTATCCTTTAATGCCTGTGCATATCCCATAAGGCGGAGCTTTCCAATACTTTCATCCTCTTTGGGTGCTGTTAAAATTGCAATTCTTTCATGTCCCAATTCAAGAAGATATTCTGTCATCTTATAACTTTCTTTAAAGTCATCTACAGAGACAGCAGCATGCAACTCACAATCTTCCCCTGCTGTTCCAATGGTACTGAGCACATAAGGCACTTCAAGCTGATTCATTTTTTCTTTTGGATGGGAAAAACTTCCCCCCAGAAAAATCAATCCCTGAAGTTTTTTCTCTTTTGTAATGTGCAAAGCAATATCCAGTTCATCCTCTTGTTCCTCTACATGCTGCAAAATACAACTATAATTTTTCTTTTGACATTCTCTTTCCAAATCACTTACTATGTCACTAAAAAAAGTATTGCCAATTCCTTTTACCAGCACTGCAATTGCTTTTGCCTGTGTTCTCTTTAAATTTCTGGCGCTATTATTCGGCACATAATTAAATTCTTCAATGGTTTTCATAATCAACTCTTTTGTCTTTGGATTAATATCCGGATGATTATTCATTGCTCTTGATACCGTACTTACGCCAACACCGCACTTTTTTGCGATATCTTTAATTGTCATATTTCCCATCTTTATGCCCTTCTTAAGAAAGTCTTCCATAAAGTTTTGTCATGTCGTACATTTTTTCTAATACATCTTCCTGTAGCTGTCCTGGTTTTAATCTCCACTCCCAATTATATCCCAATGTAGAAGGTTTATTAATTCTGGCTTCTTTTCCAAGTCCCAAATAATCCTGAATTGGAATAACTGCTAAATCTGCAACTGATGCCATTGCAAGACGAATAAAATCCCATGGAATTTCTTCAGCAGTAGAATTTTTATTATTCATATATCTCTGAGCAAAAGCTCTGTCTTCTGGTGCCATTTCATCTAGCCATCCCAAAACAGTATCATTGTCATGTGTTCCTGTATAAACGACACAATTCTTATTATAATTGTGAGGAAGATAATTGCTTTCTTCTCTGGAATCAAAAGCAAACTGCAATACCTTCATTCCCGGATATCCTGTATCCTGCAAAAGTTTTAACACACTGTCTGTTAAATACCCCAAATCTTCTGCAATAATATTTACATCACCAAGTGCTTGCTTTACGGCATGGAATAAATCAATTCCCGGTCCCTTCTGCCATGCGCCAAACTCTGCTGTTTCATTACCATAAGGAATTGCATAATATTCATCAAAACCTCTGAAATGATCTACACGTACCACATCATACAGTTTAAAGCAATATTTCAAACGCTGTATCCACCATACAAAGCCTGTTGATGCATGATACTCCCAGTTATACAAAGGATTTCCCCAAAGCTGACCTGTAGCTGAAAAACCATCCGGTGGACATCCTGCTACTGCTATTGGTTCTGAATTTTCATCAAATTGGAAAAGTTCAGGATTTGCCCATGCATCTGCACTGTCAAAAGCAACATAAATCGGAATATCTCCAATAATGGAAATCCCTTTTTCATTGGCATAAGCTTTCAGTTTCTTCCATTGCTTTGTAAACTCATACTGCTGAAAACGGATAAACTGTACCTCTTCTGCTAACTCCTGCTTTTTTTGTTCTAAGGCTTGAGTATCTCTGCATTTCAACTTATCTTCCCACTGGCTCCAGCTCATACCGTTAAGACTGTTTTTAATTGCCATATAAAGACTATAATCTTCCAACCAAAACTCATTTTCTTTTACAAAATTATAGAAATCTTCATCTTCTGTAAAACGTGCAAAAGCCTTTTTCAAAATAGGAAATCGTTGATAATACATTTTTTCATAATCAACATAAGAAAGATTATCCCCAAAATCACACGCATCACATTCCTCTTTTGTCAAAAGACCATCCTCTATCAGTGTTTCCAGATCTATATAATAAGGATTTCCGGCATAAGTAGAAAAAGACTGATATGGTGAGTCTCCGTATCCTGTAGGACCCAAAGGCAAAATCTGCCAGTATTTCTGTCCTCCTGCTTTTAATTGATCCACAAATTCATAAGCTTCCTTTGAAAAACTGCCAATTCCATAAGCGGAAGGCAAAGATGAAATAGGAAGCAACACTCCGCTTGCTCTCATTTTTCTTTCTCCCTGTATTTCTATTCTTTCTTGTACGTTTCCGGTAACGATATCGGTAACGTTTCCAATTCTTTGTAAAAATACAATATCACATTTTTTTCAAAAACGCAAGAAGAAGAATATTTTTACTGTGATAATACACTAAACTATGATAAAATAAAATAAGAAACCTTCAATAACCTTTTTATAAAAGGAGGTATGACAATGAAGAAAACAACAGAATTATTAATAACTGCTGTACTTTCCTTAGTTACTTTCGCTCTTCTCATCTATGACGACCAACATCCAAAACTTAATACTACAGAAGTTATAAACATCTATAATAATAGTTCTAATGTAACGTTCAGTGAGCCTATGAGTTTTTCAAAAATGGTAACTCACTATGCTGAAGCATCTGAAATGTCCTATGATGAAGCCCTTAAACTATTTCCTAAGGAAAACACAGACGATACTGTCTCTTCCAAATGTTATCGAATATTAAATATTCCTCTTGATGTAACTGCTATTTATAAACCTCAACTAAATTTATATTGTGAAACAAGTGAGTCAGGACATTACTGGGGGATCTCCAATATTTACCTCGCAAATATGGAAAAAAATTACGCCGGCTCTGCTAAACAGTTTTCCGGTACTGTGGATATGTGGTTTAGAAATGGATATCAACTTGAATACATTGTTAATGGAGATTTTTATATCAATGGTACAATGGCTATATCTGATGGTGCAGATTTAGATTTCTCATCAGATAATTATGTACAACTTTCATTCACTACATCTTCCTCCACCATGCCTATTCATTACCAATATTTCTATAATCATGAGACACTGGCTTTTCAAAACTAATAGATTACTTTAACGAAAGGAGAGCTTTATGACCAAAAGATTTTCTGTATCCACTTTATTCAATCATAAAATTTTTATCTATTTCGTTCGCATAACAGCATGGATAACTTTTTTTGTGACCTCTTATATTCTTTTATCGAATTCAAACCTATGGTACGATTGCCCTGCTCTAAGTTTAACCTGTGTCCTTTCTATATGCTTTACAGATTTTAAAGTAGATTACAAAAACATATCCTTTTTAAAAAGGTTCATTATTATTATATTAAAATGTAGCATTATTTTCTTAGGTGCTTTCATAATATACAAAATATCTTCCTACTTTCCATTTAAACTGTAATCTTATTACGGAAATACGGTCTTTTCTGTTTCTGGAAATATATAACATTCTTACGTTTCCAGAAATTTTAAGCAATAAAAATCCCGTAGTAAACAATAATGTATGACTGTTTGCTACGGGATTTCCATCAATCTCTGTCATTTCTTCTATTTACAATAGTCAAAAGTCTTAAAAGTTGTGTAAGTGACACAGCAAGTGCCGCTACATAAGTAAGTGCCGCCGCTGTCAGCACCTTTCTGGAACCGGCAATTTCTGTATCCGTTAAAATATTGCAGCTTTCAATAGCACGAAGTGCCCGCCTACTGGCATCAAATTCTGTAGGCAATGTTAAAAGCTGAAAAAGCGTTGACAATCCAAAACATGCCACTCCTAAATAGGCAAGATTTCCCATTGCTGAACCTGTTCCTGCAAATAAAAGTCCTACTAAAATCAAAGGCATGGCAAGCTTAGACCCAAGGTTCGTAATTGGTATAATGGCATTTCTAAACTTAATGGGCATATATCCCTGTGCATGCTGTATGGCATGACCTGCCTCATGTGCGGCTACTCCGATTGCAGCTGTAGATGTCTGTGAATACACTCCATCTGAAAGACGAATAACATTATTTCTTGGATCATAATGATCCGTAAGATTTCCAGCTACTCGCTCAATTCTTACCTGATACAAACCATTGGCATCCAGCACAGCTCTGGCTGCATCTCGCCCTGTCATATTCCGCATGGAATACTGTGAGGAATATTTCCTGAAGGTACTGTTTACTTTTGAACTTGCCCACATAGCAAAAAACACTGCGGGTAAAACATACATAATATACGTATAATCAATATACATTTTTTTCATCTCCTATAAGGTCAGTACTAACAGTATATTCCTCACACCTATTCCTATACAAGAAACAAAGAATAAATTAATTCTAAAGTTTTTATTCTTTTTCAATTCCTGCTGTTTCAATAATGAATTTAACTTTTCCATTCATATCCTGACTTGCTCCATCAAATGCTGTATAAGATTTATCCGCATTTTCTATTGCTTTCAAGCGATCCAAAACAGTCTGCAAATCTCCATTTAATGTATCATTTAATTTCTGAATACCTTCTTTATCAAATTCAGCCATTCCGTCTGCCAGTTTTACTGAGCCATCCTGAAGCTGTGTTACACCGGATTTTAATTCTTTTCCTCCTGATGCAAGCTTAGAAGTTCCATCCTTTAAGGAAGAAGCTCCTGATGCAAGCTGTGCAATACCATTGCTTAATACACCTGCTCCCTGATTTAAAGTATTACCACCTTTTAAAAGTTCCTGACTGCCTGCTGTAACCTGTGCTGCTCCTGCATTTAACTGTTCATTATTTTGATTTAATTCCTGTGAACCGCTCTGAAGCTGTGCTGTTCCATCTGCCAGACTGGCTGCTCCCTGTGTAAGCTGTTCTATACCTGTACTTAACTGTGTTGCTCCATCTGATAATGCTTCCAGTCCTCCCTGTAATTTCTGAGAGCCTACAGCAACTTGTGCTGCTCCTTCATTTAATGCAGTATTCTGTTTACATAATTCCCCACTTCCTGCTTTTAATGCAGCTACTGCATCTTTCAAAGTAGATGCCATTGTAGAAAATCCGCCCAGAGGCTTTACAGCTTCCCCAAAAGCTGTTACACCCTTTGTCAATTCCTCTGCTCCTGCTGCTGCTGTTTGAGCTCCTGTCTTTAACTGTCCAATCTGCTCCTGAACTGCTCCAAAATCTGTACCTGCAATCTGCTGCTGTACTGCTGACATCTGTGCCTGAATATTCTTCAACTGAGCAACTGCCTCTGTATTTCCTGCATTTACCGGAACCTCAATGTTAGCAGAAGTTTGAACACCTACCGAAATATTACCCAGATTTGACAAAACTGCCTGTTGCTGTTCTTCTGTTAAGCCTGCGGCTGAAAGTGCAGCCGCTACATTGGTACGCTGCTGTGCGTTTGCCTGTGCATTCACTGCTGCATTTTCTTTTGCAATGGCTGTTTTCGCCTGCTCTGTGGCTGCTGCTGAACCGTTATCATTTAAACTTCCAATATAATTTTCAATAATTCCGGCTGCACCTCCTGCACCTTGGGCTACTCCACCTGCTGCCTGTGCAAGTGCTCCTACGCTGGCTTCCATATTCCCCGCAGCAGCTTCAGCCTGTTTCGCACCCTCCTGTAACTGTCCTGCTCCGTTAATTAAAGCTTTTGAGCCTTCTGTAATTCCTTTTATTGCTTCCGGAAGCTGTTCTGTCTGACCAAGTGCTCCCTGTATCTGGCTGTTCAGCAATCCCAGACCTTTATCTACCTTATCAACACCTGCTGTATATGCACCAACACCCTCTTTTAATGTCTGTGCACCATCTTTCAAATCTTTACTTCCTGTACTTAAATTTCCAATTCCCTGAACCAGTGCTTCTTTCTTCTCATTCAGAGTATCAATGCCACCTTTTAAAGTAGATGCTCCTTCTGCTGTTTTAGCAATACCTTCTCCTAATTTCGCAGAACCTGCTGTATAAGAACCTACACCTGTCTGTAACTGAGATGCGCCATTTTCCAGAGCTTCCATACCCTGTGTCAGACGAGAAATTCCGCTTAATAACTCACCTTTACTGCTGTTCATCTTATCAATACCGTTTTTTAACTGTCCGGCACCGTTATCAGCGCTATTTAATCCATTTACAAAAGTATCTGCAGAAGAATTCAATTTTGAAATACCGTCTTGTAATTCTTTGCTTCCTTTCACTAATGCTGTAGAAGACTCTGTAAGCTTATTCATGTTTTCCTTTAATTCATCTGCACTGTCTATTTCACCCAGATTTAATTCATCTAAAAGTCCTGTAGTTGCCACTGTTGCTGTCATAGATAACTCAAAATCTTTTACATCCGCTGTGATTTCCACAAAATCCGGAATTTCCAAATCTTTTAATTCCTCTGTTTCAGAAAGCTGCAAACTGTCAGAAAGTCCCGGAAAACCAAACCCCACAGCAATATTATTGTTACCGTCTGATAACACCTTACCATTTTCAATTTCTATGTTGGTAAACACATCTGTTGGTAAAATCATAGCTGTCATCATCATAAAAGGTGTATAAATTTCTTCTTTATTGCCGTTTACTTCTGCTGTTTCCTGTTGTTTATTTTCATAATCAATACGAATTTTCACTTTTCCACTTTTCCCAGCCAGATCAGAAGGTTGAATTTCCTTTCCATCTAAATAATAAGTAAGATTTACACCTACAGGAAGTTCCTTTGTTGTTTCTCCTTGATAATAAATATCTTTTCCATTAGCATCCCATGTAAGACTGCTGTCGCTTCCCTGTTTAAATCCTTCATCACCTTTTACATTTTGAATATTATTTAATTCACTTTTATCTGTAAGCTGTGTATCGCCATCTATATTTTTTAACCAGTTACTTACAATCACATTTTCAGATTTTCCATTTTCATCCGCATTTACATATACGGTCTGCTCTTTCTCCGGAACTGCTGCCAATACAGAAGTTGTAGGGAGCATTACGGACATCATGACTGCCATACCTGTCAACATAGCCTGAACATTTTTTTTCTTCATATTAAAAAACCTCCTATTTCTGTTTTCTTAATCTAAAATTTTTACTTGTTTTACATATAACTCCATCAAAAATCCAGTACATTGCCGGTAAGAACAAGAGAACAGACGCCATACTGATTAACGCACCCCTTGCCATAAGCAGGCACAAGGAACTAATCATATCAATCTTAGAATAAAGTCCAACTCCAAAAGTAGCTGCGAAGAAACTGAATGCAGATACCATAACCGGTCTGATACTGCTTCCCAGTGCAATACTAATGGATGTTTTTTTATCATGTCCGAAACATCGTTCCTGCTCATATCTGCTGGTCATTAAAATAGCATAATCAACCGTTGCTCCTAACTGAATTGTCCCAATTACAATCGATGCTATAAAAGGCAACTCTGTTCCTGTCAGGTACGGAATACCCATGTTAATAAAAATTGCACCTTCAATTACCAAAACCAAAATAATCGGCAATGAAATAGACTTAAATACAAACAAAATAATCAAAAATACTGCCAAAATTGAAACTGCACTTACAACCTTAAAGTCATGGTCTGTAATCTCAATTAAATCCTTAGTACATGGTGCTTCACCTACCAGCATTCCTGCCGGATCATACTTTTTCAGAATTTTATTTAATTCATCAATCTGCTTATTTACTTCATCTGATGCTGTCTGATACTGATTTGTAATTAACATCAATTCGTAATTATCACTTTTCAAAATTTCTTTTATATCATCAGGAATCATACTTTCCGGGAAAGACGGACCAATAATTGTTTCCAGTCCTAATACCTCTTTTACACCTTTAACCTTTTTCATTTCATCAATCATTTTATAGGTGTCTTTTTCTGAAATTTTATTATCCAGCAAAATCATGTGGGCTGCGCCCATATTATAATCTTTCTGAAGCTTTTCATTTGCCTGGATAGACTCTAATTCCTTTGGCAAACTGGAATCCAGATTATAATAAACTTTTGTATTTGCCTGAAAATATGCAAATGGAATAAACAACGCTACACATAAAAATGCAAGAGCTTTATGATGTTTCACCAGAAATTCCGGCACTTTTGGAAAATCCGGTATTAGCTGGCGATGTTTTGTCTTTTCCAATGCTCTATCAAAAATCATAATCATGGAAGGCAATACTGTTACACAACAGATTACTCCGAAGATAACACCTTTTGCCATAACAACTCCTAAATCCATACCCAATGTAAAGCTCATGAAACAAAGAGCAATAAATCCGGCAATTGTAGTAATAGAACTTCCTACAACAGATTTAATGGTAGCTGCAATGGCCTGGGCCATGGCTTCTTTATGATTATCACCAAATCGTGCTCTCTGTTCCTGATAGCTATGCCACAGGAAAATGGAATAATCCATAGTAACACCCAGCTGAAGTACTGCACTCAAAGCTTTTGTAATATAAGAAATCTCTCCTTGGAATACATTCGTTCCCATATTATAGGCTATGGCAATTCCGATACTCGCCAGAAATAAAAACGGGATTAAATAAGATTCCATGGTAAGTGCCAGAACAATACAGGACAATACAACAGCGATCAATACGTAAACCGTAACCTCTGACTCTGCCAGATTTTTTGTATCTGTAACAATTGCTGACATACCACTGACAAAGCATTGTTTTCCTGCCAACTTACGAATATCTCCGATTGCATCCATTGTTTCATCTGCAGATGTTGTTGTATCAAAAATAATAAACATCATCGTTGAGTCATCTGCAAACAAAACTTTTTTAATTTTTTCCGGTAACATCTCTGCCGGAATACTGATGTCTGACAAGCTGTCATACCAGACTACTTTGGCAACATGGTCTACTTTTTCAATTTTTTTCTTTAAAGCAGCCACATCTTTATTTTCCATGCCTTCACAGACAAACATGGAATACGCTCCTGTACCAAATTCATCTACCAGAATATCCTGCCCTTTCATAGTTTCAATATCATCCGGTAAATAATACAGTACATCATAGTTTACTCTCGTATTCAAATACCCGATTGCTGATGGAATTAACAGCAAAAGACTTAAAATAAAAATTGGAATACGAAACTTAACAATTTTTCTTCCCAACTTTAGCATGATCTTTCCTCCCTTTATGACTATTGGTCATTTATTGTTATACTCCAAAACTGACTAATAGTCAATATATGTTTTATATAATTTATGACTAAAAGTCATTTTCATTTTTATGCAAAATGTGGAAAATTTATTACAGCTGTTTTTTCATTTGACTTTTTGGACGTTTCATTTCTATAATTGAGCAAGAACTTTAAGTTTTTTGGAAAAAGAGGGTTGGAGAAATGAGTAAAATTGATAACAACAAGCAACAAAAAAGGGACTCCCTTTTAGAGTCCGCTTTCTCTTTATTTATTAACAATGGTTTTAACAAAACTTCTATCTCGGATATCGTAAATCAGGCAGGTGTGGCAAAAGGTACTTTTTACCTTTATTTTAAGGATAAATACGATATCCGCAATCATTTAATTAGCCATAAGGCCAGTCAGGTATTTCAAATTGCCTATAATGACCTTCTGAAACATGAAAGTATTACAGACTTTGAAGAACAAGTGCTCTTCATCATTGATAAGATTTTAGACCAGCTGGCAGCAAATCATAATCTTGTAAAATTATTATCAAAACATTTAAGCTGGGGATTTTTCAAGAATTCTTTGTTCTTTGCACCGGGCAAAGATATTCCGCCTATTTATACTATATATGAAAGTTTACTGGAAAAATCCACCTATACCTACCGCACACCAGAGGTTATGATGTACATGATTTTAGAATTGGTAAGCGGCACCAGTTACAATACGATTCTTTTTAATCAACCGATATCTTTGGAAGAAATTAAAAATCCCCTCTATGAGTCCATAAAAGGGATTTTCAAACAATTCAGAGTTTAACATTTCTTAAAAACATACAAAACACTGGTGAGCGCTGCTGCTGCAATTGCAACTGCAACCCAGCCAAGTCCCATGGAATACAGCGGCAGTGCATGACACCAGTCACTTAAAAATCCCAGCGGAACTTTTAATTGCTTATCTAATACGTAAATGATACTGATACAGCCTACTGCTGTAATCGTCCACGGATAAATATACGGATTATTCTTTATCCATCTGTCACAAATTCCCAAAACAATTAACATAATAGAAATTGGATAAATTGCATTCAAAATTGGAATTGATATTCCCAAAATTGTATTCAGTCCCTGATTACATACAAGGAATGAAAAACCGGAAATTAAAAATACCCACTGTGTATAAGAAATCTTCTTTGTAAGTGTGGAAAAATACTGGGAAATAGAAGTAATCAGTCCCACACAGGTTGTCAGACATGCCAGCGTAAAAATCGCTGCCAGAAGCACTGCTCCCGGACCTCCAAACAACTGTTTTACAATGCAACGAAGAGTCCAAGCACCATTTTCCTGAATAGGAAATACGTTAGAGCTTCCCATTCCCATATAAGAAAGCATTAAATATACCAGTGACAAAATCGTTCCGGCAAAAATACCGGCACGAACGGTATAGCTCATAACACTCTTTTTACTCTCAATTCCAAGACTTGTAATCGTTGTCGCAATCACCAATCCAAAGTTTAATGCGGCAATCGTATCCATGGTCTGATAACCTTCTAAAAAGCCCTTTGCCAGAGGATTTCCGGCATAAGCTTCCTGTGCTGCTGCTATATTCACTTCTCCTCGAAATACATAATTTATAAATACAAATACTAAAAGTAACAATAATGTAGGTGTCAAAAACTTTCCAATACGTTCCACTAATTTATTCGGTGTCATAGCCAGCCATGCTGCCAAAACAAAAAATACCAATGAAAAAATCACCATGCAAATAGTAACCGATGCTTCTTTTGGAAGATAAGGAGCTACTGCCATCTCAAAAGGTACAGAAGCTGCACGAGGAATTCCCAACCCCGGTCCTATGGACAAATAAATTAAAATAGTAAAAATCATAGAAAAACGAGTTCCTACTTTCTGAGAAAGTTTATCCAGTCCATCAAAACGTGCAACAACAATAACCCCTAATACTGGCAATGCTACTGCTGTAATCAAAAATCCTAAAATAGCAAGTGGCATCTTCTCTCCTGCATTCTGTCCTAAAAAAGGTGGAAAAATCAGATTTCCTGCACCAAAGAACAGAGAAAACAACATAAAACTTACCAGCAACATCTTTTTCTTTCCTAGTTTCATTACAAATCCTCCTTAGTATTTAAGAGTAAATACATCTCTTATGTGAGCTTTTTTATTCCATAGGCCACAGCTTCCTATAGAATAAAAAAGAGTTGCCCTATCAAAAGGACAACTCTCGTCGTGGTACCACCTTAATTCCCCACAAATACGTGGGCTCATTCACACATCAATTTAATGTGTATCACCTATAACGTGGCTCTACTCCGGCGTACCTACTTATTTCAGCTTACTTCTCCGGGATGATTTCACCTTTTGGTTTCCTTGACAGCTTCCACCAACCGCTGCCTCTCTGTAAATTCCACCAAGGGCTACTTATTCCCATCAACGAATTTTACTCTTTTTCTTAAAATCTATAATAAGCATTTCTTTTACATTCGTCAAGTGTTTTAATGAAATACTTATATTATATTGTATTGTAATAATAGAATTCCTCTGCTTTTTTGAATTATGCCTGAAATGGCGTTGAAATGTTTCTGTTTGCCCGTAAACCTCAATTTATGAGATTTACGGGTATTTTGACTTAATTTTTGAATTAGATATGATTTAGATACTACATTTTAGAAATGAAATCATCCAATGACTGTGCTTCCAGTGCTGCCTCCATCCAGCCTCTGACTATTTCTATATCTTGCTGTTGATGCAAGGTCTTCAAAAGAGTATCCGGCAGTTGTCCGTATCTGCTCAAAGCCATCTGAAGCATTCTAATTGCTTCATCTAATTGTCCGGACTTACGTCCTTCTTCTCTTCCTTCTTTTCTTCCTTCTCTTCGTTCATCTTCCATCAATAATTCCAAAAGCATAAATCTCTCCTCCATTTCTCTACTATCCCTGATATGGGTGACCGATTTCTGCACTTGCCTTACATAGTCATCTTCAAAATCTTTCTGGCTTTCTTTTAAGTCTGCATGTACAAATCTCAGAAAAGAAACCAGCTCTTTTGGTACATCTTCCACATTTTTCCCACGGGTATTTAAAAACACAATACAGCGTCCGTCTTTTAGGGAAACTTCTTCTGTTTCCTCACAGGCTGTACGAAAGGTATACCGATACTTCCCTTCACCAAAAGGATCAAAATCACAGAGAAAAATCACATAGCTGTCAGGAAGTTCTGCATATTCGTAGCCCTTAACTAAAAGATCCATATCCATGTGGCTTTGATAATAACGACTTCTGCGGCCAAGTGCCGGCTGCTTTAACACTTGCATTTCTACATTATAACGTGTATTGTTTTCATCCTTTGCATAAACATCTAAACGAACACCTTTATACTCTGGATGATACACAATACTTTTCTCTGTGCTGATTTCCACATGATCCACTTTAATGGGAAGAGCACGTTCCAAAAAGCCCTTGCAGTTTTCCTCATCTGACATGACTGCTGCAAACATAAAGTTATTTTTGATTGTAAGATTTTTTTATAATGTGTTCATACTTTTCCTCCATCGGCAGAGGAGCTCTATAACATTCATTATAACAGACGGCGAAGAATTTTATCAATAACTCAAATTATAAAATTATTTTTCCATCCTCAATATGCACGATTACATCTGCCTGTCTTGCAATTTCCAAATCATGTGTCACTACAATTAAAGTCTGTCCAAACTGCTCCGAACACTGCTGCAATAAATCCAGCGTATCTTCCCCTGTCTTTTTATCCAAATTTCCCGTAGGTTCATCTGCAAAAATAATCTGCGGTCTCGCCAACAGACAGCGGGCAATGGCTGCTCTTTGTTGTTCTCCACCGGAAAGCTCACATGGATATTTCTTCAATTTATCCTCAAGTCTTAAAAGTCCTGTCACTTCCTCCAAAAATTGCTTATCTACTTTTCTCTGGTCTAACTTCAAAGGCATACAGATATTATTTAATACATTAAATTCGTCCAATAAGTTAAACTGCTGAAACACAAAGCCCATATACCTTCTGCGAAATACCGCCATTTTCTCATCTGAATACTGATAAAGATTTTCTCCGTTTATAAATACTTCACCCTTTGTGGGACGGTCAAGTCCGCTTAATGTGTGTAAAAGTGTAGATTTTCCTGAACCGCTTTTTCCTATAATGGCATAGAACATTCCCTTCTCCACCTCCAGACTTACACCTCGAAGTGCAGGTACATCACCGGAAGATGTCTTATATGTTTTATAAATATTTTTTGCAGATAAAATAGTTCCCATAAAAAATTCCCCCTTTTCCTTATTGTTTTAACTTTTCCATCAATGTTGTTTTTGTCAAAATTCGATTGCACCAATAGAACAGGATTAAGAAAAAAATCAAAATCGCAACTATGAATAAAATAAATACTTCAAGACTGACTCCGCACATTTCTAAATAATAATAGGTGCTCTGTATTCCCTCTTTCAACGTATAATTGTCTCCAAAATTTTCTATAACATATCTTACACTCAGCCATTCTCTGATTACAAAATAGACGCCGTAAAAGAAAAATGCTAAGAATAGAGAACAAACACCTGTAAGTGCTCCCTTTTTCAAAATTTCAATGTACATTTGCTTGTTTGACATACCGATTGCCTGCAAAATTCCATACTTTCTACATTCGTATCTGGCTGCAAGTGTAATCAAATTCCATAAAAGTAAGAACAGCGTAAGTCCAATACATCCTCCGCAGACACAGATAAGAAGCAAATTCTGCAAATGTGAAAGAACCTGTGCAGACACTTCTTCTCGATTATTATCCAAGGTTGTACCATAATCTTTTGCAGTCTGAGCAACCAGATAATCTGTTGAAAGATATTTTGCATTTACAGATGTATAAATCTCTGCACTACTGTCGCCGTATATATCGCCTCCTGTATAATGACTGCTGACCTCCGCATTTTTACTTTCATCAAGCACCTTCTGCATGAAATTATCTGACACTAAAATATTATAATGAGCCCCGTAGCTTCCGATATATCCTTTCCCTGCCCCTTCCCGAAGTTTCCGCTTCATAGGCTGTACGGCAAGCTTCAAAGAATGTTCTGACGCAAGACTTGGATTTTGAAAATCCTCTGAATTTCTGTCATAGAACCTCAGATTTATGGTATCTTCTTTGTCTAAACCGGTATCTTCATACACCGTACCGTCAAAAGTAATTTTTCCGTCATCTTCTGTAACAAAAGTAACCAATGCTGTTTTTCCTTCTTCAAAAGCTTTCTCATCAAATCCGGAAATGGCTGTATCAAAATAGTCCTTCCAATACTCTTTTCGAATACCAATTACACGAACACCAATTCCCTTAGGAAAACACATATACTCCGTTGTACCGTCTGCATTCTGCTGTTCCATAAAAATAGGCTGATTTTTGTTCTTATTTTCTTTACAAGCTGATGCTAAAGGCACTTTTTCCATATTGTCAAAGCTCACTCTCCTACCATTTCCCCATAGGGCAAAACTTTGGTTATTCCCGGCAGTTCTTCCAACACTTTTACTTCTTCTTCACTGATTGTTTTTTCTGCCGCATCTATCCTGTAAGAGTTCTCCTTTTCTGCCCATCTCTTTTCAAAAAACTCCGGTATACTCTCCATCATTACAAATAACATTACTGTGGAAAACATTCCTGCCAGCAAAGTAAGAGAAGCTTTTTTTATACTTCTGTAACGCTTTCCCATCTTTCCGGACATGGTAATTTTTCCCGTTAACGGCTGCTTCATAGCTAGATAAAGCACCAGCAAACGACAGAAAAAGATAGATCCAAGCCATAAAAGTGTTACAACCAAAAATCCGAAAATCGGAATAGAAATTCGGAAATCCGTAAAACTTACATTGATAAATACCTTAAAAATCCCCCACAAGCCTGCGCTTCCAATTATCGTTCCTAAGCAAATGCAGGGTACAACCATACACATTGTTTCATAAAATAAAAGTCCAATCAGTTGCTTTTTTGTGCCTCCGATACTGCGAAACAAGGCAATGGAACGAAGCTGCTCCTGCATCTGCACAAAATAAACGCAAGCAACTGCCAATACCGTAGTAAGCAAAATCAATACCAGATAAAGGTAATAATCTGCTTTCTCTGATAAAGAATTATATGCAAATGTGTTACCCACAATCTTTAAATTTTCATTCTCTTTCTTCCCCAATGTGCTCCGAATACTACCTGTTAAAGTCTCCTGTTCTTCTTCAGAAGTGACAAAGTAATGATAAGCAGGAAATGGCTGTAGTTTCTCCCCATCCCCTTTTACAATAAAGGCGGCAGGAAGACTGATGTTTTCCTCACAGTTCCATAAATGAGAATATTGTTTCAATACACCGCAAAGAGTAAACTCTGCCTCCACCCATGTTTCCACATCCTTCTGGAAATTAACTACGATTTTTTGATTAAGCTCGTAATCGTAACCTAGCGCACTTAGCAGACTGGCTTCCATAGCGATTTCTCCTGATTTTTCAGGAAAACGTCCTTCCAAAAGCTCCAGATTTCCCATCTCGATGAGAGCATCATCCGGTGTTCCGATGGTATCTGGACCTCCGATATTACCATAAGATAGCAGTGTTCCAACTTGTTTGGAAAGAGAATTTTCTTTTAAAACTTCTTTTTCCTTCTCAGTCCCATGATAAACTGCTGTTTTCCACGAACCATAGGTATCCAGCCTATATTGTGCATTTGTTTCATTCAAACTGTCTGTAATTCCCAGCGTAATTACCGTAAACGCAAAGGAACAAAGAAGAATAATCCCAAGCAGAAAACTATTCCTCTTTGTTCCTTTTATCCGTTGTACCGCCAGAAAAAACAACTCATTTTTCATATTCCCACGCCCCTCTCTGCTACTTTCTATATAAAGATTATAACAAGAAAAGCTTACAGTTTTCTCTCATTTTCCCTTACGATTTTGTAAGGTTCTGTACCATAAAGCATTGGAAGACTTACAAGAAAACAAGCGCCCTTCCCCTGAATATTCTTCACGGAAATACTTCCGTGATGGGATTTTATAATATCCTGTGCCATATTAAGCCCTATACCATATCCTGCTTTTCTGGAAGTTCCACGGCAAAAACGCTGGAATAAGATTGGCATTTCTTCCGGTGAAATTCCCTCTCCTTCATCACATATAGAAACCTTAATATCCCCTTCTTTTTCTTCCAAATTCACCCAAACTATTGTGCCCTTTTTGGTATGCTCGGCAGCATTTTTTAAAAGATTTTCAAAAGCCTGCATAAGCCAGAAACCATCTCCAAAATACTTTTTAGGAAGCTCCCCTTTCATCTCAAAGCTTACTTTTCTCTTATGTGCAATCACTTCCAGTCGCTCAATACAAGCGCTTATCAGCTTTTCTAAATCCAGCTCCTCATAATCCATAAGTACCTTACCGGCAGCCAGTTGGCTGGATTTTAAAACCCTTTCAATTTCCTCTGTAAGGCGGGTAACACATTTCTGCCCCTCTTTTAAAGCTGCTTTTTCTTCCTCTGTTTTGGCATGAAAATCAGCCAAATCAAGACGTATCTGTAAGGCTGTAACCGATGTTTTCATCTGATGCGCCATATTTTCGATAAAACTGTTTGTATAGCTTTCTTTTTGCTTTTTCTGATGTCTTTCATGAAGAAGCTGTTCCTCCAGCTCACGAACCTGATTGAGTAAATTAAAACAAACACCTTCCTCCAAAGACTTTTTATTTACCTTTTCAGGATATAAAAGGAAGTGGCTGATATCTGCTTCTGCCTGTCTGATATTATCTTCCATTTTTCTGCTTTTTCTAAAGAAAAAAATTACAGCAATGGTACTAATACACGTTATAATAAAACAAACTATTGTCAACATGGTTTCTGATACCTCTTGACCGGCACTGCCCAACGATACCCTACTCCACGTATGGTCGTAATATAAGGAGCTTCCTCAAAAGTTCCCAGCTTGTCCCGCAAACGGCTAACATTTACATTTAATGTATTTTCCTCAACAAACTGAAAATCATTGTCCCACACATGATAAAGCAAGTCCTTTCTGGTAATCGTATTCGGCCAGCTTTTCAATAACAATACGGCAATCTTCAGTTCCACGGAAGTAAGGGGAAGCATCTCTTTTCCTCTTATTATCTGGTGTGTAAAATGATTATAATACAACTCTCCGCTTTGATAATATTCCCCCTTATTTAAGGAAGAACGGCGAAGAATTGCCTGAATACGCACCAGCAATTCCTGCATACGGAAAGGCTTTGTAACATAGTCATCTCCCCCAACCTGAAATCCCCGTATAAGCTCTAATTCGCTGCTGCAGCCTGTGAGAAAAAGAATAGGAACATCCGAAAACTCTCTGATTTTTTTACATAAATCATATCCACTATCCTCACCGAGACAAACGTCCAAAATTACAAGAGCAATATTTTCTCTGTTTAAAATCTCTATGGTATCTGCACTGTTATCTGATACAGACACTTGATAACCATAGCTTTTCAAAATATCTGACAAACCGTTTGCAACATTTTCATCGTCTTCTGTAATCAAAATATGAAACTTCATTTTAGACCTCTGTAAATCAAAATTCTTGTAAGCATTATATCAAAAAAGCTTTGCGTTTTTCAACCTGCGCTTCGGTAAATATAACATTAAAAATACTGCTAAAAATGCTGCTGCGCTAATCCAAAACGCCTCAAATCCTCCTATTCCGAAAATTTTCATTCCTTCTATTTGCTGCTGTAAAACTTGAGAAAAGCTGCGCATTTCCTGAAATTCTTGCTGCAAATACCTCTGCTGTTTCCACACATTCCCCAAAATCCAGACTCCATATACACCCCAACCGCAAAGAACAGAAAAAACTGCTGTTTTCAAAGAATTTCTTCTTAGTCTATTTTGAAGCTGTCTTTTTGACATTCCCAGTGCTTTTAAAACTCCTATTTTACGTTTCTGATTTTCATAATCAAAAGCCAGAATATTACAAACTGTAAGAAGTAAAATCAATATAATGCACACTCCTCCAAAAAACAGCAAGAAAAATTCACGTTCTGCTTCCTGTACAGACGCCGTTATCATTTCACGCTCATTGCGTAAATTCATTTCATACTGCTCACATAAATCTGCCACAATAAAATCCGTAGATAAATATCCTGCACTTTCTGATGTATAAATATCTAAAGAATTATAACCTAATTCCGTACCGGTTTTATTAAATCCCAGCTCGTAACCCTCTTTTGCATTTTCCAAGGTTTCCTTTAGGCTCTCATAAGAACATAACACCATATACGGTTTTCCTGTAAATAACAACGGATCATAAGCTGACTTCTCCCTATTTACTTTTATAACAGCTCCTACTTTTGCTGTCATATTTCCGACTATTGATACATCACTCGCCTTTCTTTCTATTCTTTCCCCTACTGGAAAACCATAAAAATTCAGCTCAATCTCATCACCTGCTTTTATTCCTGCTTCTGTATAAGACTTCCCTCCATACACAAGATTACCATCTACATCTGTGGAAAATATAATAATAACTTGTTTCCCTTGACGAAAAGCTTCTTTGTTTACTTGTTCTGCGTGCGGTAAAGTTTCCATTCGTTCCTCTGGTATCCCATAGATAGATACCCCTAATCCGTTTGGATAATCAATAATTTTTTTATTTCCTGCGCCATCTATCATATTTAGTAATACCGGCTGTGTATCTTCAGAATTTTCTCTGACTGCCTGAAAAAAATCATTTTCTTCCATATCTTCAAAACGCAATTCGCAATTCTCTACCAACTGTGCATCTATCTTACTGACTCCCGGTATCGCTTTTATATTAGAAAGTTCTTCCTTTGGAATACAGGCAAATGGATTTTCCAGCGCATTGATACTATAAGAACGTGACTTTTCGTTTATTTCCCTTTTATAAAATATTGGAAAGGCTTCCATACAAACAAAAATCACAATGCCTGCCATAGACACCGACAATCCCGCCAATAACACACCTTTCATCCTGTTTACCTTCTGCTTTTTTACCTGCTGGATTTCAAATCTTCCTGTAAGAGGCTGTTTTAATGCCATTTGTAATACCAAAATCCTCATACCTGCAAGAGCGATAATCCACAAAGTAAAAAATAACACAAGCGAAACAACCGGTATATCTAAAACAAAGACTGCATTTTTCTGTCTCAGTAAGACTTTTACCAAACACCATGTCCCCAATGCCCCTGTAATGCTCCCCAATACTGCTGCCGGAAAGCCAAGCAGAGCTGTCTCGAAAAAAATCAAAATTCGTAATTGCTTCTTTGTAATTCCAATGCTTCGAAAGAGAGCAATCTGATATACTTGCCTGCGCACCTGCAACATATAAAGACACACAATCGCAACAAGTGACACTATAAAAATTGCCCAATGAAACAGTTGCTTTTTCTCCATCTGCTGTACATCAGGGTATGCGTATGTGTTTATAAGAACTTCCTGTTGAATTTCTGCGTCTTCCTGTTTCAATCCCTCATTAATCTCACAAATTTTAGAAGTATCATGGTTTTTCATAGTGAAAAAGCAGTTCTTTTCAGGCGGTAATGGCACCATTTCCTCCTGCTTGGTTTTTGCCTCCAAAAGAAGCTCCTGTGCACCCTTTTCTGTGAGAATTGCACTGTTTAATGTCGCTTTTCTCCCTGCTTCCCAAAGGTTTGTATATTCTTTTAAAACCCCGCAAAGAGTGTAAGTTTTGGTCACTTGAATAGAAGGAAAAGCATCTTCTTCCTGCTTCTGTTCATCTAAATATTGAGCAGGTACAGAAACTGTCAAATCTATCTTTTGTCCCAGCTCATAATCATAGCCCAGAGCACTAAGAACATCTGCTTCTACTGCAACTTCATCACCGGATTTCGGAAGTCTTCCGCTATTTAACCCTAGTCTTCCCAGTTTCCAAAGGTGTTCATCCACTGTTCCTATTCCACTGTTTCCCGCAATTTTTCCATAGCATTGCGCCATTCCGCTTTCTTGGATAAAAGGTGTCTGCCTAAAAAAATCAAGCTCCCTCTCGTTTGCATTTAAAACTGCACCTTCCCATATACCATAAGTATCATATCTGCATTCCTCATTTGTTTTATCCATACTTTCTGTAAGAGAAAGAGAAATCATGGCACAGGTAAAACTCAGAAACAATACAAAGAAAATCAAAAAACTGCTTCTTTTTCTCCCCCTTATTTCATCAAGAGCCATAGAAAATAAATACTCATTTTTCAAAAAAACACCCCCTCCGCAGAATATTGAAGCTTTTATGCTTTTCTTAATTATACTGCTTATAGCTTACAACTGCATTTCAATATTCTTACAATAATGTAATAATAGAATTCCTCTGCTTTTTTTGAAATTTTGCCTGAAATGGCATTGAAATGTTTTCATCCGAGGTTGTCGTATTAAGTAAAAATGCACTTAATACAACAGCCTCATTTTTCAGTTAGATATGATTTAGATACTACATTTTAGAAATGAAATCGTCTAAGGACTCTGCTCTCAAAGCTATCTCCATCCAGTTTTTAATTACTTCTATGTCTTCCTGTTCATATAATGTTTCCAAAAGGCTGTCCGGTAATTGTCCGAATTTGGATAAAACCATCTGAAGCATCTCTATTGCAGCTTTTAATCCTTCTTTCCTCCCCTCTTTTCTTCCCTCTCTGCGTTCATCTTTCATCAATAATTCCAAAAGCATAAATCTCTCCTCCATTTCTCTGCTCCCCTTGATATGGGTGACTGATTTCTGCACTTGTCTTACATAATCATCTTGAAAATCCTTCTGACTTTCTTTTAAGTCTGCATGTACAAATCTCAGAAAAGAAACCAGCTCTTTTGGCACATCTTGTTCATCTTCTCCGCAGGTATTTAGGAACATGATACAGCGTCCGTCTTTTAAAGATACTTTTTTAGTTTCCTCACAAGCTGTGCGAAAAGTATATCGGTATTTCCCTTCACCAAAAGGATCAAAGTCACATAAGAAAATCACATAGCTGTCAGGAAGTTCTTCATATTCACATCCCTTTGCCAAAAGCTCCATATCCATCTGGCTTTGGTAATAACGGCTTCTGCGTCCCAATGCAGGCTGCTTTAGTACCTGCATCTCTATATTATAGCGGGTATTCTTTTCATCCTTTGCATAAACGTCTAATCGCACACCTTTGTACTCCGGATGGTAGACGATATTTTTCTCTGTACTGATTTCCACATGGTCAATTTTCATCGAAAGTGCACGTTCCAAAAAACCTTTGCAGTTCTCCTTGTCCGACATCACTGCTGCAAACATAAAGTTATTTTTGATTGTAAGATTTTTTAGTAATGTATTCATACTTTTCCTCCATTTTGCAGAGGAATTCTATAACATTCATTATAACAGATAACAAAGAATTTTATCAACGAAAAAAGATTAAGCAACAGCGCAATCTCCTGTGAACGGAAAAATCCGCCTTGCTGCATTTCTCAATGCTGCAAGACGGATATACATTTCCTAATAATTTTCTGCTCTTACTTCAAAATAACTCTGTGGATGTGCACATGTAGGACAAATCTCCGGCGCCGCAGTTCCCACTACAATGTGTCCGCAATTTCTGCATTCCCACACCTTCACCTCACTCTTTTCAAATACCTGTGCTGTTTCTATGTTCTTCAATAATGCTCTATATCTTTCTTCATGGTGTTTCTCAATTTCCGCTACAAGGCGGAATTTTGCAGCCAATTCCGGAAAACCTTCTTTCTCTGCTGTTTCAGCAAATCCGGCATACATATCTGTCCATTCATAATTTTCCCCTTCTGCTGCTGCTTTAAGGTTCTCTTCTGTATTTCCAATTCCCTGTAACTCTTTAAACCACATTTTTGCATGTTCTTTTTCATTATCCGCTGTTTTCTGGAATAATGCAGCAATCTGTTCGTATCCCTCTTTTTTTGCCACAGAAGCAAAATAAGAATACTTATTTCTTGCCTCTGACTCGCCTGAAAAAGCATTTCTTAAATTTTTCTCTGTTTCTGTTCCTGCATATTTGTTATTTCCCATAAGTTTTAACCTCCTTCATAATACAAAATAGTTGTCTACTCTATTTTATCACTTTTCTCTTATATTTACACCTCAAAACGATTATATTTGTCATAGCAATCCAGACAAAACAGTTTCCCACCCTGTAAACGAAGCATAGGCTCTGCTGTAATTTCTCCACAGCAGCTGCATGGCTCTGATTTGAAAATTCTGGCTGGTTCCGGCAGTTCAATTACAGTCTCCTTTACGTCAAATAGCTCTGCTGGTTCATGGCTTTGAAAGTACGCAAAGGAGTCTGCTCTGCTCATGCCTTCCGGTGTTGGTTTTAATACCAAACGCACAGATTTTCCATTTTTTCTATTGTAAAAAGAAAATGCCTGTTTTCCTCTTATGTGAAATAAAAGGTTTCCTTTTCCCACACTACATCCTAAGATTACCTGAATGGCATCAAGTCCACAAGCGTCATTTTCTGCAATACAAACCAGCTCTTCATCTCCGGAAATGCAGCCTTTTTCATCCGCCTCTAATCCCAATAATTCAATAGCATACAGCGCTGCCTGAAATCCAATGGTGAGTCCTCCGCACTCATGTCCATGAAAAGCAACACATTTCTTCCATAATTCATTTCTCATTTTCTTCACCTCTATACACACCAACTCATGGTTACAATGGTGGTGTTTGTCCTTTCTGTAATTCTTCCGTTCTCACTTATATCTGACAAATACGCCTGCATTTTGCCTCTTTGTTCCCACGTGACTTCTCCCTGCAAATTTGCCCTGTCAATACACCATGCCAGCATATCTTCCACACTTTGACCGATTTCCCATACCTCATCACGATAAGAAATATAGGGAGAATATCCTTTCAACCATAAATAAGAGAATATCATGGCAACGGAGGTATCTGTTTCTTTTTTATTTTTTTCTATTCCTGCTTCCTGAAATGCCCCATCAAGAACCATATCGCTTCTCCTCGAAGGCTTTACCAAAAAGCACTTGTTTTTGGAACAATTACACATTTTTTCCAATGTATGATAATCTGCAACAGCAGGTGTCATGTGAGCAAACACTAGGTCAAAATTTTTCAAAAATCCCATTTTTTCAATATCAAGACTTGCCCAATCAGCATGAAAAAATGATACATTTTCCAAATGCTCTTTCTCTGCCAGCTCCTTTGCCGCCATAATCATTTCTGATGATACATCTGTGCCTGTCACCTGTGCTCCTGACTTTGCCAACGCCAAACTAAAACGCCCTGCACCGCATCCGATATCCAGAATACGAGTGTGTTCATCTATCTGCATTTCTTCATAAACTTGTTTCAAAAAAGGATTTTCTTCCGGTGTTGGAATGGTTTTTTCCTTATACTGTCCTGCCTTTTTATCCCAAAGCTTTGCCTGTAATTCACCCTGTCCGTTGTCCTTTTTGCTCCACTCTTTTTCCAGCTGTTTTAAATCCATTCTACCACTCTTTTCTTTATATATCTGTCACCTGTGAATCTACCAATACCATCTTCTGTCCGCCTACAGATACTACCTCACCATGAATATGATAAACGTCCCATATAGCCTTTCGATTAAGAACTTCCGCATCCCCACTTGCATACACCTGCCCGTCCTGCATCAATAAAAATCTGTCACAAAATCGAAGAGCTAAATTCAAATCATGAATTACAACAATAGCAGAAATCTTTGTTTCACGACAAATATCTCGTACAATCTGCAATACCTGATATTGATTTTGAAGGTCAAGACTACTGGTAGGTTCATCTAAAAGCAGTAACTTTGGCTCCTGTGCCAGAGCTCTTGCCAACATAACTTTCTGACGTTCTCCCCCACTTAACTGATTTAAAAAACGTCCTCTCATATCAGATACTTTTAATTTATCCATTGCTTCATGAACCATTTCATGATCTTTTTCTGTTACCCCCCACTTCATATAAGGTTTTCTTCCCAGCATTACCATATCATGAACTGTCATTTTTACATTGGGCACGCTCTGAGCTACAAATGCAATTCTCTTTGCCATTTCCCTTGCTGACAACTTTAAAATTGCCTCATCATTTAACATAATACTACCCTGTCTGGGTGTTAAAATTTGATTAAAGCATTTCAACATAGTACTTTTTCCAGCCCCATTATTACCCAAGATTGCCATAAATTCCCCTTCTCCTAAGGTGAAGCTGATATTTTTTAACACTTCCGGTCCTCCCGGATAACCATATTGAAGATTTTCCACCTTTAACATGAACGGCTTCCTCCTTTAAACAATAAATATAAGAACAATGGTGCTCCAAGGAAGGAGGTAATCGCTCCAATAGGAAGAATAATCGGGCTAATAAGAGTTCTCGCTGCCAAGTCCCCAAGAAGGAGTAAAACAGCTCCGGCCAACATAGAACCCGGAATAAGATATACATGATTATTTCCCACTACCATTCGCACAATGTGAGGTGCCACAAGACCAATAAAACTAATCAAGCCAATATAAGAAACAATGGTAGATGCTGTAAAACAGCATAAAATCATATTAATAATAATCAATCTTCTCACATGAATTCCAAGACTGGTTGCCGTTTCATTTCCACTTAATAATGCATTGAAATCCCATCGATGAAGAATAAAATAAATTCCTGCAAGGAAAACAACTACCGCCATAAAACTAATCTCTTTCCAATCGGTACTTCCTAAATCTCCGAAAGTCCAAAATACAAGAGCATTTAATTCCACTTCATCTGCAAAATACTGAAGAAGGGTAGTAGCTCCAGTAAACATAGAACTGATTGCAACGCCGGCAAGTACCACAGACTCCGCTGAAATCTGACAAAACCGAGACAATCCAAAGATTACAATAGCAACTGCCATACTTCCTACAAAAGCGCAAATAGGAATAATAAAATTCCCATTTGCAGCACTTCCCGCTCCCAAAATAATAATTGCAAAAGCAGCCCCAAATCCTGCTCCCTGAGATACACCAAGAGTGCTGGATGAAGCAAGTGGATTATTTAAAATTGCCTGCAAAATACAGCCTGTTACCCCAAGTCCCGCTCCGGAAATTGCTGCTGTACATATACGAGGCAGTCTTACATTTCGCACTACTACATTAATTTTATTATCGGATGCCTGTCCAAATATTCCTAATATCAGTTCCTTTAAAGGAGTGTCATAAGATCCCGCCCACATAGAAAATAAAACAGTAAAGACCAACACTGCTGCTAAAATAATTAAAAAGAAAACACTCTTCCGCTGATTTTTCCGGTACGCGGTATCATTTACATTATTCTCCAATTTGGACTTGTCTGAACTCATATCCGTTCTCCTTCAATACACCATAAAATTTTTCTCCCAGCAGTTTTTCAAAGATTTCATCTGCTTTTTCTGCTGGATTGATATCTGCAAATTTTTCAGGATACAATACAGAACCTGCATAATATGTATCAGCCAGTGCCATATCCAAATTTGAAGCACTGGAGCGGAAAGAAATCTGTGAATATACTTTTCCTTCCTGTACTGCCTTTAATTGATTATAATAATCAGGATTTTCCGTATAATGCTGTTTAATCAATTCCATACCGTTAAAGTCAACAAAAATCACATCTGGATTCCATGCAAGAACCTGCTCTAAATCAATATTAAAAGCTCCTGTCTGATCTGTTTCATTTGCCAGATTTTTCGCATAAATTGCAGAAAACGGTCCATAATTTGCTTCTGTCCCCTCAAATCCATGATGTCCTTTAAAGCTTACACCACCTACATAAACACTCTGCTTTTCTGCCTCAGGAATATCTTTTGTTCTGTTATCCAAATCTTTTTTTGTATCATCTAAATAAGAAATAAGCTCCTCTGCTCTATCTTCTTTCTGATAAACTTCTCCCATAATTCGGAAAGTCTCATATACCTTTTCATCCATCATCTGGTCGCTTCCGGGAATAACAACAACAGGAATTCCTGTCTTTTCCTGAACCTCATCCGCATCACAATTTCCCAATGCAGACATCATAATCACATCAGGATCCGCTGTAATAATTTCTTCAATATAGTGCTCCCCATTATTGCCTACTACAGGCAAATCCTTGAATTTATCAAAATTTACATAATTATATGGTCTGGAAATACTCTGCTTCTGCTCGTAATCTTCCACTCCTACAACCAAATCCTGTGCTTGCATATAACAGGTATAACGAAGACTTGTAACATTTAAACATACAACACTGTCTACCTCTGCAGGAATTTCCACTTCTCTATCCATACTGTCTACAATCGTTCTTTTTCCATCTTTTTCTTCTGTGTTCTGCGTCTCTTTCTTTGTGTCTGTATCTTTATTTTCTGCTTTTCCACTGTCACTTCCACATGCTGCCATTCCTACTGTCATACATGCTGTCAAAAGTAATGCCAAAAGCTTTGTTCGTTTCTTCATATTCATACATCCTCCTCTTTATGTTAAATCAAACTATGCCTGATGAGTTCTATACTTTATTCTGGCATTTTGATATTATTTTATCATATTCTATAAGTTACACAAGCCTCCCAGGGGGATAGTTCTTTTATAAAAAACAGAAAAAAATGTTGCATGGAACGGATATTGATTTCTGCATTCCATGCAACAGCTTTATTATTTCACAATTTTCACTTTAAAAAATCCTGTGTAATAACCATCCGGTTTCAAACTCACCAGATTATCCTGCTTCTCTAAATCTTCTATAATATCTTTTTTGGATGGAAGAGAACTCCACGGCTCAATACATACATAAGGAGCATCACTGGCGGGTTTATGCCAAATTCCCAAGTATTCTAAATGACTGGTTTCCATCTCAATTCTTGCACTGCCTTTTTCTGATGCAAGCACGACTTTGGACGGAGCATCTTTTAAAATAATTGCATCATCATCAAACAGATTATGATGCAGATATAGTCTTCGGTTCTCCTCTAAAGGAAATGCTTCATCTTTTCCGGTAACAAAACAGTCCTCTGACATCCCCACACGCTTCATATCTGTTCCTTTGGCAAATTCAATAAAATAATCCTCGAAAGACAATTCCTTTTCTACTGGAACCTGAAAACCGGGATGTCCTCCTACACCAAAGTACATCACTTTTTTATCCTTGTTCGCCACATTATAAGAAACTTTAAGTTCGTTTTCAAACAACTCATATTTCACTTTAATCTCGAAATGATAAGGATACATTTTATAAGTTTCTTCACTGTCTGTTAAGGAAAACACCATTTTGGTCTGCGTCTTTTCTTTTAACTTCAATACAGAGTTCCTTAAAAAACCATGTTTCGGCATCTCATAAGTTCTGCCCTTTAAAATATATTTTCCCTCTGTCAGACGTGCAATATAAGGAAACAAGTTAGGTGCTGAACCATTCCAGTAATTTTCATCTCCCTGCCACAGATATTCTTTACCTGTTGCATCCTTTATAGAACGCATCTGAGCGCCTAAATCCTCTACAGAAACTTCTATTTTGTCATTTTTAATTGTGTAAATCATTAGTTCCTTCCTCCACTACATCTTCATTCATGCCAATCCTTGGCTTCGTATTTAAAATCCGCATAAATTCTTCGCCTGTAATGGTTTCATTCTCATACAGATATTTTGCCAGTTCATGAAGCTTTGCAATATTATCTTCCAGAATTTTATACGCCTTATCATGCTGTTTCTTTACCAGCTCTACAACCTTTTTGTCAATCAAAGTCTGTGTTTCAAAAGAGCATGCAAGAGAACTGTCTCCGCCTAAATACTGATTAGACATACTCTCCATTGCAACCATATCGAATTCTTCACTCATACCAAAGCGGCTAATCATGCCTCTTGCAATTTTCGTTGCCTGCTCAATATCATTGGATGCACCTGTTGTTACAGAGTGGAAAATCAGTTCCTCTGCTGCTCTTCCTCCTGTAAAGGTAGCAATTTTATTCTCCAGTTCTTCCTTTGACATAAGGAAATGTTCACCCTCATCTACCTGCATGGTATAACCCAACGCACCGGAAGTTCTTGGAATAATTGTAATTTTATGCACAGGCGCAGAATTTGTCTGAAGTGCTGCCACAAGAGCATGCCCTACCTCGTGATAAGATACAATCAATTTTTCCTTTTCGGAAAGAACCCTGCTCTTCTTCTGATAACCGGCAATAACAACTTCTATACTTTCTTCCATATCTGCCTGTGTTGCAAATTTTCTTCTGTCACGGACTGCTCTTAAAGCTGCCTCATTTACAATATTTGCCAGTTCTGCACCGGAAGCCCCTGATGCCGCTTTTGCAATTTCATGAAAATTCACATTATCTGCAATTTTAATCTTTCTGGCATGAACCTTTAAGATTTCCTCGCGACCTTTTAAATCTGGTAATTCTACCGGAATACGTCTGTCAAAACGTCCAGGTCGAAGAAGTGCCGCATCAAGGGAGTCAGGTCTGTTTGTAGCAGCTAAAATAACAACTCCCTTAGAGCCATCAAATCCATCCATTTCTGTCAAAAGCTGGTTTAAAGTCTGCTCACGCTCATCATTTCCACCCATTGCACTTCCGTCACGTTTTTTTCCGATAGTATCAATTTCATCAATGAACACAATACATGGTGCTTTTTCATTAGCCTGTTTAAATAAATCTCGAACCTTTGCCGCACCCATACCTACAAACATTTCCACAAACTCAGAACCAGAAATTGAAAAGAAAGGTACACTTGCTTCACCTGCTACTGCTTTCGCTAAAAGTGTTTTACCTGTACCTGGAGGTCCTACTAAAAGTGCACCTTTTGGCATAGACGCACCAATTTCCTTATATTTTTCAGGATTATGCAGATAATCTACAATTTCCGAAAGCAATTCTTTCGCCTCATCTTCACCTGCTACATCTGAAAATTTAATTCCCGTAGATGAATTTACATAAATCTTGGCATTGCTTTTTCCGAAGGTCATTGCCCCCGCTCCAGCTCCACCGCCCATGTTCTTCATCATCTTCCGCATGAGCCAGCTTCCCAAAAACCACATGAGTACAAAAGGAAATACCCAGGTAAGCAAAAGACTTACAAGGGGATTCATTTTCGTAGGAATTTCCTCTGAAAAGACAACATCTGCCTTGTGTAATCTATCTACTTCCTGCAAATCAGAAATACGACCAGTTTTATACACTTGCTCTTTATTATCTTTCCCTTTTTCCACATAATAAATAACATCCGACTCCAAAGTAACCTCTGAAATCTTGCCAGCTTCCAAATCATCTAAAAACTCATTATAGTCCGCTTCTTTAATACTTCTTTCTGCAAGATAAGGGACTACAAACGTATTCAGCAATACTAAGGCCAAAAGTATTATTCCATAATAAAATAACACCGGTTTCTTAGGAGGCTGTGGTTTTTTCTTTTCTTCAATATTCATTTCTCTATCCTCCATTTTTACATTGTCTCCAATGTTTCAGGCTTTATCCTGTTATATAGACTATACTGCTTCACGTATTATTATGCAATGAAGAAAAGATAGCAATTCTATAAAAAAAGAATAAAACTCTATTTATCATCTCCTGTTAATCGAAGTACAGACTCCATTTCTTCAAGATCCATATCCAAAAATGTCGCTAACTCCTCTACACTATACTTCACATCTTCATCCTCAGTAATCTCTTTTACTTTCTTTTCTAAATCTCTGACTTTTTCTACCAGAATATTGTCTTCTTTCTTCTGTTGTGTCTGCTCCTCAATAAACAATTTCATGGTGCTTTCAATTTCTCTGACAAGCCATTTATCTGGATTTTCCTGCTCTGAAAGATACTCTAAAGCTGTTAAAAGTCCCATATTTCCTTCCTGAATTAAATCTCCAAAAAAGATATTTTCACAATTTAACTTCTTTGCAGTTTTGACAATTTCATCCTGATATACATGGATTAATCTTTCCGTACATTCCTGGCTTCCTTCTAAAAATGCTCTAAGAATTTCCTCTTTTACCAACTCTTCCTCCGTTTTAAATCCCTGAAGATATTCTTCCAAAAATTCTTTTTCCTCTGAAGTAAGTGGAATTTCTTCTATCTCCTCTGAAGCTGCTTCTTCCGTCACTAAAACTTCCTGTGACTTCTCTGCCCCATCTACATAAATACCCTGTATTTCCAGAAAATCATAAACTTTCTGCAGCTTGTCCTGTGTAATGTTATCCCCTTCAAAAAATTTTTCTACCAATGATGCTTTTACTTTTTTACCATTATTTAAAGCAAGTGTCTGTATTTCCTTTAATTTATTTTGAAATTCAATAATATCCATCCTACATTCTCCTGTCCTTATTTTTATATTTGAAGTTTAGCACAAAGCAAACACTTACACCATAAATTTTATATTAGCCCTCAAATAATGGTGTAGAATAATAACGGTCTCCGCTGTCCGGAAGCAAAACTACAATAGTTTTTCCTGCATTTTCCTCACGCTTTGCCTGCTCAATTCCTGCATATAATGCTGCACCGGAAGATATTCCTACTAAAATTCCTTCTTTATGTGCAAATAATTTCGCTGTCTCAAAAGATTCTTCTGCTGTAATTGGCATAATTTCGTCATAAACCTGTGTATTTAAAACTGTCGGTACAAATCCTGCTCCAATCCCCTGAATTTTATGAGAACCTGCCTTACCTTTTGAAAGTACAGGAGAGTCCGAAGGTTCTACTGCAACAATCTTTACAGAAGGATTTTTTTCTTTTAAATATTCTCCAACTCCTGTAATGGTTCCACCTGTTCCTACACCTGCAACAAAAATATCCACATTTCCATCTGTATCTTCCCAAATTTCCGGACCTGTAGAAATCCTATGTGCCGCAGGATTAGAAGGA
The DNA here is from genome assembly GCA_905201915.1 of uncultured Lachnospiraceae bacterium. Classification (GTDB taxonomy): domain Bacteria; phylum Bacillota; class Clostridia; order Lachnospirales; family Lachnospiraceae; genus Blautia. The sequence continues at coordinate 52,922 of CAJKQE010000006.1, forward strand.
TTGTCAAACTGTCCTGCCAGAAAGCTTCCTGAAATCTGCTCTGCCAACTCCTTAGCTTTCTCGATAGCACCTGTCATACCTTTTGCTCCTTCTGTGAGAACAATTTCTGCTCCATAAGCTTTTAAAATATTTCTTCGCTCTACACTCATGGTCTCCGGCATAGTCAAAATCAACTTATAACCCCTAGACGCTGCAATGGAAGCCAAGCCAATTCCTGTATTTCCTGAAGTTGGCTCAATAATTGTTGCTCCCGGTTTTAATCTGCCGTCTTGCTCAGCTGTTGCAATCATGTTTTTTGCAACTCTGTCTTTTACACTTCCCGCTGGATTTAAATATTCCAGTTTTACAAGAAGTTTGGCTTTTAAATCTAACATTTTTTCTATGTTTTCCACTTCCATAAGCGGTGTTTTTCCAATCAGTTCCTGTACATTTTTATATATTTTTCCACCCATAATTTTAATCCTTCCTTTATATCCGACTATTTTAATAGGGATTATATTCTACTTATATAATCCTGTCAAGAAAAACTCTCTTTCTTATAATATAAAGGAGAAATTCCATAATGCTTTTTAAACAACTTGCTAAAATGATATGCATCGGAATAACCCACAGCTGCCGCAACTTCTTTTACCGGCTCTTCAGGACATGCCTCCAAGATTTCCTTTGCCTTTTCCATCCTAAGACCAATCAAGTAATTAATAGGCGTATCTCCTGTTTCACTTTTAAAAATTTTGGCAATATAAAAAGAACTTAAATACATATTTGCCGCAATTTGTTCTAAAGATATTTTCTCCCGATAATTTTCTTCCATATATTTCATAATCTGCTGCACAACATACTTTTTCCCAGTAGATTGAAAAATATATCCTTTTCCTTCAAACTCTTGTTTTTCCTCTCTCTGTTCTCTGATAATCATGCACAATGCTTGAATTAAATATGCCTTTAGCATAAAATAACGCCCTGCACCGCATTCTCTTGCTTCCTTATTCATCGCATTACAAATTTGAAAAATATTCTTTTTCATCTTGTCTTTCATTTTCATAATCTTTTGGTTGTTCTTAAATAAAGGAAAATATCCACTTTCGCACCCTTTAAAAGAAACTTTGGAAAATCCAATATAACATTCTTTCAATCCCTCTTTTGAATATCCTGCTCTGCTTCTATGATACGTGCCGGGATTAAGTAAAATCAGATCTCCTTCCTCCACTTCATAATTCTTACCATCAATATAAAATCTTCCTCTTCCGCCCATAATAATCGCAAATTCTATAAAATCATGGGCATGATAATTTTCTTCTTCTTCTGTTCTTGTTGAAACACAGGTAAACAAAAATTCCGGATTTAAGTCTCCCTCTGTAATATCATACATTTCTTTACACATATCTTGCCTCACTTTTTTTCATCCATTTGTAACTATACAATATATTACATCTATTTCACAAGAAATTACATTCTACTTTTTTTAAAAATTTTTATAATAGAATTTATCTCCGATAAAAATAATGATTTTTAACAGAAAGGAAGTATTCACTCATGACAAAAACACTTACAGAGGGAAATCCAGCCAAATTGATTTTTTTCTTCTCTCTCCCACTTATTATCGGAAATATATTCCAACAATTTTACAGTATGGCAGACACTTTGATTGTAGGACGCACAATCGGTGTAAATGCACTTGCAGCTGTAGGCTGTACCGGAAGTATTACTTTTTTAATTCTTGGATTTGTTCAAGGACTTACCTCCGGTCTATCTATTATTACTTCTCAAAAATTTGGAGCAAAGAACGAAGATGATGTAAGAAAAAGTTTTGCAGCCAGCATTCTGATCAGCAGTGCTGTAGCAATTATTACAACAATTCTGTCTGTACTGTTGGCACGACCTTTATTAGAACTTTTGCAGACACCTTCTGAGATTATTGATGATGCATGGGCATACCTTGTCATTATTTTTTTAGGTATTCCTGCAACTGTTTTGTTCAATCTTTTATCCAATGCGGTCCGAGCATTAGGTGACAGCAAAACTCCTTTATATTTTCTCATTTTTGCCTGCTGTATAAATATTATACTTGATTTGGTATTTATACTATATTTTCATCTGGGAGTTGTCGGCGCCGGCATTGCTACTATACTTTCTCAGCTTTTATCCGGCATTTTATGTATTTTCTTTATTATAAAGAAAGTCCCTATTCTCTGGTTGAAAAAAACAGATTTTCAAATGCACTACGAAGTAATTACCTCCCATTTAAGCATTGCCCTTCCAATGGCTTTCCAAATGTCAATTATCGCCATTGGTTCTCTGATGCTGCAATTTGCATTAAATGGTTTGGGCGCTGCTTCTGTAGCAGCTTACACTGCTTCACAAAAAATTGAAAGTATTGCAACTATGCCCCTTGGTTCTTTCGGAACAGCTATGGCAACTTATGCAGCCCAAAATTATGGCGCCGGAAAATTTTCCCGTATTCGAAAAGGCGTTTTTCAATGTATTTTAATGTCCGGCAGTTTCAGTATTCTTTCCGGTGCAATCAATGTAATCGCCGGAAGTCAGCTTACCAGTATTTTTGTAGGCTCACAAGAAACAGAAGTTCTTTCTCTTTCCCATACTTATCTGGTAATCAGCGGATGTTTTTACTTCGCTCTGGCATTATTATTTATTTACCGTTTTACCCTTCAGGGTTTAGGCAAAAGTTTCATACCTACTGTCGCTGGTATAATGGAACTAATTATGCGTGCTGTCGGAGCACTCGTTTTAACCGGAGCCTTTGGCTTTGCCGGCGCCTGCGCTTCTAATCCGCTGGCATGGATTGGAGCCTGTATTCCACTTGCCTGTTCCTATTATAGAACTATGAAAAAATTAAAATAGAAACAGAAAAAAATTCCGGCTGTGCTAAATTAATACGCAGCCGGAATTCCCTTTTATTTTTTAATAACTTTTTCCTCTTATCCCTCGATCGCTATATATTTATTTTCTTCCACCTGTTTTGTTGCTTCTTTTGGTACAGTTAATCTCAAAATTCCATCCTCAAATTTCGCATGAATATCTTCTTGATGAATATTTTCACCAACATAAAAGCTTCTGCTCATTGCACCTGCATAACGCTCTCTGCGAATATAATTGCCCTGTTTATCTGTTTTATCTTTATCCAAACCTTTTGCAGCATTGATAGTCAAATATCCATTTTCCAGTTTTGCTGTTACCTCATCTTTCTTAAAGCCAGGCAAATCAATATCTAATTCGTAGGTGTTTTCTGTTTCTCTTACATCTGTTTTCATAATGTTTTTTTCGTTCTTTCCATACAGAGGATTTTTTCTTCCGAAAAATTCTCTTTCAAATGGAAAATCCATAAAATCATCAAATAAGTTTTCTCCAAAAATACTAGGCATCATCATACGTCATATCTCCCTTCATATAAGACAATAGATTTTATTTTAGCACTTTGGAAAATCCAGAGTGTCGATTACATGAACCAATGGATTAGGATTTTCTTTTCCCTTTCCTTTGTTCTATTTGTAATATAGCACCTATAGCTAACACTGTCAACACCTGGCTGCTAATTTCACAGTTTTTTCACAATTGTGATAAAATCACTGAACTCATACCTTTCTTCTTGCTATAATAAATCAAAGTTATTATTTTAGGAGGTTTGCTATGGAAAGAAAAAAGCGAAAAGCTTTTATCAACATGAATGATTGTGTTGCTTGCGGCTGCTGTATAAAAGTCTGTCCCAGAAATGCGATTGACATTTGGAAAGGAATAATGGCTAAAGTTGATATGGCTAAATGTATAGGATGCAGAAAATGTGCAAAAGAATGTCCTGCTTCTGTAATTGAAATTCAGGAGGTAACGTCATGAAAAAACATTGGTACGACTATCTTTGGATTGTATCCCTTACTTATCTGATATTAGGATTTTTCAATATTCTTTTTGCCTGGCTTGGACTGCTATGTTTCTTTATTCCCTTGATTATTTCTATTGCAAAAGGAACAAAAGGCTATTGCAATCGCTACTGTGGCAGAGGGCAGCTCTTTGAGCTCTTAGGTGGACGCTTCGGACTTTCACGTAAGAAAGATATTCCTAAATGGATGAAAAGCAAAACATTCCGTTATGGATTTTTAATTTTCTTTTTCATCATGTTTTTTCAAATGCTTTGGAACACCTATCTGGTATTTTCCGGTACAGAGAATTTAAAACAAGTTGTAACACTTTTATGGACATTTAAAGTACCTTGGAACTGGACATATCACGATACACTTATTCATTCCGGAGTAGCACAATTTGCTTTTGGATTTTATAGCGTTATGCTGACTTCTACTATTCTTGGTTTTATTACAATGATTTTATTCAAACCTCGAAGCTGGTGTGTTTATTGCCCTATGGGAACTATAACACAACTTATATGCAAAACAAAAAATAAAATAACAGCATAAAATTTTTAAATTTAATTAGGAGAAAATACAATGAAAATAAAAAAAATCATTCCTGTTTTAGCTTCAGCAATACTGCTTTTTACAGGATGTAGTTCTAAAAACACAAAGACAGAAAACAATAGTTATCGTCAAATTGACATGGAAGAAGCCGAAAAAATAATGAAAGAAGAAAAAGAATATATCATTCTGGATGTACGAACTCCGGAAGAATATAAAGAAGGACATATTCCTCAGGCCATTAATATTCCAAACAAAACCATCCGTACAAAAGACATCCCTGAACTTCCTGATAAAAATCAGCTTATTCTCGTTTACTGCCGCAGCGGAAATCGAAGCAAACAAGCTGCAGGAAAACTCAGTAGATTGGGATACGATAATATCGTAGAATTCGGTGGAATTATTGATTGGAATGGTGAAATTGAGAAATAATCAAAATAGAATTGATATTTGGAGTTGTCAGATTAAAGGCAACTCCTTTTTTACTTAAAAAAAAGTTAAGTCCCCTAAATCAAAAAAACGATTGGAATAATCCAATCGTTTTTGTTGTACCTTCAAAACCACATATATAAAACGAAACCTTCCAACTGCCGTTCGTGTATCTCTACACTCAGGTCAAGCCCTCGACCGATTAGTAACAGTCAGCTCCATACATTACTGCACTTCCACCTCTGTCCTATCTACCTCGTCGTCTTCAAGGGGTCTTACTTCTTTCGAATGGGATATCTCA
>CAJKQE010000007.1 GCA_905201915.1 uncultured Lachnospiraceae bacterium
TCCGAATTAACAATGCCCAGATGTTACTTGAAACAACAACCTATTCCATCAATGAAATTTCTAAAATCGTCGGGTATGATAATCAGCTTTATTTCAGCCGGCTTTTCCACAAGCTGAAAGGATATTCGCCAAGAGAATACCGAAAAATAAGAAATAGGTTATGAAATCTATAATGTCATAAAAACTGTAGAAAAATCGGAATTTCCGATTTTTCTCACAGACTCTGATTTAAGTAATTCTCCTTCTGAAAAAACATTTAAAATATGCTCATTTATAGTTGATCTAGCTTTTCCAAACAGTTCTTACATTTGATCTATTGTCAGCCAAACAGTTTCATCTTCTACTTTTACCTCAATATGTGTCAACCCATCATCTGTATTATAAAAAATAACTTCACCCTGATTTTCCATTTACGCTCCTCCTCACGTTACAAATTTTTATTGCGAAAAGTCACAAATTTCATTTTTCTCATTATATCAAAACACAAAATAAAAGCACAGAACAAATTCGAATATATGTTCTGTACTTTTTCATATCCTCTACGGCAATTTTTTCCCTGCTGCCATATAAAGTGCGTACCATTCTTCTCTTGTCAATTTTATTTCACTTGCTTTACAAATCTCTGCAATTCTCTGTTTCTTCGTACTTCCCACAATTGCCTGAATACCTGCCGGATGTCTCAATATCCAAGCAATGGCAATAGCACTGTTTGTTACATGATATTTCTCTGCCAATTCATCTAACATTTTATTTAGCTCTGGAAATTTTTCACTTCCAATAAAGACTCCTTCAAAAAATCCATATAAGAAAGGAGACCATGCCTGGATAGTAACTTCTTTTAATCTGCAATATTCCAGAATACTTCCATCTCGAACACATCCTGCATCATTGTGAACATTCACATTTAACCCAGAATCAATGATATCGCAATGTGCAACACTAAACTGGAGCTGATTAATAATAAGCTTCTGACTGCAATAATGCTGAAGCAATTCCATCTGCATAGAATTTTGATTACTGACTCCAAAATATCTTACTTTTCCTTCTTTTTCCAAAATATCAAAAGCCTCTGCAACTTCTTCCGGTTCCATCAACGTATCTGGGCGATGCAATAATAGTATATCAACATAATCCATATTCAAACGTTTTAAGCTTTTATCTACAGATTCTAAAATATGTTCTTTAGAGAAATCATAACATAGCCCTGGACGAATTCCACATTTTGTCTGGACAATCATTTTTTCTCTTGGAATTCCCTTTATGGCCTCTCCAAAAATATGTTCTGACTCACCATTTCCATAAATGTCAGCATGATCAAAAAAATTAATTCCCTGATCCATAGCTGTATCAACTAATTCTCTAACCTCATCCGTCCCTTTCAATCCGGTAATCCGCATACATCCCAATGCAATCTCTGATGCTTCTAATCTATTTGCTATTTTGATATTTTTCAAATTTTTTCCTCCTCTGTTTTGATGATTTTCTCTGTTTTATCATCTTAACATATCCCCTATACATTCGGCTACAATAATGTATGCTTTTCCTTAATTTTATTCTTATCTACATATTAGTTTCTTTTTTATACGCCTCTTGATAAAAATATTCCTGTGAATCAATTTTAGGAGTATTAATCAAACGTTCGCAATAAATACCTGATGAATTCTGCTCTTTTCCTTTTTTATCATCTCTCATCATTATATCAAACATATTTCTAATTCTATGCTTAATGTCTTCATCATATATTGGGACAGCTACTTCTACTCTTCGTAATGTATTTCTTGTCATTAAATCAGCAGATGAAATATATATTTTTTCATCGTCTTTTTGTCCGAATATGTAAATTCTGGAATGTTCCAAATATCTTCCAACAATACTAATAACTCGAATATTCTCCGTTATACCTGCTATACCTGGCTTTAAACAACAAATTCCTCTTATAATTAGTTCTATTTTCACCCCAACCTGTGACGCCTCTATTAATTTTTTGATTAATGTTTTGTCTGTCAATGAATTAAACTTTAACCCAATATATCCATCTTTCTTATTTTTCACTTTTTCAATTTCATAATCTATCATATCAATAATACGATTTTGCAAACATGCCGGTGCCACTAACAATTCTTTTACTTCCTCTACAATCTCACCTTTCTGCAACGCTGTAAAAACCATTGCTGTTTCTGCTCCAATGGATTGTTTAGCCGTAATCAATGATAAATCTGTATACAATCTCGCTGTCTTTTCATTATAATTTCCTGTACCAATCTGTGTAATATAAGAAAATCCATCTTCTGTTTTTCTTGTAATCAAACACAGCTTTGAATGTACTTTATAATTACCCAATCCATACAAAATCTGACATCCTGCTTCTTCTAATCTATGAGACATCTCAATGTTATTTGCTTCATCAAACCTAGCTCGAAGCTCCACGGTTACTACAACTTCTTTCCCATTTTCAGCTGCTTCAATTAACGTATCTATAATTTTACTTCTCTCTGCTACACGATATAGAGTCATTTTAATAGATACAACAGAATCATCATCTGCCGCTTCTTGTAACAACTGAATAAATGGTTTCATACTTTCATAAGGATATGATAATAACACATCTTTTTCTTCAATCTGCTCAAATATACTCCTTTTTAAATCTAATGCCGGACTACGTCTTGGTGTATGTTTTTCATAAAAAAGTTCTGTCTGCTCTTTCAAATATGCCTGTAAAGAAAAAACAAAAGACAAATCTAAAGGTGTTTTCACATCCAAAATATATTCAGAACCTATATTTGTAAAATGAGAAAGTTCTTTTTTTATTTTATCATCCATATTCCTGCTTAATTCTATTCTGACAGCATCTAACCGCGTACGTTTTTTTATCATTTGTTCCATCATATCACGATAATCTAAGTCTTCGTCGTAGATTTCTGACGCATCTATATCAGCATTTCTGGTAATACGTAAAATAGATTTTTCTGCTACTGTATACTTGGAATACAATTTTGAAATAAAATGAAGGATTAACTCCTCTGAAAGCATAAAGTTTCCTGGTCTTGTTGGAATTTCTATCAAGCGTTTAAATACTCCATTTGAACATGGAACCAAACCAATTTTTTTCTTTCCTTTTGGTGTAGATAAAAGAACAATGGCATATAATTGCTTATTCGCTAAAAATGGAAATGGCTGTTGTTTCCCGATAATCATCGGTGATAAAAAAGGTGCAATATGCGTATCGAAATATTCTTCAAGCATTGCCCCTTCTTCCTGAGATAGCTTATTAAAATTAATGATGCGAATCCCTTTTGGCTCTAATTCTCCCATTAATTGTTCATATATCTTTCCCTTTTTGTTTTCTAATCTTTTTGTTTCCTTTAAAATAGCCTTTACTTGTTCTTTACTCGTCATATAAGTTTTATTTTCTACAATTTTTTCAGACGACTGCATTTGCATAAGTAAAGTTCCCACTCGTACCATAAAAAATTCATCTAAGTTGGTCTGAAAAATAGATATAAAACTTAACCTTTCTGCCAATGGTACTTCTGGGTTTCCCGCCTCATTTAACACTCTTTCATTAAATTGCAACCATGATAATTCTCGATTTGTATAACTACTCACTTCGTTTTTCATAACAACGCACTCCTTTAATATTTTTTTATTTTTAAAATCAAACTTTCCCACTATCTTTTTTATAATTTCTTTTATCATGAATGCTATTCACCAAAACTTATTCCTATCATTTTTGCTTCCTTTATTAATTCGCATCCGGGATTTACTGTTTTTAATTTACCCGATACATTTTTTAAAGGTACTCTCTTGATTTCGCCATTTATCATTGCAATCATACATCCGTAATCTTCTTCTAAAATTGCCTCTGCTGCTGCTGCTCCAATTCTTGTACTTAATACTCGATCAAAAGCATTTGGCGTTCCTCCCCTTTGTGTGTGTCCCGGAACTACAACTCGTACTTCACTCCCCAGTCGATTGGATATTTCATAAGCTAATTCATAAGACACAGAAGGAAATTTACTTTTTGCCATTTTCTCTTTATATTCTTTTTTTGAAAGAGATGCATTTTTTTTGGATATTGCCCCTTCTGCCACTGCTAAAATAGTAAAACCCTTTCCTGCTTTACTTCTTGCAGTAATAGATTTCATAACAGAATCAATATCATACGGAATTTCTGGTAAAAGAATAATATCCGCCCCCCCTGCAATACCGGCATACAAAGTAAGCCATCCTACCTTATGTCCCATAATTTCTACAATAAACACACGGTTATGTGATGCTGCTGTTGTGTGAATGCAATCAATAACATTTGTCGCTACATCAATCGCACTCTGAAATCCGAATGTTATATCCGTTCCATAAATATCGTTATCTATCGTTTTCGGTAAATGTATGACATTTAAACCTTCCTCTCTCAATAAATTGGCTGTTTTTTGAGAACCATTTCCACCTAACACAACAAGGCAATCTAAATTTAATCGATAATAGTTTTCTTTCATGGCTCTTACTTTATCTAAACCACTTTTATCAGGAACTCTCATTTGTTTAAAAGGTTGTCTGGATGTTCCCAACATAGTTCCGCCAATCGTTAAAATCCCAGAAAAATCTTGTTTAGAAAGCAACTTATATCTCCCATAAATCAACCCTTCATATCCATTTAAAAAACCATAAATTTCCAGCTGTTCTAAATTTGTATAAAGACTTTTTGCCACACCTCGCATTGTCACATTTAATGCTTGACAATCTCCTCCACTTGTTAATAATCCAATTTTTTTCATTTTTTCACCTTATCTGTTTCACACAAAACTTTATTTTTTTCTAGTAATTCAATTTTTTTTCTAAATTCCAGCATTTTATTATCCAAAGCAGCAATTGCCTCTGCGTATCTTTTACTCTCTTGTCTAACCATCTCTATATCACCGGCAGATTTTTTGTAACACATTTGACTATCTAATTCTGCCCAATAATCCATTGCAAACGTACGAATTTGAATTTCTACTTTTACATACGTTGTCTGACTGTCCAATACAACCGGAACTTTTACAATTAAATGTATACTTTTATATCCACTTTTTTTCGGTTTTTGCACATAATCTTTTTCTTTTATCAATGTAAAATCTTTCTGCTTTTTTACAGCTTTAGATATTTGATAAATATCGTCAAAAAAATAAGATACTGCTCGTACTCCTGCAATATCATTTAATGATTCAACTGCGGTCTCATAGTCTATTTTTTTACCTTTTCTTATTAATTTTTTTGTAATACTCTCCGGTGACTTAATTCGGCTTGTAATCCCCCTGATTACATGATGCCCGCTTTTGTTTGTAAGCTCTATATTAATTGCTTTTAATCGATCCACTACAATATCAATAGCCGATTGATATATTAACAACGTCATTGGTGAATTTATTTGCACAATCTCCGATTTATCTGATTTTTTTTCATCATTCAAACTATTTTTCATCTCCTTTTCCCCATATTCTCCTATAAGTTTAAATTTCTTTTGTAAAATATGTTATCTCTCTTTTATAAAAATCATGTAAATTTCATATTTAATCAAACAAAAAGCAGACAAAGTATGTTTCTAATAATTTCAATAAAAACATACCTCATCTGCTCTTTTTTCTAAATGAAGTTAAATATTTAATTTTTCTTTATATGACAATATGCAACGTACATTCTGTCATACGCCTCTTCCAATAATTTTCTGGGACTTGCTATATTCAGTCGAATGCAGCCTCTGCCTTCTTCCTGAAACACAGTTCCCATATACACGCTGACTTTTGCTTTTTCCAAAAACCATTTTTCCAATTCTGCTTCTTCACAACCCAGTTCCTTATAATCCATCCATAAAAGATATGTCCCTTCTCTTGGATAAATATAAAATTCCGGCATTTTTTCTGCAAAATACGCTCTGGTAAATTTATCATTCTCATCAATATAAGACAGCATTGCTTTATACCAGTCATCACACTGTTGATACGCACAACCTGCTACTGCTGCTGAAAAGATTGTGGGATTATGCATACCGATTCTGTCAATTTCCCTTTTTACCACAGCTCTGTATTCTTGATTTGGAATAATCAGATAAGATAAAATAAATCCCGGAATATTAAAAGTTTTTGTAGGTGATGATGCAACAATCAATCTTTTTCGCACTTCTTCCGACAAAGACAAGGCAGATACAAACTCTACTCCCGGTGCAGTAATATCACCATGAATTTCATCTACAAATAACAGCAGTTCATGTTTTATACAAAATTCACCTACTGCCTCCAGCTCTTCTTTTGTCCATACACGACCTACCGGGTTATGAGGACTGCATAATAAAAGCATTTTTGTTTTTTCCGTTATCTGCGCTTCCATTTGTTGCAAATCCATAATATACTTTCCGTTTTGAGATTTTAATCCACATTTTACCACGGTTCTGTTATTTTTAGAAATTGCTTCATACAATGGGCCATAAGCAGGAGTATGAAGTATTACTTCCTCTCCCGGTTCTGTAAATGCTCCCACACAAATTCCTGCAGAAATATTAATACGAGGACAAAATACTATTTCTTCTTTTTTTATATCCACATGATGCATTCTTTTTTCCCAGGACATAAAACCTTCATAGAAATCATCGCCTAAATCCGTATAACCAAAAATCCCATGTTCCGCACATTGATGTACTACATCACGAATAGGCTGCGGAGAATGAAAATCCATATCAGCCACACCTAGATGAATAAGCTCTGTATTTCCGTATTTCTTATCCATGGTGTCCCATTTTCCACAATTTGTCCCTCGTCTGTCTATGACAGTGTCAAAATCAAATCGGTTTTCTGACATTGCTACCTCTTTCTTCACAAACCTTTACAGTTTTGCGATAACCTCAACTTCACATAATACATTTTTCGGAAGTGTTTTCACAGCTACACAAGAACGTGCCGGTTTATTTACAAAATACTTTGCATACACTTCATTAAATACCTGAAAATCTCCCATATCTGCCAAAAAGCAAGTTGTCTTCACTGCATTTTCAAAGTTTGTTCCTGCTTCCTCCAGAACAGCTCCGATATTCTTCATTACCTGTTCAGCCTGTTCAGAAATTGTTTCTCCTGCAATTTCTCCTGTTTCAGGATTTACCGGAATTTGTCCGGAAGTAAAAAGCATATCTCCACATACTACTGCCTGTGAATATGGTCCGATTGCTGCAGGTGCTTTTGGTGTATAAATTGTTTTCAACATAATGTCAATCTCCTTTACATCTCGTTTTTTCTTATCATATCACTAAACAATATTTTAGTAAATATATTTCAATGAACTTTTTTTCATTCTTGCACAAAACATAAATTCAAAATATAATAACTTTAATTATTGAAAACAAATCTTATGGAGACCATTATGTCAAACGATAAACCTTATATAAAACTTACAAAAACAGAACAGCTTATTTTAAACTCTTATAAAAAAATGATTGTAAGTCTGGGAGAATATCTGGGAGAAGGATATGAGATTATTCTCCACAGTCTTGAAAATCTTCAACATTCCGTTATTGAAAACGTCAATGGGCATTATTCCGGCAGAAAAAACGGCGCACCGATTACTGATTTGGCACTTTCCATGCTCAGTCAACTAAAGGAAGAACCGTCTCAGCCTGCTGTTTGCTACATGAACCATTCAAAAAAAGGAGTGCCACTGCGTTCTTGCACCATTCCGATTGCAGGAGAAAAGGAACGTATTATTGGCTTAATCTGCATCAACTTTTATACAGATATTCCTCTCTCCTCTCTGTTAGCAAACTTTTATCCAGGAGCATCAACTCCCCTCTCTGGCAATGCTTCTGCCACAGAAAACTTTACCGACAATACAGATGAACTTATGGAAAATGTTTTATATAAAATCCAACATCAAGTACTGAATGATTTTGCTGTTTCACCACAAAATAAAAATAAAGAAATTGTTACTCAGCTCTATCAACGGGGTATTTTCAATATTAAAGATTCTGTTCTAAAAGTAGCCTCTCTTTTAGGGATTTCAAAAAATACCGTATATATGCATATTCGAAACTTAAAGGAGCCGGAAAAATAACAGAGTTTTCGCATGTTTTTTTAGAAAATCCTTATATTCCCCTTGCATACAGAGTGATTTCAACGTATTATAAAGTAGGTGGCAATTTTGCCCGCAAATTTGCAAGAAACCAATGGAGGTACATAAATTATGAAAAATATAGACCGCATGGTTGGAACAATATCAAGAGGTGTCCGCGCACCGATTATCCGTGAAGGAGACAACCTTCCTGAAATCGTAGTGGACTGTGTATTAAAAGCATCTGAAAGTGCCAATTTTGAAATTCAAGATAAAGATGTAATTGCCGTTACAGAAGCAGTCGTTGCCAGAGCTCAGGGTAACTATGCAAATGTAAAAGATATTGCTGCTGACGTAAAAGAAAAATTCGGTGATGATACAGTAGGCGTAATCTTCCCTATTTTAAGCCGTAATCGTTTTTCTATCTGCTTAAAAGGTATTGCTATGGGCTGTAAAAAAATCGTGCTTATGTTAAGCTATCCATCTGATGAAGTAGGAAATCACCTCATTGACTTAGATATTATGGACGAAAAAAATGTAAATCCATGGTCTGATGTTTTAACAGAAGAAAAATACAGAGAACTGTTTGGATATGAAAAACACGTATTTACAGGTGTTGACTATGTAGAATATTACAAACAGCTTATTCAGGAAGCTGGCGCTGAGGTTGAAATCATTTTCGCTAACAACCCAAAAGCTATCCTTTCTTATACAAAAAGTGTTCTTACCTGTGACATTCACACTCGTCAAAGAACAAAACGTATTCTGAAAGCAAACGGCGCTGAGAAAGTATATGCTCTTGATGATATTATGACAAAGAGCATCAATGGCAGCGGTTATAATGATGCTTACGGACTTTTAGGTTCTAATAAAGCAACAGAAGATACTGTAAAACTCTTCCCAATTAAATGCGAAGAAGTTGTTACTGCTATTCATAACTCTATTCTGGAAAAAACAGGAAAAAATGTAGAAGTTATGGTATATGGCGATGGTGCATTTAAAGATCCTGTAGGAAAAATCTGGGAACTGGCTGATCCAGTTGTATCTCCTGCTTACACTGCAGGTTTGGAAGGTACTCCAAATGAAGTAAAATTAAAATATCTGGCTGATAACGATTTTGCTGATTTATCAGGAAATGAATTAAAAGATGCCATTAAAAATTATATTACAGAAAAAGATGAAAAAGCTGCCAGCTTAAAAGGTACTATGGTAACACAGGGTACTACGCCAAGACGTCTTACTGACCTTTTGGGATCTTTAGCTGACCTTACTTCCGGTTCCGGTGATAAGGGAACTCCAATTATCTATATTCAAGGATATTTTGACAACTACGCAAAATAATTTTTCTGTACAAAAAAGGAAGCTGTGGATTTTCTCCATTGCTTCCTTTTTCTTTTCCTTATCTATAAATAATATCTTCTCGTCCTGGTCCATTAGAAACCATTGTAATCGGAAATCCAATTTTTTCCTCTACAAATTCAATGTATTTACGACAGTTCTCCGGTAAATCCTCATATTTCTTAATGCCTCTGATATCACAGTTCCATCCTGGCAACACTTCAATTACCGGTTTTGCTTTTTCCAGAAGACTTGTTGTAGGGAATTCTGTTGTGATTTCTCCATCAATATCATAAGCCACACAAACAGGAATTTCCTCTAAATATCCCAGAACATCAAGTACAGTAAAAGCAACATCTGTAGTTCCCTGAATACGGCATCCGTATTTTGATGCCACACAGTCAAACCATCCCATACGTCTTGGACGTCCTGTTGTAGCGCCATATTCGCCACCGTCACCGCCTCTACGTCTCAATTCATCTGCTTCTTCTCCAAAAATTTCAGATACAAAAGCACCTGCACCTACTGCACTGGAATAAGCTTTACATACAGTAATAATTTTCTTTATTTCATAAGGAGGTATTCCTGCACCTACTGCGCCATAAGCTGCCAGTGTGGAGGAAGACGTTACCATAGGATAAATACCATGATCTGGATCTTTCAAAGAACCCAACTGACCTTCCAACAAAATTTCTTTTCCTTCTTTTAAAGCATTCCATAAAAGCAGAGAAACATCACATACATAAGGTGCAATCATTTCTTTATATTCTTTTAATTCCTTTACAATATCTGCCGGATTTAAAAGAGGTTTGTGATATAAATACTCTAAATCCACATTTTTTTTCTGACAGATATTTTCTGCTTTCTCCATAAGAGCTTCTTCCTCTTCAAAAAGCTCACTGACCTGAAAGCCGATTTTTGCAAATTTATCAGAATAAAATGGTGCAATTCCCGACTTGGTAGAACCAAAAGATTTTCCTGCCAGTCTTTCTTCTTCATATTCATCGAATTTAATATGATAAGACATTACAATCTGTGCTCTGTCTGATATTTTAATATCAGGCATAGGGACTCCCTGTTCTACAATTGACTGTATTTCATGGAACAGTACAGGTATGTTCAATGCCACACCATTTCCAATAATACTTGTTGTATTCTCATTAAATACACCTGATGGCAGACTATGCAGGGCAAACTTTCCATAATTGTTTACAATTGTATGCCCGGCGTTTGCTCCACCCTGAAATCTCACTACAATATCTGCCTCTTTTGCCAGCATATCCGTAATTTTACCTTTGCCTTCGTCTCCCCAGTTTGCTCCTACTACGGCTTTTACCATTTTCTATTCCTCCTGTAATACTGGAATCCATTTCATTTACTAAAGTATAATACACCATTTTTTCTGAGAAATAAAGTAAAAATAGTTTCCCCTGAGCCCCAAAATTTTGTTCAATTTTACCTCTTAAATACAGTTCATTGCCTCTTTAATATTAGCTACACCAATGAGTTTAATCTCATATTTTCCCTGCAGACTTTCTACATTTGCCTTTGGCATAATACAGGAAGTAAATCCCAGTTTTTCTGCTTCTCTCACTCTGCTTTCCGCCATACTGACACCACGTACTTCTCCTGAAAGTCCCACTTCTCCAAAAATTAAAGTCTGCTCATCAATTACCTGATTTTTATAGCTGGATACAATGGCAAGAACCACACCTAAATCAATAGCCGGTTCTCCAAGTTTCATTCCTCCTGCCAGATTAACATAAGCATCGCAATCTCCCAAATGCAGCCCTGCTCTTTTCTCTAAAACTGCCATAAGCAAATTTACACGATTATAATCAATTCCTACCGAAGTACGTCTTGGCAAGCCGAAGTTTGTTCTGGTTACAAGCGCCTGTATTTCAATCAAAATAGGACGTGTCCCTTCAACAGAGCAAACAACCGCAGTTCCGGAGGCATCTGTAGGTCTACCATTTAACATAACCTGCGATGGATTTTTCACTTCCATAAGCCCTTTTTCCCGCATTTCAAAAACACCAATTTCATTTGTCGAGCCAAATCGATTTTTTACTCCTCTTAAAATACGGTAAATCACCTGCCTGTCTCCTTCAAAATACAACACCGTATCTACCATGTGCTCCAGTACTCTGGGACCTGCCACACTTCCATCTTTTGTAACATGTCCAACAATGAAGACAGAAATCCCCATTCCTTTTGCAATCTGCATAAGAACACCTGTAGACTCCCTCACCTGAGAGACACTGCCTGGTGCAGAAGACACTTCCTCATTATACATAGTCTGAATAGAGTCGATCACTACCATTTCCGGTTTCACCTTTTCAATGACGCTACGAATGTTTTCTAAATTTGTTTCACATAAAAGCAACAAATTTTCATTAAATTCTCCTATTCTTTTTGCTCTTAGCTTAATCTGGCCCAAAGATTCCTCGCCGGAAACATACAAAACCTTGTGTCCGTTTTTTGTAAGCTGCCGACATACCTGCAAAAGAAGTGTAGATTTTCCAATACCGGGATCACCTCCAACCAGAACCATAGAGCCCGGAACAATACCGCCTCCCAACACTCTGTCCAATTCTTCTATCTCTGTTTTCATTCTGTCATTCTCTTGTATAGAAATATCTGCAAGAATAACCGGTTCATTCTTCTTTCCTGCTAAACTGCCGGAAGCTATTGTTGTTTTTCCTTTTGTTGATGTAGCTACAGTCTCCTCTACAAAAGAATTCCATTCCCTGCATCCCGGACACTGTCCCAACCACTTAGGCGACTCATATCCACAGTTTTGACAGAAGAATAATGTTTTTTTTCCTTTTGCCATATTTTTCCTTTCTTTTTCTCAACAAATGAGGCTGCCGCATTAAGTATATATCCGAATATTCCACCAATTTCGAATACCGCTTAGTGCGACAGCCCTGTTTTACTTATTTTTTGCTATCTGATACTTAAATTCTTTCAATCTGTACAGCTACCTGCTCTGCTTGCTCCAATTCTACACTGAAAGACAGTTTACCGCCCAGATTTGTCTTCATCTGTCCGGCTTCTTCTCCATCAATTACAATCTTGTATTGGGCATCTTCTTCCATTTCCACGGTAATCTGAGCATCCTGAGGTCCTTCCACTGTAAAGCTCATTTTGTTTTCTTTTTCTTCTAAGTCTAAAACTGTAGTACCTGGTACAGATTCATATACAAACATACCATTTCTTTCCAGTTTTGTAATCTCTCTATATGTTTTTACTTTGTATATATCCCCATCGTACTCAAAGTCAGATACTTTTGACTTCTGTGCTAACTCATAGTTACCAAAGCTGATTTTGCCATTTTCTTCTGTACGAATTAATTCTTTTACTACTGACATAGATATGTCCTCCCGCTTATGTCTTTCATTGTTCCGTCTTTTCAGACTTTTTCCTTCTTGTTTTGGTATAACAATATTACCATATATTTTAGTTTTTTGCTAGTCATTTTGTACATTTATAATAAAATTCACCTTTTCTTTAGACAAGCCAATAGTAACACTGTCTCCTGCTTTTATCCTGCCTTCCAGAATTTCCTCTGCCATTGCGTCTTCAATTTTACTCTGAATCGCTCTCTTTAAAGGACGTGCTCCATATTTAGGATCAAAGCCTTCTTTTCCGATAAGTTCTTTTACGTTATCTCGAATTTTTACATCAATATTTAATTGATTTTTACAACGCTTTATAAACTCTTTCAAAAGAAGTCCTACAATCTTCTTAATCTCTTCTTTATTCAAAGTGTGGAATACAATAATATCATCAATACGATTTAAAAATTCCGGTTTAAAAAGCCGTTTTACTTCTTCCATTACGCTGTCTTTCATTTTCTTATAATCAGCCTGCGTATCATCAGCCGTTCCAAATCCCAGCTTTTTAGGCTCTACAATAGCCTGTGCTCCTGCATTAGAAGTCATAATAATAATGGTTTCTTTAAAATCTACTTTTCTGCCCTGTGCATCCGTAATATGTCCATCATCCAACACCTGTAAAAGAAGATTAAATACATCTGGATGTGCCTTTTCAATCTCATCAAACAACAACACACTATATGGACTTCGTCTTACCTTTTCGCTTAACTGTCCACCTTCTTCATATCCCACATATCCCGGAGGTGAGCCAATCAGTTTAGAAACACTGTGTTTTTCCATGTATTCTGACATATCTACACGAATCATAGCATCTTCGCTTCCAAAAACTGCCTCTGCTAAAGCCTTGGAAAGTTCTGTTTTTCCTACACCGGTAGGTCCTAATAAAAGGAAAGAACCAATGGGGCGCTTCGGATCTTTTAATCCTACTCTGCCTCGTTTAATAGCCTTTGCAACAGCTGTAACCGCTTCATCTTGTCCAATTACACGTTTATGAAGCTGATTTTCCAATTTAGCCAGTCGTTTAGATTCCCCTTCTGTGAGCTTTTTCACTGGTATTTTTGTCCACTGGGCAACTACCATAGCAATATCATCCTCTGTAACAAACAGTTTTTTATTTTTGCACTGCCTTTCAAAACGTTTTCTGGCTTTTTCTACAATTACCTCTGTTTCCTTCTGTTCTTCCTGCAGTTTACCTGCAAGAACAAAATCCTGATTTTTTACTGCCTCTTCTTTTTCCTCACTGATATCTCTTAAACGAAACTCCGCTTCCATAAGTCCATCCGGAGTCTTATAGCCGGAAATCTGTACCTTTGAACACGCTTCATCTAATAAATCCAATGCCTTATCCGGAAGAAATCTATCATTAATATAGCGCACTCCCATGGCAACTGCTGCCTTTACTGCACTATCTTCAATGGTAACACCATGATGCTTTTCATAATAAGGTACTAATCCTTTTAAAATTTCCTCAGCTTCCTCTTTTGTAGGTTCTTCTACTGTTATCGGCTGAAATCTTCGTTCTAAAGCAGGATCTTTTTCAATATGTTTACGATATTCCTCTATGGTTGTTGCACCAATAAGCTGAATTTCTCCTCTGGAAAGAGAAGGTTTTAAAATGTTAGAAGCATCTAATGCTCCTTCTGCACCGCCTGCGCCTATAAGCGTATGAAGTTCATCTAAGAATAAGAGAATTCTCTTGTCATTGGAAGCTTCCCAAACCACACGTTTTATTCTTTCCTCAAACTCACCTCTGTATTTTGAACCTGCCACCATAGCAGATAAGTCCAATACAAGAATACGTTTATCTGCCATATTTTCAGGAACCATTCCACTTACAATTTTCTGCGCAAGTCCTTCAGTAATAGCTGTTTTCCCAACTCCCGGTTCCCCTATCAAACAAGGATTGTTCTTTGTTCTTCTGCTTAAAATCTGAATAATGCGATTAATCTCTTTTTCTCTGCCAACAACAGGATCTAACTTACCCATAGCTGCCATTTCTGTTAAATCTCTGCCATACTGGTCTAACATAGGTGTAGCACTTTTCTCTTCTTTTGTCAGTATGCCTTCTCTTCCCATAACTTTCATAAGCTCTGCATACAGCTTTTGATTACCGGCTCCCATCGTATGCAAAAGTCTTGCACCCACACAGTCACTTTCTTTTAACATAGCAATCAAAATATGTTCTGTGCCAATTTCTGCGCTGTCCATATTTTTTGCCTCGTCCTCTGCTTTAGCAAGTACCCTTCTGCTTCTGGGAGTATATCCTTGAGGTTCTTCCAGCAGTACATCTGAAGACGGTACCACCAATTTTTCCATAAGTTCCAACAATTTCTGCTGTGTAATACCTGCTTCTGCCAGAATTTCTCCTGCTGTACCATCCTTTACTGCCAAAAGTCCTGCCAATATATGTTCTGTGCCAATATAATTATGACTGCATTTTCTGGCAGTTTCCTCTGCCAGCTTCAAAGCCTTTAGTGCCCACTTTGAGTATTGCTTTTTCATGTATGTCTCCTATTCTATTTATATTCTTCAAAAATTTCATCAATTAAGGCATGCACGTCTTCTCTTGTAATATTCTTACAGCAGCCCTTTGCCAAAACCGGTAAAAGGTTTTCTTTCATTTCCTCCAATGCTCTGATTTTATCCACATCAATGGAAATAACTGCGCCTCTGCGTCTGTCTATACTGAGAAATCCTTCCTGCCTCAGTACAGAATATGCTTTATTTACTGTGTGCATGTTAATCCCTATAGTATCTGCCAGCTGTCTTACAGAAGGAAGTGTTTCTCCTACTTTTAACTGATCTGTGGCAATTCCCATAATAATTTGATTACAAAGCTGTACATAAATTGCTTCATCACTGTTA
This sequence comes from uncultured Lachnospiraceae bacterium, assembly GCA_905201915.1. Taxonomy (GTDB): domain Bacteria; phylum Bacillota; class Clostridia; order Lachnospirales; family Lachnospiraceae; genus Blautia. The sequence continues at coordinate 15,675 of CAJKQE010000007.1, forward strand.
AAATCAATCTCAATCAGCATGCCTCCACCTTCTTTCCAGATTGTTATATATAATATAGCATAGATAGAATTTTTAGTAAAGATTCAGAAAAAAAGAAGCTGCTTTCGCAGCTCCTTCTCATCTTATGCTTCATCAATGGCTTTTCCAATATCATTTCTCATATATTTATTTTCGAAGTTAATCCATTTTGTTGCTTCATAAGCGTTAGCTCTTGCTTCTTTTAAGTCAGCTCCTTTTGCAGTAACCCCTAAAACACGTCCACCATTTGTCACAATCTTACCATCTTTGAAAGCAGTTCCTGCGTGGAAAACATAGTAACCATCTTTATCCTTAAAGTTTTCCAGACCTTCGATTGGATATCCTTTTTCATAAGAAACCGGATAACCATCAGAAGCCAAAACAACACATACTGCTGCATTGTCTTCAAACTGTAAATCAATTTCATCTAATTTTCCATCTACACAAGCTTCAAAAACTTCCACAATATCATTTTTTAATCTTGGAATAACAACCTGTGCTTCCGGATCACCAAAGCGAGCATTATACTCCAACACTTTTGGTCCTTTTTCTGTAAGCATCAGACCAAAGAAAATAATCCCTTTAAACTCTCTGCCTTCTGCTGCCATAGCATCTACAGTTGCCTGATATACATATTTTTCGCAAAATTCATCCACTTCTTTTGTATAGAAAGGACTTGGTGAAAATGTTCCCATTCCTCCTGTATTTAATCCTTCATCTCCGTCTTTTGCACGTTTATGATCCTGTGCAGAAGTCATGGTTTTAATGGTTTTTCCATCTACAAAAGAAAGTACAGATACTTCACGACCTGTCATAAATTCTTCAATAACTAAAGTATTTCCTGCAGAACCGAATTTCTTATCCAGCATAATTGTGCGAACACCCTCTTCTGCTTCTTCCAATGTATTGCAAATTAATACACCTTTTCCAAGAGCCAGTCCGTCTGCTTTTAATACAATAGGAAATTCTGCTTTCTCACGGAGATATGCAAGAGCTTCATCCGCATCCTCAAAATTTTCATAAGCTGCTGTAGGAATATTATATTTCTTCATTAAATCTTTAGAAAATGCTTTTGAGCCTTCCAGAATTGCTGCATTTTTTCTCGGTCCGAATACTCGCAGTCCTTCTTTTTCAAAAACATCTACAACACCGCCAACTAACGGATCATCCATACCAACAACTGTTAAATCTACTGCATTTTCTTTTGCAAAAGCTGCCAGCTTATCAAATTCCATAGCACCAATTGGTACACATTCTGCAAATTCTGCAATTCCTGCATTTCCCGGTGCACAATAAATTTTATCTACCTTTGGGCTTTTTGCAACTTTCCATGCAATTGCGTGCTCTCTGCCGCCGCTTCCTATAATCAATACTTTCATTTTCTTCTGCTCCCTTCTCATTCTTTAAATTTTACCAGTCCATCTACAACTTCTATTTTGTCATTTGCAATTAAATCAATAGCTTTTGGCATAATCTTCCATTCTGCTTCTTCCATAACTCTGCGCTGAAGGATTTCTGGGGTATCTCCCTGATGAACTTCTACAGCCTTCTGCAAAATAATTGGACCTGTATCCGTACCTTCATCTACAAAATGTACCGTTGCTCCGGTTACTTTTACACCTCTTTCCAACACACCTTCATGCACTTTCAGACCATAATAGCCGGTACCACAAAAAGATGGAATAAGAGCCGGATGGATATTGATAATCTTATTTGGATAAGCCTTTACCATAATCTCCGGAATAACTACAAGACAACCTGCCAGAACAACGAGATCCACATGATAAGATTGAATTGTTTCAAGTAAAGCCTGATTAAATTCTGCTCTGGAAGCATAAGCTTTCGGAGAAACGCAAATTGCCTCTATCCCCTTCATTCTTGCTCTTTCCAAAGCATACGCATTTGCATTGTTGCTGATTACCACAGCAATTTCCGCGTTGGTAATTTCACCCCTGTCCATTGCGTCCATAATTGCCTGAAGATTTGTTCCTCCACCGGACACCAACACTGCCATTTTCATCATACTCATTCAGCCTTTCTTTTATAGGATTTTGGTAACAAAAATATTTTAAGTATAGGCTTACATTCCATGTACAAACAATTTGGAACATTTTCATAGTTTTTCGAGCATAGCGATGCTTTTGAAGCCGTGTTTGAGTGCACAGCACGAGTTTGGCGATAAAAAGCATCTATAAGCAGCACAGAAAAACAAGAAAATGGACATGTTTGTACGTGGAATGGTTAGCCTGTATTTGAAAACATTTTTTGTACTTTAATCTTTATAAACAGGAAAAGGGCTGCTCTTGCAACCCTGATTTCCCTATCTTATACTAATTTAACCCCTTTTTCTCCATCTTCAATCTTACCGATTACATAAGGAGTATCACCTGCTGCTTTCATAGCTTCCATTGTTTTGTCAACATCTGCCGGATCCACTGCCACAATCATACCAATACCCATATTATAAGTATTGTACATCATCTGTTCTTCAATATTTCCTGTCTTTGCCATCAATGTAAAGATTGGAGGAATTGGATAGCTGTCCTTTTCTACAACTGCACAAACACCATCTTTTAACATACGTGGAATATTTTCATAAAATCCGCCGCCTGTAATATGGCTGCAGGCTTTTACAGTAACACCTACTTCTTTTACTTTCTTCAATGCTTTTACATAAATTCTTGTAGGAGCAAGTAAAGCTTCTCCTAAAGTTGTTCCTAATTCATCATAATAAGTATCTAAAGACTCTTTTGTAATCTCAAATACTTTTCTTACTAATGAAAATCCATTGCTGTGAACACCTGAAGATGCCATACCGATTAAAACATCGCCTGCTTTTAAGTTTTCTCCTGTAATCATATCTTTCTTGTCACAAACACCAACTGCAAAACCTGCTAAATCGTAATCATCTTCCGGCATAAGTCCAGGATGTTCTGCTGTTTCACCACCGATTAAAGCTGCTTCAGACTGTAAGCAACCTTCTGCAACACCTTTTACGATTGTAGCAATTTTTTCAGGATAATTTTTTCCACATGCAATATAATCTAAGAAAAACAATGGCTCTCCACCGGCACATGCAATATCGTTTACACACATTGCAACTGCGTCAATACCGATTGTATCATGTTTGTCCATGACCATTGCCAGTTTCACCTTTGTTCCGCATCCGTCTGTACCGGATAATAACACAGGCTCTTCCATCTCTTTAATCTTTGCCAGAGAAAAAGCACCGGAGAAACCGCCTAATCCGCCAAGAACTTCTTCACGCATTGTTTTCTTTACATGCTCTTTCATTAATTCTACTGATTTATATCCAGCTTCAATATCTACGCCAGCTTTCTTGTAATCCATTTTCTTTCTTCCTCCGTTTCATTTCCCTTCTTTTATTTATAATTTTTATATCCTACTTCCTGTAATTTTGCATCTTTTGCAACAACCTGATCTTTTAATTCTTCTTTGTAATCTTTTAATTTCTGCAATAATGCCTCATCTGAAGTAGCTAAAATCTTGGCTGCCAGAATTGCTGCATTTGCTCCTCCATTAATTGCAACAGTTGCAACAGGAATACCGGAAGGCATCTGAACGATAGAGTACAGAGAATCTCTTCCTCCTAAAGAAGTTGTATGCATTGGGATACCGATAACCGGCATTGGGAAGATTGCTGCACACATACCTGGAAGATGTGCTGCCATACCTGCTCCCGCAATAATAACTTTAAATCCTTTTTCTTCTGCTGTTTTTGCATATTCAAAGAATACATCCGGTTCTCTGTGGGCAGAAATAATAGTCATTTCATATTCAATTCCGAATTTCTCCAACATATCTGCCGCTTTGCTCATAACAGGCATATCTGAGTCACTGCCCATAACAATTCCAACTTTTGCCATGATTGTTCTCCTTTAAATTTAATTCAGCTTATGCTGTATATTTTATTGTACAGCACAATTTTACATATTGTTACAAATAATGTCAACTGCAAAACCCTTTTTCTTTATATTATCCGCAGAAAGGTTCATTTAATTTTTCTGTACCCTCTAACACAAATTTTCCGTCACGGATAATTTCAATGTTTTCGCCATTTTCTATTTCCACCCAGATTTTATCTAATTCATCATAAGGAATGGTAATATCCGTATGGCAACCCAGATACGCCTTACTGATATCTTCTTTTCTCAAAATGGAAACTTCATTATCTCTTGCAATAATTTCTTTTCCATCAGGATTATACACAGCTGTATCCTCTGACCAACTATAACAGGTATCTCCCACCGCAAAGTGTGGCCCCATTTTTTCTGCAATCAAAATCGGAAGTAAATGCGCAATATTATATTTCTGCGCCATTACATAAGCAGTCGTATTTGTTCCGATTGCAAATTCTCCAAGAGGGAGTGTTTCATGATGATGAAGAAGATTTTCTTTTAAAAAGCTTTTATTTTCATCTTCTGTCTCAAAATTTTTACAGGTATACTCTGCAATCTTTCCATCTTTAAAAAGAAGCTTCAAGCCTCTGTATTCCAAACCATTTAAAAATACTCTGGATACTGCCAAAGTACCGTTTGTCCCTTTCAACATTGGTGAAGTAAAGACTTCTCCCACCGGAATATTTACATCTGCTACACAGTTCTCAAAATTAGTCTGCTTATCTGGATTTTCCAGTGTATGAAGAGCAACGGTCAAATCTGTTTCATTCTCTCCTTTTCCAAGAATATGTACACAAGTTCCCTTATCTAAAGCATCAATAATGCTCTGCTGGATTTTTCTGTACAGCTCATTATCCAACGTATTTAATTTTACCGTTTCTTCAAAAATCTCCTCGAATTTTTCTCCGATTTCTTTTACCGGATACGCAATAATGGTAAAACTTCTTTCTTCGCCCTTTATATAACGATTTACAATCTGACCAGATTCATTATCATAAGATACCTGCAGCTTTTGCTGATGTGGTGTTAAAACACAGGCTTCCTTTGTCTTTTTAGGCACAAAAGGTGTCTCTCCAAATGTCTCCATACATGCAGGACCTCCATGAACAGCTGCCATCTCTTTCACCTGTTCATAAGCCACCTGTAAAACTCTCAGCTTTCTCTGAACAAATTCATGATCCAGATACAATGCAGCATCATCTTTGTGATCATATTCAAATTGCTGATTTGGTACTGCTCCATAATATCCAATTCTATGATGCTGCTTTTTATTTACAGAATGAACAGCGCTTCGGTAAACAACAGGCTGCAATCCCATTTCTGCAAATTGTCTGATTTCCTCTTTTACAATTCTCTCAAATCCAAGCTGAAAACGAATGTTTACAGTTTTTTTCTTCGTAATATCCTTGCCACCTAAGACAAAACCTTCTCTGTATCCTTCTGTAAAGGTTCTTGCCATTGCCTGGATTTTTTCTTCCGACAAAGTATTCAGGAAATTTGCCATTCCGATTTCATTTTCTGTAATATATTCCCCGAATTTATATAAATAACGAAGGTCTGTCAAATCACTGTCACAGATAATTTTTACAGCAAAATCCAAAGACGGATCAATTCCTTCTCTGACTCTGTATCCCACCATTTCATCGCTGTAATCACTGATATACCAGTAAATGGCATCTTTTACATCTTTTGCAGATATCTCTTCTTCCTCGAAAAGATTATAAATCTGTACAAAAAGTTCTAAAATAACTGTCATATCAAAAAGACGTTTCTCATAAGCAAAAACAATCATTCCACGAATTTCTGTATACAAAAAACTTAACAACGCACCAAATTCTTCTCCCAGCACGCTCTGTGCATAAGCAGGATTTCCATAAGAAGTGCCATAATTTTCAGGCAAAATATCCTGATACAAAGCATGATTATTTTCTTCCAGCTCCTTCTGTGAAGCGTTGTTTAGCCAACCTTTTTGTATCTTATCATGCAGTCTATCCACCATTAGAATAAATTCTGCTGTTTTTCTGAAATATTCACCATAAGGTTCTTTTACAACTTCTTCTTTTTGAATTTCCTGAATTCTCTCCCTCATTAATGTATAGCGTTCTTCAAAAAACACATCATTCATCTTTCAAATTCCCCTTTTCCACATTTAAGTCTAATATTTCATGCACGTAGGACTCCATTGTCTTTGAGCCTTCTCCTGTACGCTCATTTCTCTTTAAAACCTGAGATTTCTTTATTCCACGTTCTCTCCAAGATTTTCCGCCTGTGGTATGATTTAACATCAAAGGCTGAACATTATCACAGACATGAGCAAATTTAGCTTCCGGTGTCTGCTGCTCTTCAAATTCGTCCCACAATGACCTTAACATTTCTGCTTGATCTTTTGGTAAGATATTAAAAATTCTGTCTGCTGCCTTTAATTCTCTTTCTCTTTTAGAAAGATTTCCCACTTCATCATAGGCATAAGTATCTCCCGCATCAATTTCCACCAAATCATGTACCAATACCATGAGCATAGTCTTTGCCAAATCAATCTTTTCTTCAGAATACTCAGCTAAAAGCGCTGCCATCAAAGCCAAATGCCAAGAATGTTCCGCATCATTTTCCTTTCGCATTCCATCCGATAAATAAGTCTGTCGCCCAATAAACTTTGCCTTGTCCACTTCCAGCAAAAATTCCATCTGTTTTTTCAACCGTTCTTCCATGTCCTTATCCTGCCTCTTTTTGTTATTAAGAAATTCCAATTAAGAAAAGTGCCAGCCAAATAACCATTAGCACTCCATTTCCCACTGCTCCGATTTTACAAAAAAACTGATCTCTGTTTTTCTCAGAAAAGCTTTTTAATCCAACAATAAATCCATAAACGGAAAGACCAATGGCAATAAGTCCCAGAACTCCCAGATACATACCGCCTTTGCCATGAAAAATCAAGGAACATAAGGCAGCAACGCAAAAAATCCCCAGAGAAATCCCTGCAAAAACTGTTGATGCTATTCCTTGTCTGGAATGTCTCTTTTTTGCAAAAGAATATTTATTTTTCTTCTTTGCCATTACTTGTTTCTCCTTTTTGTTCTTTTATAAGTGAAATAGATAACGGCAAAAAAAACATATCCCAATGCCGCACCTAATGTATTCATAATTAAATCATCTACATCAAAGCATCCCAGCTTTGTAACTAACTGTATGGTTTCTACACAAAGACTCAGTGCGAAACCTGAAAATGTGATAAAGAAAAAATTTCTTGTATCTCTATGGATAATGGGAAGAATAAATCCAAACGGAATAAATCCCACAACATTTCCCAACAAATTCAACACAACCGGCCACACACCCAACTGTTCCCTATATGTCCAAAATCGTTTAATTTCCTGAAGAAATACCAGATTGTAATGATATTCTCTTTCCTCAAAGCTTTGTATACCAAAGCGCTCTGCAAAGAAAAGAAGATAAATCAGCAAAAAAAGATACAGTACGAATAAAATGATACTGACTGTTTTGATTTTTTTCTTCACATTTTTATTCAATTTTAACCCCTTTTTCTTTCTAAAATAACGCAAAGACGGGAGAACCCTTTCCCCCGCCCACATTTGTCCTGCACATTAAAATGTAATTTCTGACTTTCTTTTTAATAATCTTGCTCCGCTTACCAGCATTAAAATGCCTGTTGTAATGCCTGTAACCAGCACAATAATTCCCACTGCAATGCTTCCCGCACCACATCGTGTCATGGTTTTATAAACCTTTTCATTCATTTAGGAACACTTCCTTTTCTGATTATTTTACTCCGTAGATTTCGTAGTATGCATCAATCGCTTCTTTTGTCTTATCATCAATTACAATTTTGCCATTACATTCTCTATTGTATAAGTGCTCTACTACTTCTTCCATTGTTACAATGGCATTTGTCTCAAATCCGTAAGTTTCTTTGATTTCAGAAAGTGCGCTCTTATCTCCTTTTCCTTTTTCCATACGGTTTAAAGAAACCATCAGACCAACGATTTCCACATTCGCTGCTCCTCTTACCTTTGGAACTGTTTCTTCCATAGATTTTCCGGAAGTTGTTACGTCTTCAATCATAACAACTCTGTCTCCGTCCTGCAATTTACTCCCCAGGAAGCTTCCCTTATCTGCACCATGATCTTTTTCTTCTTTACGGTCTGAGCAGTAACGCACTTCTTTTCCATACAATTCACTGTAAGCAATAGCTGTTACAACGCTGATTGGAATTCCTTTGTAAGCCGGTCCAAATAATACGTCAAAATCATCTCCGTATTTGTCATGAATTGCTTTTGCATAATATTCGCCTAATTTTTTTAACTGAGAACCTGTTACATAAGCTCCTGCATTCATAAAGAAAGGAGACTTTCTACCACTTTTCAGGGTAAATTCTCCGAACTTTAAAACATCACTTTCTACCATAAATTCAATAAATTCCTGCTTATATGCTTCCATTTTTAAAACCTCCTATATTTATGGAGCTGTTGCACTTTGTACAACAGCTCTTTTCACCTATTCAATCTATTCAATTCTATCACAGTTTTTCAGTTATTTCAATCAAACAAATAAGAGAACCAGTAGACTTTCTTTATATTTGCAGCAAAATGGCTGTCACACAATGCATAGAATATATGTCATGTATGACAGCCATTTTTATCTAAATAATATGAAGTTTTGCCTTTACCTGCGCACCATTCAGAGGCTCTTTATTTTCATCTATAGAAAATGTATGGATATTCAAATATAACTCATAATTTCCTTTATCCGGTACATTTTTTACTGCAAACTCTGTAATTGCCTTTCCCGGTTCGATTAAATCTGACTGATAAATTTCTTCTCCTGTCTCTGCAATTTCCAGGGAATATTGAAAATAACAGGGATTTCCTTCTGGATTCAGCAGGGTAAGCTTCCATGTATCTTCTTCAGCTGACATCGTAATATCTCCATATCCAGGAATTTTAATACCTTCTTCTCCCTCTGATTTATCTTCTACATCTTTATTCCAGACTTCAGCGTCATCTGAAAGTACCAATCCCTTTTCTTGATTTTTTTCTGAATTACTTGCCAAATATCTGCCTGTCATAAGAGAAACTACTCCTATTACAAGAATAATACAAACAATTCCTAACCATTTTTTTACCTTTTTCTGCATAAATCCTATTTCCCCATTTCTTCTCTGTACTTTGCCCTTACTCTGTTATTGCAATTCCAAAAGTAATACTTCCTGTGTAAGCCACTCCATATTCAAATCTTCCAGCGATAACTGGACGAATTTTGTATTGCTTTCTTCCATCTTCAGTAAAAGATACTACCTCTTTTCCAACGGTCTGATTAGCCTGTCCTGTTGTTTCCAGAACCTCTCCTGATTCTGAAATTATCTGATATCGCAAAGAAGTTCTCGGCGTAGTATTTGCTTCCAAAACCATCTGGTTTCTGTAATAATCTGTCCCTGCAATTGTTACAGATACTCTATTTCCTTCCGGCAAATTTTTTATGTCTGTTGCTTCTACATCTACAGTTGCTCCTTCATTTCCCATATTAATTGATGCAGGAATAGTAACGGTATAAGATGGCTCTGCTGTAAGTGTCACAGAAAGCTCTTGAGACTGATTTTCATTTGCAAAAGCAGTTACAGACATAGCCATTGTCACCATTGCACCTAAAATAATTCCTAACACTCTTTTTTTCATCATCTTTCCTTCTTTCTAATCACCGGCTACTTATTTACCAACTCAATACCATAAGTCATAGAACCTGTGTAATGTACACCTTTTTGAATAGCTAAATTTCCTGTTCCATTGGGATAATCAAATGCCACCGGATACATCTGATATTCCATTGTTCCATTTTCTGTAAATGCTGCCAATTCCATGCCTTTAATCTGTTTTTCCAGAGCGCCGTTTTTAAATCCTGCTTCTGTTCCCTGTATCATCAATGTCATTAAATAAGGTTTTCTTCCCTCTATATTTTCATCTGCTTCTTCCAGATACAATCTTCCATAAGTGCCACTTCCAGCTTTTAAAGTAACAGAGATTTTACTTCCTTCCGGAATATAAGCTACATCACTTGCTGTAATTGGTATTTTTGTTATTTCCTTTGTATCCATAACAATCGTTTCCGGAATTGTAACTGTATACACCGGATCGTTTGGTTCATACATGGTAATATCTGATTTTGCAGTATCTGCCTGTACGGAAACCGGTAACATTGTCCCAAATATTGTTGCTGCCATTAGCACCGCTGCACTTTTTCCTGCTTTCATTACGTCTCCTCCTTGTAATAAACATTTTTTTCATTACGCTTTTGGAAGTGTTTTGAAAATAAAATCAATATAAAGCTTCCTGTTGAAAACAACACCATTTCAGACAGAACAGAAATATCGTTTTCGTCACCTGTCTTTACATCTTCCGGCTTGTAAAGTTCTTTTTCTATAGGCTTCTCTTCCTCATTTTTCTCATTGCTATAAAGTTGAATATTACTTTTTGCAGCGCCCTCAACAGGTGCTGCCGCTGCCCAGAAAAGAAACACTAAAAAGATAGGTAGTATTATTTTTCTTTTTTTCATATTTCTTTTACCTGTCACAAAATTTTCAAGAATATCCTTTTACCAAACAACCGATTGTATAGAACTTTTTGTTCTATGCTCTTATTATAGCTTCCATTAAAAAATCTGTCTTCAAATCTATGTTAAATCTCCATCAACTTTAATGAAAAAAGCTTGTTGTATCTCTCACAACAAGCTTTCTTCATGTACATACATCCTAATCTGGTTAGGCTCATTTTCTTCCTCCACCATACATAAAAATCTCCAGTCATATTTTTCATAAAAGGAAGTATGCTCCGTAATTAAATAAAGTGTTTCAATTCCCATTTCTTTCATATCATTGCAAACGTAATCAAGTAATTTCCCTGCTATTCCCTGACAGCGATATTCTTCTTCTACATATAAAGCACATAAATTTGGAGTCAAATCTTTTCGTTTATGAAAATCATTTTCTATCACTCCTGCTCCTGCTATAATCTTGTTTCCTTCTACAACAATATACCACTGTGGAATACTGCTGTTATTTTCAGTTGCTGCCTGCATACTCTCCCTGTATGCTTCCATCGGCACTTTCCATTTTTCATGAAACCAGCAAGCAGCTTCTGAAATTCTTTCTTTTTCTTCTCGTAATTTTAAAATTTCCATAGTTCTTCTATTCTCCTGCAATCTTTCATTTCTCTATCGCAAGCTCTCGATTAAAAAACATTTTATCGCCTTTAAATAATAATAGGAGGCTGCCCATGTATTCACAGGTTACAGCCTCCTTTCCTTTATTTTACAATTCCGATTAAATCTCGGATATCTTCAATTTTATTTTTTTCCATATAAGCCTCAATGCCTCTGATTGTTTCCACAGTTGCATAAGGATTAACAAAGTTCGCAGTTCCGATTGATACTGCTGTAGCGCCTGCCATAATAAATTCCAGAGCATCCTCTGCATTTTGGATACCGCCCATTCCAATAATCGGAATGTTGACAGCCTGTGCAACCTGATAAACCATGCGTACTGCTATTGGTTTTACACATGGGCCAGAAACACCACCTGTCTTATTAGCAAGTGCAAAGGTTCTTCTGTTAATATCAATCTTCATACCTGTCAGGGTATTGATAAGTGAAACTGCATCTGCTCCACCTGCTTCTGCTGCTCTTGCAATTTCTGCAATGTCAGTGACATTCGGTGTCAATTTCATAATCACTGGCTGTTTTGCTACCTTTTTAATCTGTGCAGTAAGCGCCTCCACATGCTTTGGGTCCTGACCAAAAGCAAGAAAATTTGCATTTACATTTGGACAGGAAATATTGATTTCCAGCATATCTGCCGGCTCATCCGCCAGACGTTCTACTACTGCCAGATATTCTTCCGGTGCATGTCCGCATACATTTACAATTACTTTTGTATCAAATTGCTGCAGATAAGGTAAATCTCTTTCACAAAATACTTCCATTCCCGGATTTTGAAGCCCGATAGCATTCATCATACCGCTGTGGATTTCTGCAATTCTAGGTGTAGGATTTCCCGGCCACGCCACATTGGCAACACCTTTTGTCACTACTGCCCCCAGCTCATTTAAGTCTACAAACTCACTGTACTCTGCTCCAGAGCCAAAAGTACCGGAGGCTGTCATAACAGGATTTTTCAATTCAATCCCGGCAATTTTTACTTTTGTATTCATTACAATTCCACCTCCGTGCTTAAAAAGACCGGTCCATCCTTGCAAATTCGCTTATTATGTACATGAGAATGATGATCCACCTCTTTTGATTTACATACACATGCCAGACATGCACCCACTCCGCATGCCATTCTTTCTTCCATAGAAATGTAGCAAAGGATATTATTTTCCTCAGCATAATTCTTGATTGCACGCAGCATTGGTGTTGGACCACAGGCAAAAATCACATCAGCAGTAAGATTATTCTCACGAATAGCATCCATAACATTTCCTTTTGTTCCTACACTTCCATCTTCTGTAGCAACTACAAGACGGCCATTTTTTTCTAAATCTTCCTGCAGGAAAATCTCACTATTACGATAACCGGCAATAATTGTTACATCTGCTTCTGCTTCTTTTGCAGTCTGTACCATTGGAGGAATACCAATTCCTCCACCCATCATAAACACTTTTTTCCCTTTGACTTCTTCCATCGGAAATCCATTTCCCAATGGGCCTAAAATATCTATTGTATCTCCGCTTACAAGAGAAGAAAATTCCTTTGTACCTTCTCCTGCAATTCGATACACAATGCGAAGCATTCCTTTTTCCTTATCAATTTCACAAATACTGATTGGTCTTGGAAGAATTTTTCCAGAGTCCTTGCAATACACTGAAATGAATTGTCCTGGCTTTGCCTGTACTGCAATTTCCTCCGCACGAAGCCACAGACTGTAGATATCTGTTGCTATCATTTCCTGACTTACTACTGTACTTGTCATTTTTAATTTTGCCATGTTCCTTCTCCTTATTTTGCAGCTTCCAGTGCTCCTGTAATATCTGCAATCATATCCTCTGCTGCTGCTCTTGATGCATCTGCAAAGTTTTCCTCTCCGAATTTTGCATATTTTTCCTGTTTATAAGCTGCAATAATTCCGCGGGAAGAATTAACAATAGCACCTAAACCATCTTCATTAAAGAAATGGACTAAATCTTTTCCCTGTCCGCCCTGTGCTCCGTAACCAGGAACAAGGATATAAGCCTTTGGCATAATTTTTCTGAGTGTTTTACCCATTTCAGGATAAGTAGCACCAACAACAGCGCCTACATAACTGTAGGAGTCTCCCATGCAGGTTTCTCCCCACTGTGCAACTTTTTCTCCTACTAATTCATATACAGGTCTGTCTCCCACCATCTGATCCTGAAAATCTCCACTGGATGGATTAGATGTTTTTACAAGAATAAAAAGACCTTTCTTTTCTTCTTTACATACATCAATAAATGGTGTAATGCTGTCTGCTCCCATATATGGATTTAATGTAACGAAATCTTCATCAAATGGTGCAATTTTATTTGCTCCAATCTGTACTTTTCCAATATGACCTGTTGCATAAGCAGCTGAAGTAGATCCGATATCTCCTCGTTTAATATCCCCAATCACTACAAGATCTTTGGATTTACAATAATCTACCGTTTTCTTAAAAGCCATAATTCCCGGAATACCAAACTGCTCATACATAGCAATCTGTGGTTTTACTGCAGGAATTAAATCATAAGTTTTATCTACGATTTCTTTATTAAACTGCCAAATTGCTTCTGCCGCTCCTTCTAAAGTTTCCCCAAATTCTTTAAAAGCTTTTTCCTGAATGTGCTTTGGGATATAATTTAACATTGGGTCTAAACCTACCACAATCGGTGCCTTTGTTTTCTGAATTTTCGCAGTCAATTTGTTAATCATGATTTTTCCTCCAATAGTTCTTTTTTCTTACTCTTTTCTTTTATTCTTCTATATAGGCTATTTCACCATCACAAATAGTTGCTTTTACCATACCTTTTACTTTCTTTCCGTTAAATGGTGTATTTTTTCCTTTTGACTCAAAAGTCTTGCTGTCAATTACATATTCTTTCTCGGGATCAATAATCGTAATATCTGCAGGTCTTCCTACTTCTAAACGACCTCCCTCTGAATGAATAATCTTCGCCGGATTATAACTCATTTTTTCTGCCATCTGCAGTGGTGTTAAAACTCCCTTGTGTACCAATTCTGTCATAGTAAGAGCTACAGCAGTTTCCAATCCAACTATACCAAATGGCGCTTCTGTCATAGAACGCTGTTTTTCTTCTCTGCTGTGAGGGGCATGATCCGTACTTATAACATCAAAGACACCATCTTTTAAACCTTTTACAAGTGCATCTCTGTCCTCTTTTGTACGCAGAGGTGGATTCATTTTATAATTGGCATCATCTGCCACAATATCATCAGATGTAAGAATAAAATGATGTGGGCAGACTTCCCCTGTAACAGGAAGATTTTCTTCCTTTGCCAGCTCAATCATGCGCACACTGTCCTTGGTGGAACAATGGCACAAATGTAAACGTGCTCCTGTTTCCTTTGCAAGCATAATATCTCTTGCTACAATAATATCTTCTACTGCATTGCTGATACCCGGCAGTCCCAGTTCTTTTGATTTTTCATCTTCATTTACACAGCCGCCGTTTACCATGTTCTGATCTTCGCAGTGAGCAAAAACCGGAATATCATGATCTGCTGCAATCTGCATTGCTTCCTTGTAAATTTTAGTATTCATAACAGATTTTCCGTCTTCACTGATTGCCGGAATTCCTGCTTTTATCATGTCCTCTATGTCTGCCAGTTCTTCTCCTTTTTGCTGTTTTGTTACAGCACCAATCTGAAGTACATGAATAGGCGCAAGTTCCTTCGCCTTATTGTGTACATAATTTACTCTGTCAGCACAGTCAATTACCGGCTTTGTATTAGGCATTGCCAAAATGGTAGTAAATCCTCCTTTTGCACCTGCCTTTGCACCTGTTACAACATCTTCTTTATAAGTCAGTCCCGGATCACGTAAATGTACGTGTAAATCAATCAGTCCGGGCATTACATAACAGCCCTTAGCATCAATAATTTTTTCAGGTATTTCCTTACATTCTATTTTTTCTTTAATTTCCTTAATTACACCATCTTCAACAAGAATATCACCGACTTTATCTGTCTGGTCTGATGGGTTTAAAATACGTCCTTTTTTAATCAGTATTTTCATAGATTTTCATATCCTTTCTGATTATTATATAAATAGTAACACACACATTTTCTTTCGTCAATTACACTTTTCCCTTGACTTTTACACATCCAGGGAATATACTGATTATGCAAAGACATATTGGATATTAGTATTAAATGGTTTTTAGAGAGGGTATTATCATTTTTATACATAATATTATCTCTAAAGACCATTTAATTTTTTATCCAGCCATTTTTATTTTTATGGAGGTAACACTATGAACAAGGGAACTGTTAAATGGTTCAACGCAGAAAAAGGATACGGATTTATTACAGGAGAAGATGGACAGGACGTTTTCGTACATTTCTCTGCAATTAACGGAGAAGGCTTCAAATCTTTAGAAGAAGGTCAGGCTGTAAGTTATGATTTAACAGAAGGCGCTCGCGGAATGCAGGCTGCTAACGTTGAAAAATTATAATTTTTCGGTATTTAGAATATTCTAATGAGAAAAAAGCACCGCTTATGCGGTGCTATTTTTTTTATTTTTTTAATCAACCGCACATCTCATATTTTCCAAACGTTATACATATTGAAAGGAGGTTCAGGAATGTCCATAGATCTAGAAGAACAATATGATAAACTTTATCGCTACTGCTATTTCAAAGTTCACCAACGCGAACTTGCCGAAGATATTACACAGGAAACTTTCCTTCGCTTCTTCGAACATCGTGAATATGCCAACAACGGACATGCTCTGCGTTATCTGTATACTATTGCCCACAATCTCTGTATCGATGAATATCGCAGGCGTTCTACAGAGCTTCTGAGTGATGAAACATCTGCCATTCCTTTTGAAGATAGGCTTCTGACACAAGTTTCTCTAAATACTGCACTCTCTGAACTTGAAGAAAGTGATAGAGAACTGTTGTTGCTTCGCTATGTCAATGAAGTGCCTGTTTCTGTTATCAGTAACTTATTGGGAATTTCAAGATTTGCTGTATATCGTAAGGCACGATCTGCTGTAAAAATTTTAAAATCAAAACTCAGAGAGGAGGATTTCTCATGAACCCAAAACTGAAAAAAGCTTTAAAATCCGGTTTTGAACCGCCTGTGCCACAAAAAAAAGACTTCTTTCTTGCACAAGTAGAAACTCCACCCATTAGTTTCCTTCAATTTTTAACCTTACAACTGGGATATATCAGAAAATGGATTTGGATATTTTTTATATTTTCTTTTCTTCTTATGCTAATCGGAACTGCTTATTTAAAGAAAAATATACTTTGGGATATTTCCGCCTTTACTCCTTTGCTGGCTTTATTTCTTATAACGGAAACCCAGCGTTCAGAATTCTATGGTATGTCTGAATTCGAATTATCCACCCGCTTTTCTTTAAAAAGTATTATTCTTGCCAGATTAGGAATTATGGGATTATCAACATTTCTCTTTATATGCCTGCTTACTCCTTTTCTCATTATGAACAGCAGCTTTACTTTTTTACAAATGGGCATATATTTACTCTGCCCTTATTTACTTACTGTTTTTTGTAGCTTATGGACTGTTCGTAAAATTCATGGGAAAGAATCTATTTACTGGTGTACGGCAATTACTTTTTTCATAAGTGCAAGCGACCTCTTTTTTCACCAATCTTATCCTTTTCTTTATGAAAAGCAGAATTTTATCTGGTGGATTGTTACTTTCCTATTTCTTGGTACAGGCACAGCAATCCAATGCTATCAAAAAATACAACAAACGGAGGAATTAACATGGAACTTATAATTGACAGAGTTTCAAAACAATATAAAAATAAATTTGCGGTAGATCAGATTTCCATTAATTTAAAAAAGGGTGTACATGGATTGCTGGGGGCAAATGGTGCAGGAAAAACAACCCTTATGCGAATGATTTGCGGTATCTTAAAACCAACCAGCGGCTCCATTTCTTTTGACGGAATTGATGTAAGCAGAGAAGATTACCGCTCTATGCTTGGGTATCTCCCACAGGATTTTGGATATTACCCAGAATTTACAGGTCTTGATTTTCTCCTTTATATGGCAGCCTTAAAAGGTATTTCAAAAACACAGGCAAAAGTAAAAACAAAAGAACTTCTACAACTTGTAGATTTACAAGAAGCTGCAAAAAAGAAAATAAAAACTTACTCAGGAGGAATGAAACAACGGTTAGGAATTGCTCAGGCTCTTTTAAATAATCCCAAACTGCTTGTTTTAGATGAACCTACTGCCGGCTTAGATCCCAAAGAACGTGTACGTTTTCGTAATTTAATCCAAGATTTAGGTAAAAACTCCATTGTACTGCTATCTACACATATTGTGTCTGATGTCGAATATATTGCCGATGATATTTTAATGATGAAAGACGGACAGTTAATTTATTGGGGTAAATGGAACGAAACAAAAGAAAGTCTGGAAGATTTTTATTTACAGCAATTTAGCGAGGGAGAAAAAAATGAATAATTTAAATCTACTATATCGTTATGAATTAAAAAAAATGTTTCAAAGAAAAATTGTATGGCTTACTGTTATGGTTTGCATGGTTGTCACTGGTTTTTCTATACTCAGTGGACTAATCGGTGCATATTATGTAGATGGTGTAAAAGTAGACACCCACTATCATATATTTCAAACAGACCAGACTTACCAAAAAGCATTAAGCAACAGAAAAATTAATCAATCACTTTTAGAGGAAATGGCAGCAGGGTATGAAAAAATACCTCAGAAAGCTGATCGCTATATTACAACGGAAGAGTACCAAAAGTATGCACGACCTTATAGCGAAATTTTTAGTTTTGTAAAAAATGCAACCTACATGAATGATAACGAAATCATGAACTGGATTCCCAATGAAACAGAATTATATCAAAAACGCTTTGATATCATACAAAAAAATTGGGGAAAAATCCATTTATCGGAAAAAGAAAAAGCATATTGGACTAATCAGGAAAATACATTGAAAACCCCGTTCATCTATGCAGATACCGCAGGTTATTCCACCTTATTACGCTCCTTTTCCAGAATTGGACTCCTTGTTCTGCTTGCTGTATCCATCTGTGTTGCCAATATTTTTACAGAAGAACATACTCGAAAAACAGACCAGCTTATTCTATGCAGTGTATGTGGCAAAAACCCAGCATATTGGGCTAAAATTTTAACCGGAGCAAGCTTTGCAGTGGGGCTTTCCTTCCTTCTTTCTACTTTTGCATTTATATTAACTGCTTGCTTTTATGGTTTGGAAGGTTCTCATGCACCCTTTCAGCTTCTCCTTCCCTCTTATTCTTCTTCAATAACTATAGGACAAGCTGTATTTTGTATGTATGGAATTTTAATTATAACATCCGCCATCAGCAGTATCATTGTAATGATACTATCAGAAAAACTACGCAGCAGCCTTGCTGCTTTAGCAGTGTCATCTGTATTTCTTATTCTCGGTATGGTATTCTCTGTTCCTTCACAATATCGAATATTTTCACAAATATGGGAATATATGCCAAACTGCTTTCTTATGCCCAAAAATATTTTTGATATACGACTAATTTCTATTTTCGGTCATCTTTTCACTTCATGGCAAGCAGTTCCTGTCATATATATTTTATGCAGTATCCTACTTGTCCTAATGGGAAAATATGTATACCAGAATTATCAAATCTCTGGAAGATAGATTTTGCTCAATGAAAATGACCGAGTTGCCAAAAAGCCCTCGGTCATTTTCATGTTTATAATTTCTTCCAGTTCTCTATCATTGCCTTTGATGAACGATTCATTTCCATACGAAATTCTGCTTCAAACTTTCTTTTCTTATATCGTTCCAGACGCTCTTTTAACTCCTCATCATTTACACTCAATTTTCTTTTAAATGACTCTCTTGTTTCTTTTGTATCTTTATCCGGATAAGCATCTGTAAAAACAAGATCTTCTACTTTAAAACGTTCCGGCTTTGTTCGATTTTTCTGCTGTTTCGTAGGTCTTCCTAAAACCAGCATAGAAATAGGCAGAACATACTTTGGCAAATTCAAAAGTTTTTGATTGTCCTCATAATTTTCCAGAATATCTCCAATATAGCAAGAACCTATTCCCATAGACTCTGCTGCTACGACTGCATTCTGTGCTGCAATCATACAATCCTGCATAGCTAGGAACAAATCCCCCTCGCCCATTGGTGGAATTGTCATTTCATAACTTTCTAATACATCATACCATCTCTGATAATCTGCCAGAAACACTAACACTATGGGTGCTTCTGCGATAAAATTCTGGTCATCACATCTCTTTGCAAGAATATTTTTAATCTCCTGAGACTGAATATCCAGAATACTAAACAAAGACATATTTCCTGCTGTAGGCGCCTGTATTGCTGCCTCTAAAATTAATCTCTTTTCCTCTTCTATAATCTTTTCATCAGAAAATACTCTTACAGACTTTCTTGAAAAAAGTTCTTGTATTGTACGGTTCTCCATAAACTCACCCTTTTTATTTATTCTGCTTCCTCAGCGGAAAGTCCTGCCAAATAATCGTTTAAAGCATTAACATCCATCTCTGTAGTAACCGTTTCCTGTGCTTTATCAGGATCTGGTCTGGTTATTAAATTATATGCAGAATATCCAATCCAACTAATTGCTGCCACACAAACAGCTGCAATGGCACATTTTTCTAAAAATAAAGTTCTTTTCTCTTTCTTTTGGATTTTTGCACGATTTGCTTTCTCTTCTTTATATCTATCCACTTTTTCCTGACTCATGTTAAAATCTCCTTATCTTATTCACTTAATTTCTACTTTTTGCAATAATCAAATTATACCACATTTTATAAATCTTTTACAATAATCTTTCCCTATCTCTAACAGCAAACTTATTGTCGTGTTGTATTATAAAAATAAAAAATAGAATTCCTCTGCTCTTTTTTTGATTTTTGCCTGAAATGGCATTGAAATGTTTCTATTTGCCCGCAAATCTTATAAAGAACACAGATTTGCGGGTATTTTGACTTGATTTTATGATTAGATACTATTTAGATATTACATTTTAGAAATAAATTCATCTAGAGATTGTACTTTTAATGCTGTCTGCATCCACCCTCTGATTACTTCTATATCTTGCTGCTTCAGCAAAATTTCCAAAAGATTGTCCGGCAGTTGTCCAAATTTTTCTAAAGCCATCTGAAGCATTCCGATTGCTTCTTCTAATTGCCCTTCTTTTCGACCTTCTTTACGTTCATCTTTCAGCAATTCCTCCAAAAGCATAAATTTTTCCTCCATTTCTCTGCTTCCCTTAATATAGGTAACCGATTTCTGCACTTGTCTTACATAATCGTCTTTAAAATCCTTCTGACTTTCATTTAAGTCTGCATGTACAAATTCCAGAAAAGAAACTAACTCTTTCGGTACGTCTTCTATATTCTTCCCACAGGTATTTAAAAATACAATACAACGCCCGTCTTTTAACTGAACTTCTTCCGTTTCCGTGCAAGCTGCACTAAAAGTATATCGATATTTTCCTTCCCCAAAAGGATCAAAATCGCAAAGAAAAATCACGTAGCTACCAGGAAGTTCTGCATATTCACAGCCTTTTACCAAAAGCTCCATATCCATCTGACTTTGATAATATCGGCTTCTGCGACCAAGCGCTGTCTGTTTTAACACCTGCATTTCTACATTATAACGTGTATTGTTTTCGTCTTTTGCATAAACATCTAAACGAACACCTTTATACTCTGGACGATAGACAATATTTTTCTCTGTGCTGATCTCCACATGGTCAATTTTAATGGGAAGAGCACGTTCTAAAAAGCCTTTACAGTTTTCTTCATCTGACATCACTGCTGCAAACATAAAATTATTCTTAATTGTAAGATTTTTTAATGGTGTATTCATATTTTTCCTCCACTTTACAGAGGAATTCTATAAAATATAGTATAGCAAATAAAAAACAAGGCCACCAGCTTTTTTGAAAATTCAATTCAAAAAAATGTGCTATTTTTGTCGCAAATGGAGTTCGCTACACACTAAAAGGCAGAACATCTTTTGAAAATATAAAAGCTATTGTCAATACTCTGAAATAAATCTCTCCTCTGTTTTATTTTCCCCACTTGACCATTTCTACTTTTTCTGTGTATACTATTAGTAGAAAAGAGCGTTTGCGGATTATATTTGTATAATTCGTACACGCTTTTTTCTTTTCAACCAAAGGAGGGCATCATTATGAAAAAAAATCATCCAACTATGTGGTATGTAAAAAAATGGAGTGTGGACATCGGTATTGACATTTTTGGCGGTGTACTGATTGCACTTGCTACTTATAACTTTGCAGCAGCATCAGAATTTCCTGTTGTAGGGCTTAACGGAATTGCCTTAATTTTCTACCATCTATGGGGACTGCCCATTGGTAAGGTAGCTTTAATTCTAAATATTCCTATTGCTCTTTGCTGTTTTCGTATTTTAGGACGTAATTTCTTTCTCCGTTCTCTGCGAACTATCTTAATCACATCTTTTCTTATGGATTACGCTGCACCGCTATTTCCTGTATATCAGGGTGACAGAATGTTGGCAGCTATCTGCACCGGTGTTTTATCCGGTCTTGGATTTGCATTAATTTATATGCGTGACTCTTCTACAGGAGGAGCTGATTTTGTTATGCTTACATTAAAAGCTTTAAATCCTCATCTTACCTTAGGCAAAATTGCATTTGCCATGGATGCTTTCATTGTTGTTCTTGGAACTGTCATTGTATCCAAAGATATTGACAGTTTGATTTATGGTATGATTATCAGTTTCCTTTTATCCACAGTTGTAGACAAAGTAATGTATGGAATTGACGCAGGAAAAATGACATTAATTGTCACCGATTATGCCAAAGAAGTAGCACAGAAAATTGATGAAGTCACTGCCAGAGGCGCTACTTTTCTAAAAGCAGAGGGAAGTTATTCCGGTGAAGAAAAAGATGTTGTCATGTGTGCTTGCAACAACAAACAAATGTACAGTATTCGAAATGCAGTAAAAGAGATTGACCCAAAAGCTTTCATTATCATTATGGAATCTAATGAAGTATTAGGTGAAGGTTTTAAACCTCATTAATATACAGAAAAAGGCTGTTGCATGGAATAGTAATCAAAAACACTCCTGATTACTATTCCATACAACAGCCTTTCTTAAATTTTAAAAATACTGAATTTCCATTAAGGTAAGTCCCCTTGCAGGTGCTGTAGGCCCTGCTTTTTTTCTGTCTTTTGCTTCCAGAATTTCCTGCATTTTTTCCGGTGGATAAAGCCCTCCGCCAATATCCATAAGAGTTCCTGCTATAATCCGAACCATATTATACAGGAAACCTTCTCCGGTAATACGGATAGTAATTCTATCCTCATTTTTTTCAATCTGAATTTCTTTTATTGTTCTTACCGTAGTTTTCACCTGAGCTCCTGTACCACAAAAACTCTTAAAATCATGTTCTCCCACCAGGTATTCTGCTGCTTCTCTCATTTTCTCTATATCCAGCGGAATATAGGTGAAATGAGAGTAAAATCTTTCTGTAGGAATTGGAAAACGGCGGTTTAAAATCCGATATTCATAAGTTTTCTGACTTTTTATATAGCGAGGATGAAAATTTACATCTACTTCCTCCGACTTCTGAATACGGATATCTTCCGGAAGTCTTTGATTTAAGGCGAAAGAAAACTTATCTCCCGGCATTCTCATTTCCGTATCAAATACCGCCACATTTCCCAAAGCGTGAACCCCTGCATCTGTCCGGCTGGCTCCAATGGTTTCTATTTTCTCTCCCGTAAACTCTGATAAACACTGATTTAAAACTTCCTGAATGGTTATGCCATTTGGCTGAACCTGCCAGCCACAATAATTTGTTCCATCATAAGCAACTGTCAGCTTTACACGTTTCATAGCACACTCCTTTTCCTACAGAAGCATACGTACAGCAATATCAATGCCCAAATAAACAATCGTAATGCCATAAGCCACATAATCTCTGGTCTTATATACCAGAGGTTTCATCTGCGTCCTATCATCACCACCATGATAGCATCTTGCTTCCATTGCCATTGCCAAATCATCTGCACGTCGAAAAGCTGAAATAAACAATGGAACCAGCAATGGAATTAAACCTTTTGCCTTCTGAATTAAATTACCGCTTTCAAAATCTGCCCCACGTGCAATTTGTGCTTTCATAATCTTATCAGTTTCTTCTAATAAGATAGGAATAAAACGCAAGGCAATAGACATCATCATAGAAATTTCATGTACCGGAACATGAATTTTGTTTAATGGATGTAAAATTCTCTCCAATCCATCTGTAAGCTGATTTGGTGTAGTTGTCAATGTCATAATAGAAGAACCAATAACCAGATAAATCAAACGGATACCTATTTTAATTGCCTGAGCAATACCTTCTTTGGTAAGTTTCAAAAATCCAAAACTCCAAATAACTTCTCCCGGTACTAAAAATAAGTTAAATGCTACCGTAATTAACAGGATAATAAACAATGGTTTCAAACCTTTGAGCATAAATTTTACCGGTACTTTAGATAAAATAATCAATCCCACTAAAAAGCAGGTAGCAATGACATATCCCCAGAAAGAGTCAGCTACAAAAAGAGAAACCAGATAAATAAATGTACCAATAAATTTCGTTCTAGGGTCCAGACGATGCAAAACAGAATTTGCCGGATAATATTGTCCTATGGTAATATCTCTAATCATTCTTTCTTTTCTCCAGTGCCTTTAAAATACTTGCTTTTGCTTCCTCCACAGTAATTGCCGAACAATCACAGGAAAGCCCTGCCTCCTGAAGTTCATTCATAATATACGTAATCTGAGGTGCTGCAAGACCTATCTGTTCCAGCTCTTTATAATGAGCAAAAACTTCTTTCGGTGTACCGTCAAAAGCTTTTTCTCCTTTATTCATTACCAGAATACGATCTACATATCTGGCAATATCCTCCATACTATGTGATACCAAAATAACTGTAATTTTTCTCTTCTCATGGAGATAAGCGATCTGGTCTAAAATCTCATCTCTTCCTTTTGGATCAAGTCCTGCTGTAGGTTCATCTAAAATAAGCACTTCCGGTTCCATAGCCAGAACGCCTGCAATGGCAACTCGGCGCTTCTGTCCTCCTGATAGTTCAAAAGGTGAGCTCTTGTAATATTTTTCTTTCAGCCCCACCTGCTGTAAGGCCTCTATTGCTTTTTTCTCTGCTTCCTCATTGGAAAGTCCCTGATTTTTGGGACCAAAACATACATCCGATAAAACATCCGCTTCAAAAAGCTGATGCTCGGGATACTGAAAAACCAACCCTACCTGACTGCGAAGACGTTTCAAAGAATCCCCTTCCTGCCATATATTTTCATCTTTATAAGATACTGTTCCTGAAGTAGGACGCATCAGACCATTAAAATGCTGGATTAAGGTTGACTTTCCGCTGCCTGTATGACCAATAATTCCCAAAAACTGTCCTGCAGGAATTTCTAAGGAAATATCTTTTAGGGCATGCATTTCGTATGCAGTTCCGGGATTGTAAGTGTATGTAACATGTTCTAATTTTAATGACATAGCTTATCCACCAATTCCTTTGTCGTAAGTATTCCATCCGGAAGGTCCACTCCTGCCTTCTTTAATTCATGGGCAAGAAGTGTCACCTGTGGTACATCAAGACGATATTTTTTTAATTCTTCTACTCTTGAAAAAATTTCTCTTGGAGTCCCTTCCATAACAACCTGTCCTTGATCCATCACAAAAACTTTATCGGAGTCAATGACTTCTTCCATATAATGAGTAATTAATATTACAGTAATACCCTCAGTTCTATTCAGTTCATGAACGGCTGCCAGAACTTCTTTTCTTCCATTTGGATCTAACATTGCTGTCGGCTCATCTAAAATAATACATTTTGGATGCATTGCCAACACTCCTGCAATAGCAACTCGTTGCTTCTGTCCTCCTGACAGTTTATTTGGAGAACGATGACGAAAAGCTGTCATTCCTACAGATTCTAAGCTTTTATCCACCCTTTTCCATATTTTTCCTGTTGGTATTCCCACATTCTCAGGTCCAAATCCAACATCTTCTTCCACTACAGTACCGATAATCTGATTATCCGGATTTTGGAAAACCATTCCTGCTTTTTGACGAATTTTCCAAAGTTGCTCCATAGATTTCGTATCTGTCCCATCAATCCACATACTTCCCTCTGTAGGAAGCAGCAAAGCATTAATATGTTTTGCTAACGTAGATTTTCCTGAGCCATTATGTCCCAGGATTGAAATAAACTGTCCTGCTTTTACATCCAAATCAACATCTTTGACTGCAGTATAACTTTCGCAAGGCTGTCCATTATCATCATATTTTACATATTCATATTTTAACTTTCTGGATTTTATAATTTCCATAGCAATTCCTTTTCCTTGGATTTTTCTTATTGTATCTGATTTTCCAATTCTCTGCAAGCATATCTCCACACTTCCATATCGTCACTGTCTTCTTGCAGATGATAATCAATTTTCTCAAAGCCCAGTTTCTTTGCTAAATTCAAAGAAGGCGTATTTCCTTCTTTTATTCGACAATATAAATACACAGCGCCTCTTTCATAAGCTACTTTTAAAATTGCCTTGCAGGCTTCATAAGCAAAACCTTGTCCCCTGAAATTTTCATCGATAATATAGCCCAATTCTACCACACTTTTATTATGATTCCAGAATTTTGGTTCTACACCTGCACGTCCTATAATTTCACCTGTATCTTTTTTTATGATACACCAATATCCCATATCACACATCTCGTACATATAAGTGCGATATGCTTCAAAATCTTCCAGTTCCTCTGACAACGGCTTTGCCACACCTTCACAGGCATCTCTTGAAGTTTCCTGTGCACAGATTTCCATCAAATGGGGAATATCCTCTTTTTTCATTTCCCGAATAAAAAGTCTGGGAGTTTCACAAACCAATGCAGGAATATGATGGCTATGACAATAAATTTTTTCCACAAAATTTTTATCTATTTCCTCAAAACCCTCTACAATCACAGCTGCCAAACCCAAATCCTGCTTTCCCGAATCCGGATTATAAAAAGCCATACATGTCATATCGGCTGCTTTTGCAGCCTTGCATCCATTTTGAGAGTCTTCCACCACAAGACATTCCTTTGGTGCGATTTCCATAAGCTCCGCTGTTTTCATAAATACATCAGGAGCCGGCTTGGGATTTTTTACAGTTTCACCGCTTACAAGATGCTTAAAATATTTCCGAATTTCCCAGTATTCTGTTACTTTTTCAATATATTCCAACGGCGAAGAGGAAGCCACTGCCATATCATAACCAGCCTCAAAAAGTCTATGCAGAAATTCCTTTACATGAGGAATTAAAGGAGGATATCCTTGCTTTTTAATCATTTCCTCTTTTATTTCCTTCATTTCTTTTATGAGGCTCTCATCATTTCGAGAAATTCCATAATTTTCATGAAGCAAATTCATCAAAAAATCTATTGTAGAACCGATACAAGGCTTGTAAATTTCATATTCTATATGAATTCCCCGCCTTTTTAACGTTTCTTCCCAAACTCGAAAGTGAAATGGCTCGCTATTAATCAAAACCCCGTCCATATCAAATATAATTCCTTTTAACATACTATCCCTCTCGCCTGTGCTCTATGCTTCCGGCTGAACATCTCCAAATAAAAGCTCCTCGGCAAGAGCCCATATTTCTTCTCTGCCCTGCTTTGTCTGTGCAGAAAATGGTATAATTTGAGCTCCTTTAGGCAATTCCAGTCCTTCTTTAATAATTTTTAACTGTTTTTGAATTTGACTTCTCTTCAGTTTATCTGATTTTGTAGCAATAATAATCGGTTGGTATCCGTTATATACAATCCAATCATACATCGTCTTATCATTTTCTGATGGTTTATGACGAATATCAATCAACAAAAAAACTGCCTTTAACTGCTTTGATTTATGAAGATATCTCTCAATCAGCTTTCCCCATTGCTCTTTTACTGACTGAGATACTTTTGCATAACCGTATCCCGGTAAATCTACAAGATACATTTCGTGATTGACATTATAAAAATTAATCGTCTGAGTTTTTCCCGGAGATGCACTGGTACGTGCCAGTGATTTTCTGTTCATCAGTGCATTAATCAGGGATGATTTTCCAACATTGGATTTTCCCGCAAATGCGATTTCAGGAACCTCATTTTCAGGAAGAGTGCTGGTAATACCACAGACAATATCCAGTGCTACATGTTTAATGACCATGTGTTTTCCTCCATTTTACTTTTTTTCTACTAAAGCCTGTTTTAAGACTTCTTCCATTGTTTTTACAGGTACGATTTCAAGATCTTCTATAATTTCTTTTTCCATTTCCTCAACGTCTGCCTGATTTTCAAAAGGAATTAATACCTTTTCAATTCCTGCACTTTTAGCAGCCAGCAGTTTTTCTTTTAATCCTCCAATTGGAAGAACTCTGCCTCGCAAAGTAATTTCTCCTGTCATAGCTACATCTGCTTTTACGGGAACTTCTGTTATAGCAGAAAGCATTGCTGTTGCCATAGTAATACCTGCTGATGGGCCATCCTTTGGTACAGCACCTTCAGGAATATGGATATGTATATCATGCTCTTTAAAAAAGTCTGCACCAATATGATATTTTGGTGCAACAGAACGGATATAACTAATTCCTGTCTGTGCAGATTCCTTCATGACATCACCCAACTGTCCGGTTAAAAGAAAATCGCCTTTACCCGGCATAAGATTTACTTCAATCTGCAGGGTATCTCCACCTACGCTTGTCCACGCCAGACCTCTTACAATACCAATTTCGTCTGTTTCATTCTTTTTCTGATAAGTATAACGTGCTCTACCTAAAAATTCTTCCAGATTTTCTTTATTTACTGTAACAGTCTCTTCTTTATCTTCCAAAATTTTACGGGCTGTCTTTCTGCAAATTTCTCCGATTTTTCTTTCCAAACTTCGCACACCGGCTTCTTTTGTATAACCGGTAATAATCTCATGAAGAGCATCTTCCTCAATACAGAGCTGTTCTTTTTTTAATCCATGTTTTTTCACCTGCTTCGGAATTAAATGCTCCATTGCAATATGTGATTTCTCATTCTCTGTATAACTGCTTACTTCAATAATTTCCATACGATCTAACAGCGGTCTTGGAATGGTCTGTAAATCATTTGCAGTTGCAATAAACAGTACCTCCGATAAATCCAGCGGAATTTCTACATAATGGTCTCTGAATTTTTTATTCTGTTCTGAATCTAAAACTTCCAATAAAGCAGAAGAAGTATCTCCTTTATAGTCACTGCTTACCTTATCAATTTCATCCAAAAGTACCAGTGGATTTTTCACCCCTGCCTGAATTAAACCATTTGCAATGCGTCCGGGCATTGCTCCAATATAAGTTCTTCTATGCCCTCTGATTTCTGCTTCATCTCTGACACCACCTAAAGAAATACGAACATACTCTTTATCCAAAGCTCGTGCCACAGAACGGGCAATAGAAGTTTTTCCGGTTCCCGGAGGTCCCGCCAGACAAAGAATAGGGCTTTCTCCCTTTTTCGTCAATGTCCGCACAGCCAGGAACTCCATAATTCTTTCTTTTACTTTTTCTAACCCGTAATGGTCTTCTTCTAAGATTTTATTTGCTTTTTTCAGATTTTTGTTATCTCTTGAAGTTTTATCCCAAGGAAGTGACAGCAACGTTTCAATATAGCTTCGTGCTACACCTGCTTCCGCCTGAATACCTGCCGCATTTTTAAAACGTTGAATTTCTTTATAAATCTTTTCTTTGACTTCCTTAGGAGCTTTTAATTTATCTGTCTGTTCTTTAAAGCGGTCTGCCTCAGAAACTGTGTCCTGCTCTCCTAATTCTTCTCGGATAACTTTCATTTGTTCACGCAAAATATATTCACGCTGATTTTTATCCACACGTTCTTTTACTTTATTACTTAAATCTATACGGATTTGCATAATTTCAATTTCGTTACTTAAAATCATGCCCAACGTTTCATATCTGTCTTCCAGAGAAACAGCTTCTAAAATCTTTTGTTTATCTTCATATTTCATTGGCAGGTTTACTGCAATCTGATCAATAACCTTTTCGATTTCTTCAATCTCGAGAATTTGTCCTGCCAAATCTTTGCTCATCTTTGTGTTTTCATTACAGTAACGTACAAACAGTTCTTTTATACCTCTGAGCATGGCTTCTTTGATATTTTCATCCAGAGAAACTTCTTCCTCTTCAAAAAGTGCCACCTCTGCTTCCAAATACACATCTTCACTTTCAAAACGCACAAGTTCTGCTCTTTGTTTTCCTTCTACCAGCACTTGAACCATGTTTTTCCTGTTTTTCACTAACTGTTTAATTTCCCCGATTGTACCTACTGTATATAAATCTTCCTGTGAAGGTTCTTCCGTCTGTGGATCTCTTTGTGTAATCAGGAAAACTTTCTGTTCCTGAACCATAGCCTTTTCTATAGCTTTTATGGACTTTTCCCTACTTACATCAAAATGAACAATCATATCAGGAAGAATGGTTGTACCTCTAAGGGCGATTGCTGGCAAATGCTGTATCATGTCACTCATTCTCGCTCCTCCTTCATACTGTAACCGGTCCTTTACGCAATTTCCGGTGTTTCTTTCTTTTTGTGATTATTTTTAGTCCCTTTACTTCTTCTTGAAGATACCGGCAATTCTCTGCGTTCTACTAAAGCTTCTCCTGTTCCATCCACCACATCTTTGGTAATAGTACAGCTGACAATGCTGTCATCAGAAGGTGCTGTATACATTAAATCCATCATAGAATTTTCCATAATTGCCCGCAAACCTCTGGCTCCAGTCTTTCTTTCCATGGATTTATCTGCAATAGCTTCTAACGCTTCCCCTTCAAACTCCAAGTCAATGCCATCAAGATTAAACAAAGTCTGATACTGACGTACAAGAGAATTTTTTGGTTCTGTAAGAATTTTTACCAGAGCATCTTTATCAAGGGCATTTAAGGAAACTACAACAGGAACACGACCTACAAACTCAGGAATTAAGCCAAATTTCACAAGATCCTGCGGCATTACTTCTTTTAAAAGCTCACCTACATTCTTTTCTTCTTTTGTCTGCACCTGAGCATTAAATCCAATGGCTTTTGTATCTTTTCTGGTCTCGATAATTTTATCCAAACCTTCAAAAGCACCGCCACAGATAAATAGAATGTTGGTAGTATCAATCTGAATAAATTCCTGCTGTGGATGCTTTCTGCCTCCTTGAGGCGGCACACTGGCAACGGTTCCTTCCACAATTTTTAACAATGCCTGCTGAACACCTTCGCCTGAAACGTCTCTGGTAATAGATGCATTCTCTGATTTTCTTGTAATCTTGTCAATTTCATCAATATAAATAATTCCGTACTGTGCTCGCTCAATATCATAATCTGCTGCCTGAATAATTTTCAGTAAAATATTTTCAACATCTTCACCTACATATCCTGCCTCTGTCAGTGTTGTTGCATCCGCAATAGCAAAGGGAACATTTAACAGCCTTGCAAGTGTCTGCGCAAGAAGAGTTTTTCCTGAACCGGTTGGACCTAACATTAAAATATTACTTTTTTGCAATTCTACATCTGTATTTCCTCCGGAAAGGACCCTTTTGTAGTGATTGTATACTGCAACAGATAACACTTTCTTTGCTTCATCCTGTCCGATTACATACTCATCTAAAATTTCTTTAATTTCCTGAGGTTTTAATAAGTTAATTTCTCCTGCCAGAGCTTCATCGTATGGTTGTTTCAATTCTTCGTTTATGATTTCTGAGCAAAGCCCAATACATTCGTCACAGATAAATGTATCATCAGGTCCTGCAATCAGCTTTCTTACCTGGTCGTCTGTTTTTCCACAAAAGGAACACCGAATTCTTGTATCATTCCCTTTATTTGCCATCTTTTCTTTCCTTTCTGTTTCTAATTCCAAATCTTTCTTAAAGGTAAAAGACTCCCGCAACTGTATGCAGGAGTCTTATCTTCTGTCGCTATCTATGCTCGATTACTGAGTCGATTAAACCATAAGCCATAGCTTCCTGCGCTGTCATATAGTTGTCTCTTTCAGTATCTCTTGCAATGGTTTCCAGAGTCTGACCTGTATTCTGCGCCAGAATTGAATTCAGTTTATGTCTAGTCTTCAAAATCTGCTGCGCTACAATATCAATCTCTGTTGCCTGTCCCTGTGCACCGCCGGAAGGCTGATGAATCATAATTTCTGCATTTGGAAGTGCCATTCTCTTTCCTTTTGCACCGCCCGCCAGAAGGAATGCTCCCATACTGGCTGCTAATCCCATACAAATTGTAGATACATCACATTTGATATACTGCATAGTATCATAAATTACCATTCCTGCAGTTACAGAGCCACCAGGGCTGTTAATGTATAAATGAATATCCTTTCCAGGATCTTCGGATTCCAGAAAAAGAAGCTGTGCTGCAATTAAATTTGCAGATACATCTGTTACTTCTTCACCCAGAAAAATAATTCTATCTTTTAATAATCTGGAATAGATGTCGTAGTTTCTTTCACCGCGGCTTGTCTGTTCAATGACGTATGGTACTAAACTCATGAAACTCCTCCTATTCTTACCGAATACAGCAATGTTGTTTCTTATTCAGCTGTTTCTTCTTTCTTTTCTACTACTTTTGCTGACTCTGCTACTAAAGTAACTGCTTCCTGAACAGCCATATCTTTCTTAATCTGTTCTTTTTCGTAGTCACCCATTACTTCTTTTAATTTTTCAACTTCCATTTTATACATGTCAGCCATTGCTTTTAATTCTTCTTCAAATTTTTCATCAGAAATCTGAATGTTTTCTGTTTCAGCAATCTTTTCTAATACAAGACGGCTCTGAATTCTCTTTAATGCCTGTGGACGCATCTGTTCCTGAATTTTTGCATTATCAAGACCTGTGAACTGATAGTACTGATCAATAGATAATCCCTGAGCCTGCATTCTGCGAACGAAATCCTGCATTAACTGCTGAATCTGATTCTGAATCATAGCTTCCGGAATATCCATCTGTGCATTTTCAATTACAGCATCTACTGCTTTGTCTTCTCTTTCACGTTTAGCAACAGCTTCTTTACGTTCTTTTAATTTCTTTTCTATATCTGCTTTGTATTCATCTAAAGTATCGAATTCAGAAACATCTTTTGCAAATTCATCATCTAATTCTGGAAGTTCTTTTACTTTAATTGCTTTTACTGTACATTTGAATACAGCAGCTTTTCCAGCTAAATCATTTGCATGATAATTTTCTGGGAATGTAACATTTACTTCTTTTTCAACACCGATTTCAGCGCCTACTAACTGTTCTTCAAATCCTGGAATGAAGGAGTTAGAACCGATTGTCAGAGGGTAATCTGTTCCTTTTCCGCCTTCAAATGCAACACCATCAACAAATCCTTCGAAGTCTAAAGTTACCATATCTCCATCAGCTACTGCTCTGTCATCTACATCGATTGTTCTGGAGTTGTTTTCCTGCTCTCTCTTTAATTCAGCAGCAACTTCTTCTTCTGTAACATCAGCTGGTGTTACTTCTACTTCAAGACCTTTATATTCACCTAATGTAACCTCTGGTTTTACTGCCACTTCTGCTGTAAAGATGAAAGATTTTCCTTTTTCAATCTGAACAACATCAATTTCAGGCTGAGAAACAATTTCAAGACCACTTTCGTCTGCTGCCTTTGGATATTCTGCCTGAATTAAAGCGTTTGCTGCATCTTCAAAGAAGATACCTGCTCCATACATTTTTTCAATCATAACACGAGGTGCTTTACCTTTACGGAAACCTGGAATTGTGATTTTTCCTCTGCTTCTAAGGTAAGCATTCTGTACTGCTTTTTCAAATTCTTCTGCAGAAACTTCGATTGTAAGCTTCGCCATGTTTTTTTCTAAGTTTTCTACCTGTACACTCATTGTAAATAATTCCTCCTTGAATTCTATATGCACTCTGTTTAATAAAAATAAGATTAAACAGCGCTGTTTTCATACTTACAGTCATTTACACAGTATAACACAAGGATATTGAAAACGCCAGTATTTTTTCATCAATGCCCATAAATCACTGATTTTTTTATTTCTTCTGCTTTTTCTTTTCCATAAAGCTGGGAAATTAGCTCCAATGCAAAAGGAATTGCAGTACCAAGACCTCTGCTGGTGGTAATGTTTCCATCTCTTACTACTCGCTCTGTACACACTTCAGCTCCTGCAAGCTTGTCTTCAAAGCCCGGATAGCAGGTTGCTTTCCTTCCTTTTAAAAGTCCAAGCTCTCCAAAAATCATAGGCGCAGCACAGATTGCAGCTATTTTCTTATCTTTCGCTGCAAATTCCTTCAAAAGCGCACAAAGTTTCTCATGATTTCTCAAATTTAAAGTTCCCGGCATTCCTCCCGGAAGTACTAATATATCTGCATCGTCATAGCATATCTCATCAAAAAGTACATCTGCTTTTAATTCTATATTATGAGCGCCTTTTATTGTAAGACCTTCTCCAACAGACACCATAAAAACTTCTGCCC
This sequence comes from uncultured Lachnospiraceae bacterium, assembly GCA_905201915.1. GTDB lineage: Bacteria > Bacillota > Clostridia > Lachnospirales > Lachnospiraceae > Blautia. Next base: position 49,400 of record CAJKQE010000007.1, read on the forward strand.
CTGCTCTGCGAAGCAAATCCACTACTGTCAATCCTTCAATTTCTTCAAATCCATCTGCTGTAAATACACATATTTTTGCCATTTTATCCCTCTTTTCTGTTTTCCATTCATGACGTTAAGTATAGCACAAACTTTCTGTTTTATCTGTAAACTTTTTCTAAAATAAAGTCACTGTTTTACACAGCACAAATCGTTCCAGTCCACCGTATAACTGTGTTCTGGCTTTAATTTCATATCCATTTTCTGTCATATTCAAAAGGCTGAATGTATTTTCAGGATGCACAGAGCACAAACGGTACTGTATGGCATGATGTTTTTCTTTCATTATCTGTACCAATTCTTCTTCTGCCTTTTCCAGCATCCTTCGCTGTAATTTATTTCCTCGAAAGCTGCTTTTTACTGCTGCAGTGTCCAAATGAACAATTTTATCGTTCTCTTCTTTTGGAACACCTGCATAATCCCCCATATAATCTTCTTCTCCCGGAATCACTACAATAAAAAATCCTGCCAACTCTTTACTTTTTTCCTCTCTTGCCAGAATAATGAAACCTTTTCCTTCCAGTATTTCTTTAATATACCCTTCATCTCCTGCTGCAAACCATTCCTTTTTCTCCACTGTCTGCGCTGCTTCTTTCATGACTTCCCAGATTTCATCTTTATCTTCCTGAATGGCTTTTTCAAATATAAATTCCATCTTTTTCCTCTCTTTATTTTACTTGATTTTTATAGAAAAAAATTATATGATACATTTACTTTTTATTCAACGAAAATACGGAGGTTTCTTATGGAAATAGAAAGAAAGTATCTTATCCACAAATTGCCGGAAAATCTTGACACTTATCCATATAAAAAAATAGAACAAGCATACTTATGCACCGAGCCTGTTGTGCGTATACGCAAACAAGATCAGGAATATTTTTTAACTTATAAAGGAAAAGGACTGCTTGTCCGAGAAGAATATAATCTTCCCCTTACAGAAGCTGCTTATCTACATCTAAAAGAGAAAGCAGACGGCATTGTTTTATCAAAAACACGCTATCTGCTCCCTCTTTCTGACACACTTACCATTGAACTTGATATTTTTGACGCACCTTATGAAAACCTGTGGCTTGCAGAAGTAGAATTTTCCACTCAAGAAGAAGCAGAACACTTCCTTCCTCCACCATGGTTTGGAGAAGATGTCACTTTTTCCACAAAATATCAAAACAGTACCCTGTCATTAAAATAACGGATGTATACCCTTTATTTTTCTGTTGCTTTTTCTGCAAATTCTGTATTTACTAACTTATCGTAGGGGACTCTTTTTTCCAGTTCCCCTGCATCCTCTAAAATATCTTCCAAAAGTTCAAAACTCTTTTTCTCAAAAATCAAATTCTCTTTCCACGTATCCTGTTCCTGATAACGTTTTACAATGGTCTCAATGGTTTTTAAATCATTTTCCGGAAATTGTGGTTTTATAATTTGAGCAATTTCTTCCGGTGTATGAGTGTTCACATAATTCATACCTTTTTGTAATGCATTGACAAACCCCTGTACAATCTGCGGATTTTCCTGCATAAAACTGGATTTGGCACTATAAGCCGTATAGGGTACATAACCAGAATCCACACCACAGGAAGCCACCACATAACCTGCATCTTCCTGCTCTAAAGCTGTGGCAGAAGGTTCAAATTCCACACTAAAATCTCCCTGACCGCCTAAAAAAGCTGCTGCTGTAGAACCGAAATCAATACTCCTGTTGATATTTAAGTCTTTATCCGGATTTATTCCATTCTGCTTTAAAATGTATTCAAATACCATTTCCGGCATACCACCTGTCGCCACTATTACAATGTAAATAATTGTTCGATAATTGTTCAGAAGTCATTTGAGCCGGTAAATCCGGCAAATATTGATGCATCAATACCGCAATCTCTTTTTTTGTTTTCACAATATTGTAAGGTTTCAGCGGATTATCCGTATCTTCCAAAATTCCCAATTCTTTCATC
>CAJKQE010000008.1 GCA_905201915.1 uncultured Lachnospiraceae bacterium
AGAGCAGCGTCATTATGAACATTTGACTGGTTTCTGTCAGAAACTTCAGGAATATCAGAACAAAAAGATGAGAAATAGAACTGCCGCATAGATTCAAAAAGAGAATCTCTATGGGGTAGGGGAAGTACACCTTTTCAGCGTAGGATTCTAGCAATTTATACACAATAAAAGCAAAAAGAGGGATGTGAAAAAACTCAATCGAGTTTTTTACATCCTCTTTTCAATATGAATATGGAAAATAGAAATAAACTATGATACAATATCCAGTGTTTTGACAGACAAAAGAAAGGAAATGAGAGGTGAACAAGTTGGCTTTGGATAAGAAGGAGAAAGCCATCGAGCTTCAGGGGATTACCAAAACCTTTGGAAGTGTGGTTGCCAATGACCACATCAATCTTGAAGTTCGCAGAGGAGAAATTCTGGCATTGCTTGGAGAAAATGGTTCAGGAAAAACAACGTTGATGAATATGATTTCCGGTATTTATCATCCGGACGAGGGAACTATTAAAATCAACGGCAAAGAAGTAACCATCAATTCCCCAATCGATGCGGGAAAATTGGGGATTGGTATGATACATCAGCATTTTAAGCTGGTGGATGTTTTTTCAGCCATGGATAATGTTGCCATGGGAATGGAAGGGAAAAGAGTAAAGCCAAAAGAATTAAAGGAAAAATTGACAAAACTGACAGAAAAATACGGACTGGAAGTAGAGCCGGAGAAAAAAATATATAATATGTCAGTCAGTGAAAAACAGACAGTTGAAATTTTAAAAGTTCTGTATAGAAATGCAGATATTTTGATTTTAGATGAGCCTACTGCTGTACTTACACCACAGGAAACGAAAAAATTGTTCCGTATTTTGCGAAAAATGAAAGAACAGGGCAGCGCTATTATTATCATTACACACAAGCTGAATGAAGTTATGGAAATCAGTGACAGAGTTACAATTTTAAGAAAAGGACAGAGTGTGGAAACGGTAAATACCAGTGAAACCAACGAAAAACAGCTGACAGAGCTGATGGTAGGACGTCCGGTAACTCTGGAAATTCAAAGACCGCAGTGTGAAAATGTATTTACACGACTGAAAATTGTAGATTTGTCTGTAAAGGCAGCAGATGGAAACATGGCTGTAAAGGACTTAAATCTGGAAATTAAAGCTGGGGAAATACTGGGAGTTGCCGGTGTGGCAGGAAGCGGACAGAAAGAACTTTGCGAGAGTATTGCAGGACTTATTCCGGTGCAGGCAGGAGCAATTTTACATAACAAGGAAAATATTGTAGGAAAAACACCGAGAGAAATTGCAAATCTGGGTATCAGTCTGGGCTTTGTTCCAGAAGACCGTCTTGGTATGGGACTTGTAGCTTCTATGGGAATGGTAGACAATATTTTATTAAAAACTTACGATAAAACAAAGGGAATTTTCATAGACAGAAAGCCGGCAAGAAAGATGGCAGAAGACTTAGTAGAAAAACTAGGTGTAGTAACACCAAGTGTAGATACACCGGTTCGTCTTATGTCCGGTGGTAATGTGCAAAAAGTTCTTCTGGGAAGAGAAATTGAGTCAAATCCTTCTGTATTGGTAACAGCATATCCAGTACGTGGTTTAGATATCAATTCTTCTTATACTATTTATGATTTGTTAAATGAGCAGAAGAAAAAAGGTGTTGCAGTGCTGTTTATTGGTGAGGACTTAGACGTTCTTTTACAGATTTCTGACAGAATTATGGTTATGTGTCATGGAGAAGCAATTGGTGTTGTAGATGCCAAGAGCACAACAAAAGAAGAACTGGGCCTTATGATGGCTGGTAAGAAGAAGGGGGATGCATAAAATGGAAAATATGAAGAAAAAAGAGCCTCTCATTCGTATTGAAAAAAGAAGTGAGAGAACTCACAATCAGATTATGCGCCTTCGTTTGCTTTCTGTATTATTAGCTATTGTAGCAGGCGGTTTGTTCATCCTTTTTATTGGATATAATCCATTCTCCGTATACGGAACCATTGTTTCGGGAGCGTTCCGCAGTACCATGGCATTTCAGGCTACCATTAAGCTTATGGTACCGCTCTTAATTCCGGCATTGGGTATTACTTTGGCGTTTAAAATGCGTTTTTGGAATATCGGTGCAGAAGGACAGATTATTATGGGAGCAATTTTTGCTACTTATTTTGCTCTGTTTTGCTGGGATTTTCCACACTGGCTTTTGATGATTTGCATGTTCCTTGCAGGCATGCTGGGTGGTGCATTATGGGGACTTATCCCTGCATTTTTCAAAGCCAAATTTAATACAAATGAAACATTATTTACTCTGATGCTGAATTATATTGCATTGTATTTAATTTCCTTTTTGCGTGACGGCCCGTGGCAGGATCCGAATTCTTCAGGATTTCCGAAAATTGCGAAATTCGGAGAAGCAGCGCAGCTTGATAAGATTTTTGGTGTTCATGCGGGCTGGTTGATTGGATTGATTTTAGTTGTAATTGTTTATATTTATCTGAAATATACAAAACAGGGATATGAAATCAGTGTAGTCGGAGAAAGCCGTGCAACTGCTAATTATGCAGGTATGAATTATAAGAAAATCGTACTTCGTACCATGGCGTTTTCCGGAGGCATTTGTGGTATTGCCGGTATGGTACAGGCAAGTGGTTCTGATTTGACACTGACAACTTCCGTAGCAGGCGGTGTAGGCTTTACAGCTATTATTGTAGCGTGGCTGGCACAGTTAAATCCGGTGGGTATTTTAGTGGTATCCTTCTTATTTGCAGTGCTGGAAAAAGGAAGCACGGTTATGCAGTCTGCTCACGGGTTATCTGCATATTCAGCAGACGTTCTTCAGGGAATTATACTTTTCTTTGTACTTGGATGTGAATTTTTTGTACGCTATAAATTTGTCACACGTAAGAAAGGAGGAAAAGCATAATGGATTTTTTTGTAAACTTTTTTGTGGCCGCGGTATTGGCAGGAACTCCTATTTTATTCGGTATTGTAGGTGAAATTATCAATGAAAAAGCAGGACACTTAAATCTGGGTGTAGAAGGAATGATGTCTATAGGAGCTGTAGCCGGATTTGTAGTAGGTTATTGGACAGACAACTTGTTTTTCGCTCTTGTGGCAGCTTTTGTAGCAGGAATGTTTTCTGCTCTGATTTATGCGGTTCTTACAGTAACTTTCATGGCAGATCAGAATGTTACAGGTCTTACCCTTACTGTTTTTGGAATTGGATTTAGTAATTTTGTAGGAGATTTTGTAAGAGAAGAAAGTGGAAGCACATCTTTAAAGCTTCCGGAAAACATTTTGGAAAGCCTTGGCAAAGTAGAAATTCCGGTACTTACAGATATTCCGGTTATTGGAAAAATGTTTTTTAACTATAATATTTTTGTTTATATCGGAATTGTGGTTGCTATTTTAGCTGCTATTTATCTCCATAAAACAAAAGCAGGTTTAAATATCCGTGCTATTGGAGAAAATCCGGCAGCAGCAGATGCAGCAGGAATTCCGGTAACAAAATTGAAATACATTAATCTGATGCTGGGCGGTGGTATCTGTGCCATAGGAGGTGCATACTGTTCCATGATTATCTGTAATGGTGTATGGGTAACAAGCTGTGTAAATGGTTTGGGATGGATTGCAGTTGCTCTTGTTATTTTTGCTATGTGGGACCCAAATAAAGCAATTATTGCAGCAGTGGTATTCGGTGGATTTAGTGTATTGAAATACTATGTGCCACAGGTTATCCCAAGCTCTGTTTTCGATATGATACCGTTTATCATGACAATTTTAGTGCTGATTATTACTTCTATGCGTTCTTCAAAGGAGAATTCTCAGCCAAAATCCTGTGGTGTAAATTATTTCCGTGAAGAAAGATAGGGAATGTGATGTCTACAAAATCAAGACTTCTGGAACTTTTAGAACAGAATAGAGGGAAATATCTGTCAGGAAATGAGCTGGCAAAGATGTTGGATGTTTCCAGAACTGCTGTATGGAAAGGAATGAAAAGCCTGCAGCAGGAGGGATATTCTATTACAGCGGTAACCAACAAAGGATATCTGCTGGAAGAAGACAATAATATTTTGTCGGAAGAAGCGGTTCGGTTACAACTTAAAAATACAGAGGTGCTGGTAGAGGTATGGAAAGAAATTGCGTCTACCAATCAGCGAATGAAACAGTTGGTAGTGGAAAAAAGGCTTCCCCACGGCTCTGTGGTGGTAGCTCAGCTACAAACAGAGGGAAAAGGAAGAAAGGGAAGAAAATTTTATTCGCCCAAAGATAGTGGGTTGTATTTGAGTGTTCTTCTATATCCCGAAAAAACAGCTCAGAAAAGCTTGGAAATTACAGCAGCAGCGGCTGTAGCTGTCTGCAAGGCTGTAGAAAATTGCTGTGGTGTTTCTCTGGGAATTAAATGGGTAAACGATTTATATTTGGAAAATAAAAAAGTATGTGGAATTCTCACAGAAGCAGTGACAGATTTTGAAACAGGAGATATTGAATTTGTAGTTGTGGGAATAGGATTGAATTTATATGAGCCCACAGGAGGGTTTCCAAAAGAGTTGAAAGAAAAAGCAGGAGCAATTTTACCGGATGGACAGAAAGTTGATAAAAACAAACTGGTAGGTGAACTTGTGAATCAGTTGCTTTTGGAAACAGAAAAATCAGGAATTCCACAAGAATACATTAGCAGAAATATTGTTCCGGGGAAGAAAATCCAGATTATTTTTGGAGAAACCAAAAGGGAAGTGATTGCCAAAGAAATACTTTCTGATGGAAGGTTGCTGGCAATCAATGAGAAAGATGAAGAAGAAATTTTTCCTTCGGGAGATGTTTCTGTAAGATGGTAAATGAATATGGCTGTTGTAGGGAATATATAAGTTGTATGTTTCTTACAACAGCTTTTTATGTAATAAAAAAATGTTCAAGATAATTGACAATGTATTTAATATGTAATAATATATTTAATATAAAGAAAGGAGTGCATTGATTATGAAAAATGTTACAACCAGCATCCGAATAGATAGTAATACAAAACAGGCAGCAACAGAGCTATTAAATGAGTTAGGACTTGACTTGAGCAGTGCAGTAAATATTTTTTTGAAACAGGTTGTCTTGCAAGGAGGATTACCATTTCAAGTAAAATATCCTCAATATAAACCAGAAGTGCTTGCAGCTATGGAAGAAGCAGAAGCTTTGAGCAAAGATCCAAATACAAAAAAATATTCAAGTTTCTCTGAAGCATTAGAGGATATGGATATATGATGTATGATTTAATTTTAACGGGAAAGTTTAAAAAGAGTTTAAAGCTCGCCAAAAAAAGAGGACTAAATATTAGTTTATTAGAAGAAGTAGTAAATATACTTCAAAGTGGAGAAGAACTTGATAAAAAATATCGTGACCATGAGTTGAAAGGAAAATATAAAAATTTTCGTGAATGTCATATACAACCAGATTGGCTGCTTATTTATCTGATCGAGAATGATATTTTGACGCTTACATTAGTTGATACGGGAACACATGCGGATTTGTTTAATATGTAAGAAATATATTTTGAAAATAATGGAAAGGGACTGGCGCAATAATTTGCAAGAAGTCCCTTTTGCCTTTATTTGCGTTTTTTTGAACGTAAAAATCCACGACAGAAAATCTGTACTGCCAGAATGCCGATAAAAACTCCTGTGCTGTCAATCAGCACATCTTTTTTGGAAGGCCCTCGACCTGCTACAAAGGATTGATGAAATTCATCTGTGCAGGCAAATCCCACGCAAAACAGTCCCGCTAACAGGAATAGGAGAAAACCTCTCACACCATATACATAGAGAGGAAAAGAAACACAAAGAGCCAGAATACAGTATTCTGTCATATGAGCAAGCTTTCTTACAGGGTGTTCAATTCGGTCTGTATAGATTTGCTTTTCATTTTCTGTCAGATTTTTATTTAAAATCTTGTCTGCAACCGATACAATTTGATAACTGATTTCATGGCTGAGACTTCCAGACTCTGTACCGGTTTGACCGGAAAAGCTGAAAATCATATACATAACAGTAAGTGCCGGTAAAAAAGACAAAGGTTTGAGACAATAGATGATAAATTTTTTCATGAAAAAACTCCTTTCATAAAGATTTTAAAAGAGTATCACTTTTTTTCGGATTTGTAAAGTGCTGGTGAAAATGTGTGGAAAGAAGAAGTGGTTTCTGATAGAATGTTTATATGTCAGAATATGGCGCTATACAGATTAGGCAAATGGGAGGGCTTTTATGAAACGGGAATTAGGAATTGCAAGATGTGGGCTTGCGTGCTGTTTGTGTTCCGAAAATATAAGTTGCCAGGGGTGTAATTCAGGGCAATGTCCTGATAGAGAATGGTGTGAAAATAGGAAATGTTCAATAGAAAAAAATCAAACACATTGTTATCGTTGTAGTGAAAAGTGTAGAAAAGGTCTGCTATCAAAAATAAAGCCATACGGTTTTACCCTATTTGCGAAAAGATATGGAGAGAAAATGTTGTTAGATTGTTTGGAACGTAACGAGAAAAACGGCATTGTATATCACCGTGAAGGTATTGAAGGTGATTATGATGAATTTGATGATGTAGAAAAGTTAATTGCCTTCATTAAAGATGGAAAACAGTAGGATGAGAAGGTTTTTCTATTGGAAGACAGAGGAATATAGAGTATAATTAATAGAAAAAACGTGGGAAGAAAGGAAAATTTCATGAGTTTAGCAGATGATTTATTTATCCCGATGTGTCAGGATATTTTGGAAAATGGCACAGATACCCAAGGTGAAAAGGTAAGACCAAAATGGGAAGATACAGGGGAATATGCATATACAATTAAGAGATTTGGCGTGGTAAACCGCTACGACTTACGGAAAGAATTTCCGGCATTGACACTGAGAAAGACAGCTTTAAAAACCTGCATGGATGAAATTCTTTGGATTTACCAGAGAAAATCCAATAATATCCATGATTTAAACGGACATATATGGGATGCATGGGCAGATGAAGATGGTTCTATCGGTACTTGTTACGGAGACGTTGTAGGAAGAAAATTTCTTTATAAAGGTGAAGAAACAGACCAGATGGATTATGTTTTAAAACAGCTGAAGGAAAATCCATATAGCAGAAGAATTATGACAAATCTATATCAGTTTGAATATCTTCACAGTGGCGCTTTAGATCCTTGTTGTTATAGTATGACCTATAATGTAACCAAAGAAAAAGACAGTGAAAAATTAGTGCTGAACGGAGTGTTGAACCAGCGTTCACAGGATATTCTGGCAGCAAATAACTGGAACGTATGTCAGTATGCGATTTTGCTAATGATGGTAGCACAGGTAAATGATATGATACCGGGAGAATTGGTTCATGTGATTGCAGATGCTCATATTTATGACAGACATGTGCCGGTTATTCAAGAACTGATTAAGAGAGAGACATTTCCGGCGCCAAAAGTACGGTTAAATCCGGAAGTAAAAGATTTTTATCAGTTTACCACAGATGATTTAATTGTGGAAAATTATCAGGCAGGACCGCAGATTAAAGATATACCAATCGCAGTATAAGGAGGAATGGAAAATGAATTTAATTGTAGCAGTAGATAGAAATTGGGGAATAGGAAAGGACAATAAGCTTTTAGTAAGTATTCCTGCAGATATGAAGTTTTTCCGTACCACAACAACAGGAAAAGTGGTTATTTTAGGAAGAAAGACATTGGAAACATTTCCTAACGGACTTCCTTTGAAAAACAGAGTGAATATTGTACTTACACGAGATAAAAATTATAAAGTTAAAGATGCCATTGTTCTTCATAGTGTAGAAGAAGTTTTAGAAGAAATAAAAAAATATGATGCAGAAGACTTATATGTTATTGGCGGAGACAGTATTTATAAACAGTTTTTGCCATATTGTGATAAAGCTCATGTGACAAAAATTGATTTTGCTTATGAAGCAGATGCTTTTTTCCCTAATCTGGATGATATGCCGGAGTGGAAGGTGACAGAAAGAAGCGAAGAACAGACCTATTTTGATATTGAGTATGAATTTTTAACTTACGAGAAGAAATAGGAAGTTAAAGTTACAATGAGAAATAACGATACATTTAACTAAAGATGAAAATGGAAAAGCAGATATTATTGATTGTATTTTCCTATTTTAAGACAAATAATCTTCAACGGGATTTAATGTTCAGGGACATTTATTTCTGTTGGAGATTTATTTTTCTATCAAAAAATATAATTTAGAAAGTGAAAATTATTTTGAAATTATAATTTTTTAGTATCCGTATATTTTAGTACGTATTGACTTAACAACAAATGTGTTGTAGTATGAAATTATAAAAAAGAAGGGATTGCGTAAAATGAAAAGAACTTTTATTGAGGTACCTTTGTTTACTAAAAAATGGAAAGAACTTGGTTTAACTGATGAAGATTTACGTGATTTACAAAATATTTTATTGCAAAATCCTAAAAGTGGTGACGTTATTCAGGGAACAGGTGGTTTGAGAAAAATTAGAATTCCTATGAAAGGAAGAGGAAAAAGTGGTGGGAGTAGAGTGATATATGTTGATATTGAAATTAAGGAAGTCATTTACTTTATCAATGTATATACTAAGAATGAAAAAGATGATTTAACGGAAGATGAAAAGAAAGCCTTTAAAGCTGTTGTGAAAATGTTAAAGGAGGAATAGGAAATGAGTAAGTTTTTTGAGGATACTATGCAAGGCTTATTAGAAGCAATTGAAATTGAAAAAGGTTCTATTCCACTTACAGAAAAATCGGATATGAAATCAACAACATATTATGTTGCGGAAAATGATGCTGAACTAATTGCTTCTTTAATTGAAATTAGAAAGGAAAAAAATATTTCTCAATCTGAACTTGCAGAAATGATTGGTAGTAAACAGCAAGCAATTTCCCGCCTTGAAAGAAATGAGCATAGTCCATCACTAAAAATGTTTTATTCAGTACTAAATGCATTGGGATATGAGCTACAGATTGTAAAGAAGAAATCCCCTACTTGATTATTATGAAGTTGTTGCATTAAGCAATACTTAGGAATATCTATACACTTTCGTGCGGCCTGAGCGCAAAATGTATAGATATTCTTTATATGTACTTAAAATGACAGCTTCTTATCAATACTGAATTTCCATCACTCGCAAAATCCCCGGAACTTCATACTCTCTTTTTCCTGCACCTACGCCGATTTTATTAATCTGAAAGATTTCCGGCAGAGTATAAGAAGTTGTAATTGCAGCAGCAATTGCAGCGCCGGTAGGTGTTACAAGCTCTCCCTGTACAGGCAGGATAGACAGAGGAAGCTTATGCGTACATACAATATTAGAAGTAGCTGGAACAGGAATAGGAAGAATTCCATGCTGACAGCGAATTGTGCCCTGTCCTTCTTTTAATACAGGCAGAAAAACTTCTTCATATCCCAGAAAATCCATACAGATTGCAAAGGCGGCAATATCGACAATAGAATCTACGGCACCAACTTCGTGAAAATGTACCTGTTCTTTTGGAACGCGGTGAGCAAGGGCTTCTCCTTCTGCGAGAATTTCAAAAATCTTAGAAGCCATGGCTTTTGCACCAGCTGTCATATTGCTGCTTTCTAAAATAGAAAGAATATCAGACAAGTTTCGATGCTCATGAGAATGATGCTCATGTTCGCAATGATGCCCTGCATGATTGTGTTCATGTTTTTCACCATGCAGATATTCCATATCATGATCGTGATTTTCGTGTTTTTTATCTAATAGAACATTGAAGTCACAGGCTGCAATTCCTGATTTCTCCACTTCTGAAATTTCAATACTATACCCGGAAAGGTTTAAACTGGCTAAAGTGTCTAAAAGCATATTTTTATCAGCACCTAAATCAAGCAGAGCAGCTACGGACATATCTCCGCTGATTCCTGATGCACAATCAAAATAAAGTGCTTTTTTCATAATAAAGTCCTCCTGATGTTATTTTCGATTTTTTGGTGCTTTGCCGCAAGTATCTCTTTTCGCTATGTAATAAGGCAGTACAGTTTTTAAAGGAATACGATGTCCACCGGTAATACGGTCAATAAGAATTTTTGCTGTCATTCTCCCCATTTCTTCTAAAGGTATGTGGACAGTAGTAAGCATAGGGGAAAGATATTGTGCTGTCTCAATATCATCTACACCAATAACAGAAATATCTTCGGGAATGCGGTATCCCTGCTCTCGAAAAGCACGGATTGCACCGATGGCAGTATTATCGTTTGCACAAAAAACAGCAGTAATATCTGCTTTTGATTTAATTAAATGGAGTGCTCCCTGATAACCACCTTCGTGGGAAAGCTTTACATTGGCAGCATTTCGCTGTGAAAAGGGTAATCCAAGCGTTTCCAAAGCACCTTTAAATGCAGTATAGCGGATTTCGTTATTTTGTTCTCCAATGTAACCGATTTTTGTGTGTCCTAATTCGTGGAGATAAGAAACGGCGCTAAAGGTAAGTTCTTTTCCATCGCATACAACTTGATCGTATTTATCATCCATGGGATTTAATCCGGCATAGATAATATGCTTATAATTTTTGGTGAAAAGTTTTAAAATACGTTCATCATATCGTCCTAAAATAACAGCTCCATCTACAGGGGAGTTGGCAATTCTAAGAGTTACATCCGGATTTTCTAAATCCAATGCGGTGAAAGAGTGTTTGATGAAAAAGTTGCTTTTAAAAGCCTCTTGTTCAATGGCCTTTGCAATATGGGAAAAGAAAAGATCGGAAACTGCAGAATCTCCCCTTGCATAAATACAGGCAATTGTGCGTGCAGGCACTTCTATAGAGGGAGTTGTTGGCCCAAGCTTTAAAGCGCGTGCAGTAGAATTAGGCGTATATCCACTTTTTCTCACGATGTTCCAGATGCGTTCTTGTACTTCTGGACTGGCAGCTTTTGTGTTTTTTTGATTAATAACTCTGGAAACAGTAGAGATAGAAACATTAGCTTCTTTTGCGATTTCTTTTAGTGTCATATTAAAACCTCACAATACAATGGCAATATTATAGATACATTATAACTGAAATGACGAATAAAAACAATGGAATTTAGGATAACGTTTGCATAAATTGAGTAGAAAAAAACGCAATATTTAAGAAAGGTTTGTTGAAAATGGAAAATACTTATCGTATAATCTTAGATATGAAAGGATTGACAATGCAAAAACAAGGGAGGATTGTTTGAAATGACGAAACATGAGTATTATACTTACACAAAGGAGGATCTTTTAAACAAAGGAGCGAAACTGCCAGTGATCGTAATGGAAGATAATGCAGCGGTATTTCAATCTATGGCAGAGGAAATGACAGAGGAAATTAAGAAAAATAATGCAGCAGGAAAGAAAACTGTATTTATTTGTCCGGTAGGTCCGGTAGGACAGTATCCTTATTTTGTAGAAATGGTAAATAAGGAAAAAATCAGTCTGAAAAATGTATGGTTTATCAATATGGATGAGTATCTGGATGATGATAAGAAATGGGTTCCGGAAACACATCCTCTGAGTTTCCGTGGATTTATGAACAGAACCGTATATAGTCAGATTGATCCGGAATTGGTTATGCCGGAAGAACAGAGAGTATTTCCAAATCCTGAAAATGTAGAATATATTCCTCAGTTGATTGAAAAATTGGGCGGTGTTGATATTTGCTTTGGAGGCATCGGTATCAATGGCCATGTTGCTTTTAATGAAGCAGATGCATCTTTAAGTAACGAAGAATTTCTGGCTCAGAAAACAAGAGTTTTGGACATTACAAAAGAAACAAGAACAGCAAATGCTATTGGAGATTTTAACGGTGCGTTAGAAGATATGCCGAAATATTGTGTGACTATCGGTATTTATGAAATTGCCCATGCCAGAAAAATTCGTCTGGGATGCTTTAGAAACTGGCACAGAGCTGTGGTAAGAAGAACTGCTTATGGAGATGCGACTTCCGACTTCCCAGTATCTTTACTGACAAATCACCCTGATATCAATCTGAAAATTACAGAGTTTGTAGCTGCATTGGAGGGATAAGTTATGAAAACCTGGATTACCAATGGTTATGTGTACCGATATGACAAACGCCGTATGGAAAGAAAAGATTTGTGTATAGAAGATGGTAAAATCTGTGAAATCTGCAGTCCGGGACATGGTGAAAGAGAAGGGGATGTTTATGATGCTTCCGGTAAGTCTGTAATTCCGGGATTTATTGATGTACATACTCATGGAGGTTGTGGTGTAGATGTAAATGATGCCATGAAAGATGATTTTGAGAAAATCGGTCATTTCTTTGCACTTCAAGGAACAACTTCATGGCTTTGTTCTATTTTAACAGATACAAAAGAACAAACAACCAAATGTATTCACGAAGCATTAAAACATCAAAAAGATCACGCAAATTGTGCAAATCTTTTGGGTATTCATTTGGAAGGACCATTTCTTTCTGTGGAATTTAAAGGAGCTATGCCGGAAGAACTTTTAAGAAAGGCAGATATGGAGCTTTTAAAAGAATATCAGGAAGAGGCAGAAGGAAATATTCGTTATATTACAGTTTCACCGGAAGTAGAAGGCATTCCGGAAGCAGTACCGGAGATGAAAAAGATGGGAATTACTGTTGCAATCGGACATTCCGGAGCAGATTATGAAACTGCTATGAAATGTATTGAAAACGGAGCGGCAGCCTGTACCCATACTTGCAATGCAATGAAGTTATTTCATCAGCATTTTCCGTCTATGATGGGAGCAGCTTTAGAATCAGATATTTATTGTGAAGCAATTTGTGATGGACGCCATCTGCATCCAGGCAGTGTAAGACTGTTTTTGAAAGCAAAAGGATATGATAAAGTAGTTGCAGTGACAGACTCTATTATGGCAGCAGGACTTCCGGATGGAGAGTATAAATTGGGAGTTAATGATGTTGTAGTCGAGGATGGAGATGCGAAATTAAAATCAAACGGTGTGCGTGCAGGAAGTACCCTGACAACAGGAACCGCGTTGAAACGATTGATTGACTTTACAGGGGCAGAAATGGAAGATGTGCTTCCTCTTTTAACCATGAACCCTGCCAAACTTTTAGGCGTAGATGATAAAATCGGAAGTCTGGAAGCGGGAAAAGATGCAGACATTCTGATTGTAGATGAATGTTATGATATTGTAGATACTTTTGTAAAAGGAAAGAAAATAGAAAGATAAAAGGAGATAGATTATGCCATTAATACCATTAAGACCATTATTGGAAACTGTTGACAAATACCATTTTGCACAAGGTGCATTTAATGTAAATGCAGTCGCTCAGGCAAAAGCTGCCATTGAAGTTCATGAAATGTTCCGCTCTGCAGCTATTTTACAGGGAGCAGATCTGGCAAACGGATTTATGGGTGGAAGAACTGATTTCTTAAACGCAACTTTAGAAGATAAGAAAATCGGTGCAAAAAATATTGCAAATGCTGTGAAAAAATTTGCGGAAGATTCACCTATTCCTGTAGTGCTTCATTTAGACCATGGTAAAAACTTTGACTCTTGTAAAGCCGCTATTGAAGGTGGATATACATCCGTTATGATTGATGGTTCTTCTCTTCCTTTTGAGGAAAATGTTGAACTTACAAGAGAAGTTGTAAAATATGCCCATGCAAGGGGTGTATCTGTAGAAGGTGAGTTAGGTGTACTTGCAGGGGTAGAGGATCATGTATTTTCTTCTACATCTACTTACACAAATCCATTAAAAGCAGTTGAATTTTTCAAAAAAACAGGATGTGATGCGCTGGCAATTTCCTATGGAACTATGCACGGAGCATCTAAGGGAAAAGATGTAAAATTAAGAAAAGAAATTGCCATTGCTATTAAAGAGTGTATGATGCATGAAAATCTTTTTGGTGTGCTGGTATCTCATGGATCTTCCACAGTGCCAAGATACATTGTAGATGAAATCAATGCGTTGGGTGGAAATATTCAGAATGCTTACGGCATTTCCATTAATGAATTAAAAGCTGCAATTCCATGTGGTATTGGAAAAATTAATGTAGATACAGATATTCGTCTGGCTGTTACAAGAAATATGAAGGAATTCTTTAAAAACAATCCTTCCAAACGTGACAGTGCTTCCATTGGTGGTGTATACCAGTTGTTAGAGGAGAAGAAAGATCAGTTTGATCCAAGAGCTTTTCTTCCACCGATTATGGATACTGTTATGTATGGTACAATCCAGGATGATGATACAGCGGCTTTAGTAGAAGTAATTGAAAAAGGTGTAAAAGAAGCAATCGGAACTTTGATTGTAGAATTTGGTTCTTTTGGAAAAGCACCTCTTGTAGAGCAGGTATCTTTAGAAGAAATGATTGAACGTTATAAAAAAATGTAAATATATTTCCTTTAAAACAGGGTGGATTGGGTAAAATGATGAATGTCCAATCCACCCTGTTTTGTATTTGTGCAAAAAATATATAGTTAAAACGCAAAAGTATGTTAAAAAATATACAAATAGCTCAAACGTTTGCGCAAAATCGTATTGATTTTTAACCCCATATAGGGGATAATAACAATACAATAACGAATAAGAAATAAGTTTTAGTACGAAATGCTGAAACAAAAAGAAACAGGAGGATTAAAATGGGGAAAAAAAGTAAAGGTGGAGCCGATATCATAGGCAAAATACCAAAAGGGATATGGCTGCTGATTTCATTCATAGCAGCAATTCTGGTGTGGACAATCTTATCAATTACTCCACAGACTGCCAGATGTTTTCCAAATGCGATTAAAGTATTACAATC
This sequence comes from uncultured Lachnospiraceae bacterium, assembly GCA_905201915.1. Lineage (GTDB taxonomy): Bacteria > Bacillota > Clostridia > Lachnospirales > Lachnospiraceae > Blautia. The sequence goes on from CAJKQE010000008.1 coordinate 14,763, forward strand.
CATTGGACTTATGGTAGAGAGAGGAATTTTGTTACAGGATATTGCAAGCAGTTTGATTTCCGTTCTTTGGGGATTTTTACTTGGCTTTGTAATTTCTGTTCCGGTGGCATTTTTGATGGCATGGTATCGTCCGGTAAGATTTATTTTGGAGCCATGGATTCAGTTTATCAGAAATATTCCACCACTGGCTTATGTACCACTTGTAGTTATCGGTGTAGGTGTAGGTCGTGCACCACAGATTATTGTTATCTGCCTTGCAACATTCTTAATTATGACAGTTACAATTTTCCAGGGTGTTATCAACGTAGATGAAACTCTGATTAAGGCAGCAAGAGTGTTAGGTGCAAACGATGTGAACCTGTTCGTAAAGGTCATTTTCCCGGCAACAACACCATTTATCATTACAGCGGTAAGACTTGGTATCTCAACAGCGCTTACAACATTGATTGCAGCAGAATCTACAGGAGCTATTGCAGGTCTTGGTATGAGAATTAAATCTTTGGCAAACTCCTATGAAACAACACCAATGCTTCTCTATATCATTATTATCGGTGTTATCGGTATGCTGGCTGAGAAAGTTCTTAAATACTTTGAAAGGAAGTTAACATCATGGCAGGAAAAGAGGGAAATATAAAAGTAAGTATTCAGGGCGTTGAAAAGAAATACAACACACGAAAAGGTGAAGTTGTTGCTTTAAACGGTGTGGATTTTGATATTAAAGAAAATGAATTTATCTGTGTAATCGGGCCATCTGGATGTGGTAAATCTACATTATTAAATATTATTGCGGGACTTTTAGAGCCTACCAGCGGACAGATTTTAGTAGACGGAAAACCAATCAACGGAACAGGAACAGACAGAGGTGTTGTTTTTCAGCAGTACGCATTGTTTCCATGGCTGACAGTAAAGAAAAATGTTGAATTCGGTTTAAAATTAAAAGGACTTTCTAAAGAAGAATGTGATGCCATTGCAATGAAATATTTGAAAATGGTTGAATTGGAAAAATTCGCTGACTCTTATCCAAAGGAATTGTCCGGTGGTATGAAACAGCGTGTTGCGATTGCAAGAGCTTATGCAATGAATCCAGAAGTACTTCTTATGGATGAACCTTTCGGAGCTTTGGATGCACAGACAAGAACACAGCTTCAGTCAGAACTTTTAAAAGCATGGCAGGAAGAAAATAAAACATGTTTCTTTGTTACACATGATATTGAAGAAGCTATTGTTCTTGCAACAAGAGTTGTAATTATGAGCGCTCGTCCGGGACGTATTAAAGAAGTTGTGGATATTGATATTCCATATCCAAGAGATCAGGAAACAAAGATGAGCGACCGCTTTATTGAACTGAAAAATCATATTTGGGGACAGGTATATCAGGAATATTTGGAAGTGAGAAAATAATTTAGAACTTACAATGGGGCAGGAAAGAGCCCGGTGAGAATAAAAACTATATTTTTAGGAGGAACTTAAAATGAAGAAGAAATTATTATCCATGCTTTTAGTAGGAGTAACAGCAATGTCTCTGTTAGCAGGCTGTGGAGGAAGCTCTGAAGAACCAAAAAAAGAAGAATCAAAAACAGAAGCTACAAACGGAAAAGAAGAGAAAAAAGAGCTTGATGTAGTAAACGTAGCTTATATGCCAAACTACGCTTCCTTATGGGTAGTAACAACTGCAAAAGAAAAAGGATACTTTGAAGAACAGGGTATCGAAGTAAAAATGACAAAATTTGATGATGGCCCAACAGAAATCGCTGCTATGGAATCAGGTTCTATGGATGTAGCTTATATCGGACCTGGTGCTCATTCTCTTGCAATTCAGGGAAATGTTGATGTATTCTGCTTCCAGCAGTTAGGTGATGCGGACTGTGTAATGGGATTAAAATCTCATGGTGTAAACTCTCTGGAAGATTTAAAAGGCAAAAAAGTAGCTTATGCTTCCGGTACATCATCTGAAACAATTTTAGTACGTGCATTAAATTCAGTTGGTCTTACACTGGACGATATCGAAGCATATAATATGGAAGTTACAAATATGCCAAGTGCTATGATTTCCGGTTCTATTGATGCTTGTGCTCCATGGTCACCAAATACAAAAGTTATCACAGATGAATTAGGTGATGATGCACAGGTATTCGTAAGTAATGCAGACTTTTCCGATATCGCAGCAGACCCTGCAAGCTGGGTATGTATGCCTGAATATGCTGAAAAGAACAAAGATTTATTAGTAAGATTTACAAAAGCACTTTACAAAGCAATGGATTTTGGTGCAAAAGAAGAAAACTTTGAAGAAGTTGCAGGATATGTAGCAAATGAAACAAAGACAGATGTAGAAACAGCAATGGGACAGACAACAGATGGTGCTTGGATTACTTCTGAAGAACTGTTAAAAGGTGTTGAAGATGGAAGTATCAAAGGATACTATGAAATTCAGCAGAAAAACTTCTTAGAAAGTGGAAAAGTTACAGAAGAAGCTCCAGTTGATGATTATGTATTGTTTGACATTATGACAGAAGCAGGAAAATAATTGACACAGTAAAAAAAGAAAAAATTGCCAGACATGACTGTAAAATATTGAGCTGTTGAAATTTAAGATACCTTGCAGCATGTATTGCTGCAAGGTATTTTCTATTTCGGTCTTGGCAAATTTGGAGGAAAAAGATATGGCGGAAAACTTATTGATTGTACATGGAGGCGGTCCTACCGCAGTAATGAATGGTTCCTTGTATGGTGCAATAAAAGAAGCAAAAAAATCAGATAAAATTGGACATATTTATGGCGCAAACAATGGTACAGGCGGATTCTTAAAAAAAGACTTTTTGGAATTGGAAAATATACCGGAAGAAAAATTAAAACTTTTATTACAGACTCCGGGTACTGCAATTGGAACATCCAGAGATCCTATTGAACAGGAACATTATGAAAAAATGGCAGATATTCTGGAAGAAGAAAACATTAAATATGTATTGTTTAATGGTGGAAACGGAACAATGGACACTTGTGGAAAGTTGCATAAAACATGTCAGAAACGTAATCTTGACGTAAAAGTTATGGGGATTCCAAAAACAACAGACAATGATATTGCAGTGACAGACCACAGTCCGGGATTCGGAAGTGCGGCAAAGTATATGGCTGCCTGTACACAAGAATTAGCAGCGGATGTACGTTCTTTACCAATTCATGTAGTGGTTATGGAAGCGTCAGGCAGAAATGCAGGATGGATTACAGCGGCCAGTGCATTGGCGGGAGAAAAAGGATACGCGCCGGATTTGATTTATCTTCCTGAAAGAGCATTTGATGAAGATAAATTTATTGAAGATATTAAAAAGCTTTTAGAAAAAAAATCTGGAATTTTGGTAGTTGCCAGCGAAGGTTTGACAGATAAAGAAGGAAAACCTATTGTAAAACCTGTATTTAAAACAGAACGTGCCACTTATTTCGGCGATGTAAGCTCCCATCTGGCAAATTTAGTTATTCAGAAACTGGGTTATAAGGCAAGAGGCGAAAAACCAGGACTTTTAGGCAGAGCATCCATTTTCATGCAGAGTCAGGTTGATATTGAAGAAGCACAGTTGGCAGGAGAAATGGCTTGTAGAGCTGCTTTAAATGGAGAGTCTGGAAAAATGGTGGCATTTTCCAGAGTTTCTGAAAATCCGTATGAAATGAAGCCGTTTTTAGTAGATATTGATGAAGTCATGATGTATGAAAGAAAAATGCCAGATGAGTTTATTAATGAAGAAGGAAATGGTGTTACGCAGGCATTTTTAGACTGGTGCCGACCTTTAATTGGGGAAGAGCTTCCTGATATGATTTCTTTTAATACACAGTCAGGAAAATAATAAAATAGAGGAGAGCAACATGAAACATATTTATTTAAATTTAAAAAGATTTGATGTACCGGCAGAATTAGGTGGTGTCAATAGAATTGCAGAGATGAAAGAGTGGGGTAAGTATATTGTAGAAAATACACAGGAAGAATTAAAAAAATATTCTCCTGAAGAAGTTGAATTTGCAATGTTCTTTCCGGAAATTCATCTGTTTTCTGCTTGTCAGGCAAAGACAGAGAATAGTCCTGTTCAGATTGGCTGCCAAGGCGTTTTCAGAGATGATGTAGCTCCGGGAAAAAATTTTGGAGCGTTTACTACAGGACGTCCTGCAGCAGCAATGAAGGCAGCTGGTTGTGAAACTGTTATTATTGGACATTGCGAAGAAAGAAATAATCTTGCGGGAATTTTGGCGGAAGCAGGAGTAGTAAATACAAAAGCAGTAAATACCATTTTAAATAAAGAAATAAAATCTGCGGTAGACAGAGGCATGAAAGTGTTATATTGTATTGGTGAGAAAAGCGAAGAATTAGAGCAGTGGCAGGAAGTTCTGGGAGAGCAGTTGGAACTGGGGTTAAAAGATGTGGATAAATCTATGGTAACCATTGCTTATGAACCAGTTTGGTCTATCGGACCTGGCAAAACACCAGCAGGAAAAGAATATATTACAAAGATTGCCAGATTTGTAAAAGAGAAAACAGATGGTATGGACATTGTTTATGGTGGGGGCTTGAAACAAGATAATGCAGCAATGTTGGCATCTATTCCTGAAATTGATGGCGGTTTAATTGCTCTCACAAGATTTCAGGGAGAAATCGGTTATTATCCAGAAGAATATTTAGAAATTATTTCACTTTACATGAATGCATAACAAGGAGGAAAAAAGAATGAAGTTAGAATTTGAATATGGACATGGTACTATGGCGGCCGAATTGCCTGACAGCACAGACATTTTTATTCCGGGGGAAACAGTAAAAGATCCTGATTGCATTCCGGAAGACAAACTGGAAGCAGCTTATCTGGAAAGCCTTGCACATCCAATCGGAATGCCAACTTTGTCTGAACTGGCACATAAGGGAAGCACCGTTACTTTTATTGTACCTGATAGAGTAAAAGGTGGAGAGCAGCCAACAAGCCACAGAAAAATGAGCATTAAATATATGCTGAAAGAATTATACGCAGCAGGTGTTGAGAAAAAAGATATTTTATTCATTATTTCCAATGGTTTACATCCAAGAAGTAAAGAGTCTGACGCAAGAGCAATTTTTGGAGAGGAATTATTTAATGAATTCTGGCATACAGGACAGATTATCAGCCACGACAGTGAAGATAAAGAACACATGGTAGATCTGGGAACAACAAGACGCGGTGATCCGGTTTATATGAATAAATATGTGTTTGAATGTGATATTCCAATTCTGGTAGGTCATGTACAGGGAAATCCTTATGGTGGATATTCAGGCGGATATAAACACAGTGCAACTGGTATCACAAACTGGAAGAGTATTTCAAGCCATCATGTTCCATCTGTTATGCACAGAAAAGATTTTACACCGGTAAATGGCGGAAGCTTAATGAGAACAAAATTTGATGAAATTTCTATGCACATGGAAGAAAAAATGGGACATCCATTCTTCTGTTGTGACGCTGTTCTGGATACAAATTCCAGACAGATTGCAATCTATTCCGGATATGCAAAAGAAATGATGCCAATTAGCTGGAAACTGGCAGATAAGAGAACTTATGTACACTGGGCTGAAAAGAAATATGATGTTTTAGTATTTGGTATGCCTCAGAAATTCCATTATGGTGATGGAATGGGAACAAACCCGATTATGATGATGCAGGCATTAAGCGCACAGGTATTGAGATATAAACGAATTATGAGTGACAATTGCGTAATTATCTGCTCTTCTCTTTGCAATGGTTTCTTCCATGATGAATTATGGCCATATTTAAGAGAAATGTATGATATGTTCCAGCATGATTATATGAATACATTGCCGGATATGAATCGTTATGGTGAATATTTTGCAACAAACGAAGAATATATCAGAAAATATCGTTTTACAAATGCATTCCATCCATTCCACGGCTTTAGTATGATTTCCTGCGGACATATTGCAGAAATGAATACAAGCGCAATTTATATTGTTGGTGCACAGGAACCGGGATATGCAAGAGGAATGGGATTAAAGACAAGAGCTACATTTGAAGAAGCGTTGGAGGATGCAAAGAAAAAATTTGTTGGAGAAAATCCAAATATTCTTGCTCTGCCAATGACATTCAAAAAGGCAGCTGTTCATCTTTGTATGAAAAATCCGGAAGAGGACTGTATGGATGCTTACGGACACTGCCATCCATGTATGGGATAAAAAAATCGGGGGTTGCTGCCATTAGACAGCAGCCCTTATTTTGATAAATATAGTATGAAAGGGAGTGTAGCTATGCTGAATTTAAGAATAGAAGATAAAAATCCTCATTTAAAGGATGAATTGCATGCAATTATGGAGGAAAATAAAGATGTTTTTCAATCTGTGTTAGCGGGAGAAGATAAATATGTGGATTCTTTAGGATGGTTTTCTGTGGAAAAGTGGGCAAACCGTGAAGAAGTACAGAAGTTACAGAAGCTGGCGGAACATATTCGAGAGAATGCAGATGTTTTTGTAATTATTGGAGTAGGTGGTTCTAATAATGCTGCCAGAGCAGTCATTGAGGCTTTACAGACAGATGATAAAGTGAAGATTGTTTATATGGGAAATACACTTTCTCCTTATGAATTGCAAAAAGCCTTGAAAGAGTTAGAAGGGAAATCCGTGTATATTGATTGTATAGCGAAAAATTTTGAAACCTTAGAACCAGGAGCTTCTTTTCGTGTTTTAAGGAATTTTCTTACTGCTCAGTATCAAGAAGAAGCAAAAGAGAGAATTATTGCTACAGGTACAAAAGGAAGTTCATTGGAAAAGTTATGTGAAGAACAGGGGTATACTTTCTTGGAATTTCCGGAAGACATAGGCGGACGATTTTCTGCAATGAGTGCAGTTGGGCTTCTTCCTATGGCAGTGGCAGGGATAGATATCGAAAAGCTGGTTTTAGGAGCTGCGGATATGCAAAAACATCTTACGAATGGGGAAATGATGGGAAATTTAGCGTATCAATATGCTTGCCTTAGAAATCTGTATTATCAAAAGGGTTATAAAATAGAAATGCTCGTTAGTTTTGAACCTCAATTTCGTTGGTTTTATAAATGGTGGATACAGCTTTTTGGAGAAAGTGAAGGAAAGGATAATAAAGGACTTTTTCCGTCATCAGGAGACTTTTGTGAAGAATTACATGCTATGGGTCAGTATATTCAGGATGGAACACCACTTCTTTTTGAAACCTTTTTGGATGTGCAGGAAAAAAATGCTTCTTTAGCACCTGTGGCTGATATGCTGGAAGATGGATTTGATTATTTGAATGGTAAAGAATTTTGGGATATCAACAAAGCATCTTTTGGTGCAACAGTAAAGGCTCACAGAGAAAAACTGCCCTGTCTGATTTTAGAAGTGGAAAGATTGGATGCTTATGCGTTTGGTGAATTATTTTATTTCTTCCTGTTTTCCTGTTATGTTTCTGCCCGTATTTTGGGAGTTAATCCTTTTGACCAGCCAGGGGTAGAAGCATATAAAAAATGGATGTTTGAAGCATTGGGAAAAGACAGAAAAATTTCTTGAGAAATGGTGAATAAGATGTTAATATAGTTAAATAAGAAACTTTACCAATGAAAGCGGAGGATTTAGAATGAAGAAATTAAAAGTTACAAAAGGTGCAAAATGTATGGCGTGTTTGGAGTGCGTGAGAGCATGTTCAACAAGCTTTTATAAAGAATTTGATCCGGATAAATCCTGTATTCAGATTATTGAGAAAAATGATGTTGCAAAACCAATGGTTTGTGTACAGTGTGGTAAATGTGCAAAAGCATGTCCAGAAGGTGCAATTACACAGAATGCAAAAGGCGTTTATATGATTAATAAAAAGAAATGTACAGGCTGTGGCAAATGTGTGGAAGCATGTCCATTCGGTGTTATGGTAAAAGCAGAAGAAACACCTACAAGCAGCAAATGTATTGCGTGTGGTATTTGTGTAAAAGCATGTCCGGCAGATGTTCTGGAAATTGTAGAAGACTAATTATAAAAATCACAAAATAGTGGGGGATTGCTGTTAAAGCACTCTCCCTTTTTCTTATTCTATAGGAAATTGTGTCCGATGAAATAAGAAATGCTTATATAATATCAGGAGGGAAGTTTATGTTGGAAAAGACAGCACAAATTATTTCAAGCTATGATGGGCTTTCTCTGGAAATTTTATGTGTGGAAAGTGAAAATCCAAAAGGTATTGTTCAGATTTCTCATGGAATGGCAGAGAATAAAGAACGTTATATACCATTTATGAAATTTCTGGCTAAACATGGATATACAACAGTGATACATGACCATAGAGGACATGGGAAGAGCGTGAAAAAACAAGAGGATTTAGGATTCTTTTATAATGGAAAAGAAAAAGCGATTGTAGAGGATTTGCACCAGATTACTTTATGGATAAAAGAAGAATATTCAAATCTTCCATGTTATCTTTTAGGGCACAGTATGGGAACGTTAGTAGCCAGAAATTATATAAGGAAATATGATGATGAAATCAAAAAGCTGATTTTGACAGGACCTCCATGTAAAAATCCGGCAGTTCATTTGGGATTGGCTTTGGCAAAAGTTCAGAAAAAAATAAAAGGGGACAAATATCGAAGTGAAGAAATTCAAAAAATGGCATTTGGGTCTTTTGATAAAATTTTTCAGGGAGAGCCACAGTCATCATGGATTTGTTCAGATAGAGAAATTGTAGATAAATACAATCAGTCAGATTTATGCGGTTTTACTTTTACAACAGATGCATTTGAAGGATTATTCTTGCTGTTGAAGGGAACTTACAGCAAAAAGGGGTGGGATTTAAAAAATAAGCAGCTTCCTGTTTTGTTTCTGGGAGGAGAGAAAGACCTGTGTATTGGAAATGGAAGAAAATTTGTACAGGAAATGCAATTTTTAAAACAGGTTGGATATGAAAATGTAACAGGAAAAATATATCCGGGTATGCGTCATGAAATTTTAAATGAAAAGGGAAAAGAAGAAGTATACGAAAATATTTTAAGATATTTAGAAAAATAAGGTTTCTTGTTGAAAAATGGCGTATATGATGATATGATGTGTTCTGAATAATGTTAAAAATATTTAAAATTTCAGGAGGAAAATCATGAAAAAGAAAATCTTGGGTGCATTATTATCTATCGCCATGATTGGAACATTGTTTACAGGATGTGGACAGCAGCAGGGAGAAGTAGAAAAAGAAGCTTCTAAAAAAGAAGAAAGTGCTGACAAAGGCGGCAGTGGATTTGAACCGGTTGCTAAAGAAGACTTAAAAGTTGGTGTTATTCACATTGGAGACCCTGCAGATGGTTCTGGATATAGTTATGCTCATGATTTGGGTATTGTAGAAATGCAGAAAGAATTAGGATTGGAAGATAATCAGATTATTAGAAAAAATAATATTCCAGATGCAGATCCTACAAAAACAGAACAGGCAATGAGAGAATGTATCGAAGAAGGATGCCAGGTTATTTATGCAACAAGCTTTAACTATATGGATACTTGTGAAGCTTTAGCAGAGGAATATCCAGATGTTATCTTTTCCCATGGAACAGGATATAAATCAAATAATACAAACTTCAACAATTATTTCGGAAGAATTTACCAGGCAAGATATTTATCCGGTATTGTTGCTGGTATGAAAACAGAGACAAATAAAATTGGTTATGTAGCTGCAATGGGCTCTGAAAACTCAGAAGTAACAGGCGGTGCAGATGCATTTGCTATTGGTGTTGCAGAGGTTAATCCAGATGCACAGGTTTATGTAAAGGTTACAAACAGCTGGCTTTCTCCTACAGAAGAAACAAATGCGGCAAAAGCTCTGATTGCAGAAGGATGTGACGTAATCGGACAGCACTGTGATACACCAAACCCACAGACAGAAGCAGAAGCAGCAGGTGTATGGGGCGTAGGTTATAACTCTGATATGCAAAAAGATGCACCTGGCGCAACATTAACATCTGTTATCTGGAACTGGGGTAAATACTATACAGAATCTACCAAAAAAGTGATTGACGGAACATGGACAGCTGAAAATTACTTTGGAGGTATGAAAGAAGGATTAGTAGATATCGCACCATTAAACGAAGATTTAGTTGCACCTGGAACACAGGAAAAAGTTGATGAAGCAAAAAAACGTATTGTAGAAGAAGGATTTAACGTATTTGACGGTGTTCTGGAAACAAATGACGGAAAAACCATTGGTGAAGAAGGTAAAACTTTAGATGATGCAACAATCACAGGTGGAATTAACTGGTATTATAAAAATATTGTTGTAAAATAAAATACTGAAATAAACAAAATAAAAGGCATTGCAAGCAGCAGAACAGGTTGTTTGTAATGCTTTTTTTCTGTTATAAAAAGCAAATTTTACCGTGTAAGAATAGGAATGGAAAGCATAGGGAATGGTAGTTTTATAGACTTTTCATAGTTGAAATTAGATTTTGACTTGTTTAAGGCACAAGTTTGAGATATAATACTGTGAGAATATGGGTAAAAAAGTTAAATTATTGTAAAGCATATTGAGCTGAAAGGAAACAAAAGACGTGAAACAAAATATAAAAGAACCACGGTTATTGGATTTGCAATGGGTAAGACGGGCATTACTTTTGTTTTTAGGAGATGTTGTAATTATCATTATGGCTTCGGTAGGAGCGTTGATTGCCAGATTTGATTTTTCTTACAGCAGTATTGATGCAGTATATTTAGAAAGTATGTATCGTTATTTGCCTATTCACGTTATTACAACGGTGTTAATATTTTATTTTTGTAAAATGTATCATAGCCTTTGGAAGTTTATCAGCATTCATGAATTAGGGTATATTATATTAGCAAATATGATTTCCTTTTTTATGCAGATTGCAGGTTTTCATTTGCTTCAATATCCGATACCGAGAAGTTATTTTTTTGCGGAAATTTTGCTGCAGACAGTAATGGTTGTAGGAATACGATTTTCTTATCGGTTTTGCCGATACTTGAAAGAGGCAAGAGAACAGCGTTTTGGTTGTGGCCAGCCTCAGAAAAGAGTTATGATTATTGGAGCAGGGGATGCAGGGCGCGTTATTATCAAAGAAATTTTAGACAGTTCTTTTCTTACTATGAAAGTTTGCTGTGTTATTGATGATGATTATAATAAAACGGGGCGCTATATTAGTGGCATTCCTATTGTAGGAGATCGCTTCGCTATTTTAAAAAATGTAGAGAAGTATAAAATTGATAAAATTATTCTGGCAATGCCTTCGGCTTCTAAGGAGGAGCGAAAGGAAATTCTCGAAATATGCAAAATGGCAAAATGTGAATTAAAAACATTGCCGGGTATGTATCAGCTTATTGACGGAGAGCTGAATATTGGAAAATTACGGGATGTTGAGATTACGGATTTACTGGGAAGAGATCCTATTCAGGTAAATCTGGATGAAATTATGGGATATGTAGAGCAAAAGGTGGTTATGGTTACTGGTGGAGGTGGTTCTATTGGTAGTGAATTGTGTCGCCAGATTGCCATGTATCATCCAAAGCAGTTGATTATCTTTGATGTATATGAAAATAATGCTTATGAGATACAGCAGGAGTTAAATAGACATTATCCTGACTTGGATTTAGTAGTTTTGATTGGTTCTGTGAGAAATACACACAGAATTGAAACAGTATTTGAGAAATATCGTCCGGACATTGTCTACCATGCAGCAGCTCACAAGCATGTACCTCTTATGGAGGACAGCCCAAATGAAGCAATTAAAAATAACGTTTTTGGAACTTACAAAACAGCGAAGGCAGCCAGTGAGTATGGAGTGAAACGCTTTGTTTTGATTTCAACAGATAAAGCGGTAAATCCGACAAACATTATGGGCGCATCAAAACGTCTGTGTGAAATGATTGTTCAGAGCTTTGATAAAATATCAAAAACAGAATTTGTAGCAGTGCGTTTTGGCAATGTGTTAGGAAGTAACGGAAGTGTTATCCCACTGTTTAAAAAACAGATTGCAGAGGGCGGTCCTGTTACGGTAACGCATAAAGATATTATTCGATACTTTATGACAATTCCGGAAGCGGTATCTTTAGTTTTGCAGGCGGGAGCTTATGCCAGAGGAGGAGAAATCTTTGTATTGGAAATGGGAGCGCCTGTGAGAATTGATGATATGGCGAGAAACTTAATCCGCCTGTCAGGCTATACACCGGATGTGGATATTAAGATAGAATACACAGGTCTTCGTCCGGGAGAAAAATTATACGAAGAGCTTCTGATGGCAGAAGAAGGTATGAAAGAAACTGCCAACAAGTTAATTCATATAGGTAAGCCTATTGAGATGGATGAAGAAACATTTTTTGACAAATTGGCAGAGCTGAAAGAAGCTTGCTATAATGATGACGAAAGAATTAAAGAAAAAGTACAGAAACTGGTTCCTACTTATTGTATTAAGAAATAAAATCATGGAGGCATAAAAAATGAAAGTTTTATTTTCACCACCGGATATTACAGAAAGAGAAATTGAGGAAGTTGTAGATACATTAAGGAGCGGCTGGATTACAACCGGACCGAAAACAAAGTTGTTTGAACAAAAATTAGCAGAATTTTCACACACAAGTAAAGCAGTATGCTTAAATTCTGCGACTGCCTGTGCAGAAATGGCATTAAGAGCACTGGGCATTGGTCCTGGGGATGAAGTTATTACCACCGCTTATACTTATACAGCTTCTGCAAGTGTAGTATGCCATGTGGGTGCAAAACTTGTTCTCGTAGATACAGCAAAAAATTCACATGAAATGGATTATGATAAGCTGGAAGCAGCAATTACAGATAAAACAAAGGCTGTTATTCCGGTAGACCTTGCCGGAATTATGTGTGATTATGACAGGATTTTTGAGATTTTAGAAAGAAAGAAAAATTTGTTCCAGCCTGCAAATGAACTTCAGAGAAAAATAGGGAGAGTAGCCGTTATAGCAGACGGAGCTCATGCATTAGGCGCTGAAAAAGAAGGAAAACGTTGTGGAGAGGTTGCAGATTTCACAAGTTTTTCTTTCCATGCAGTGAAAAACCTGACAACAGCAGAAGGCGGAGCACTTGTATGGCGTGATATTGAAGGGGTAGACAACGAAGAGCTCTATAAAAAGTTTATGCTCTTTTCTCTTCATGGTCAGTCAAAAGATGCGTTAGCAAAAACACAGTTGGGAGCATGGGAATATGACATTATAGCTCCTTACTTTAAATGCAATATGACAGATATTATGGCTTCTATCGGTTTAGCACAGTTAGAACGATACCCGTCAATTTTAGAACGCAGAAAAACACTTATTGAGATGTATGACAGAGAATTAGAAGGTGAAAATGTAAGACATCTTCAGCATTATGGAAAGGATTTCGCATCCAGTGGTCATTTATATATCACACATGTTTTGGGCAAAACAAGAGAAGAATGTAATGCGATTATTACGAAAATGGCAGAAAAAGGCATTGCAACCAATGTTCATTACAAGCCTCTTCCAATGCTGACTGCATATAAAAATTTGGGATTTGATATTCAGGACTATCCAAATGCTTATGAATTGTTCTCAAATGAGATTACATTGCCATTACATACAAAACTGACAGACGAGGAAGCAGAGTATGTAATTAAATCTTTTAAAGAATGTATAAGATAGGAAAATGACAATGAAAAAATGGAATGAACTACCTTTAGATATGCAGGTAGAGGAAGTAAAAAAATATTATAAAATATTGGAAAAGCACAAGGCAGGATTGGTAGCAAAGCGTATTTTTGACATAGTAGTTGCTGTAATTTTACTGGTGTTGCTTTCTCCTGTACTTTTGATTTTAAGTATTTTGATTAAGTTGGATTCAAAAGGGCCTGTGCTTTTCAGACAGATTCGAGTGACAACTTACGGAAAGAAATTTCGTATTTGTAAATTCCGTACGATGGTAGAAAATGCGGAAAAAATCGGTACACAGGTTACTACAAAAGGAGATATGCGAGTAACAAGAATGGGAAAATTGCTAAGAGGATGTCGTCTGGATGAGATTCCTCAGTTATTTAATATTCTTACAGGTGATATGACTTTTGTAGGTACAAGACCGGAAGTGGAAAAATATGTTGCTCATTATACAAATGAAATGAAAGCAACATTACTTCTTCCGGCAGGGGTTACATCAAGAGCAAGTATCGAATATAAAGATGAAGAAAAATTACTGGAAGATGCAAAAAATGCAGATGAGGTTTATATTCATCAGGTATTGCCTGAAAAAATGAAATATAATTTAAAAGCGATTGAAAAATTTAGCTTTTTTGAAGATATTAAAACCATGTTTGCAACAGTGGCAGCAGTAATAAAATAGGAGTTTTTAAATGATTATATCAGTTTGCGTAGTTGCTTATAATGAACAGAAGGTTCTACCGGATTTGTTAGAGTGTATTAAGAGTCAAGATTATCCTCATAATCAGATGGAAGTTGTTTTAATTGACAGTTGTTCTGAAGACAATACCAAGAAAATCATGGAAAAGTTTCGTGAGGAAAATAAGGATTTTGTCAATGTACAAGTTTTAGATAATCCCAGAAAAATTCAAGCAGCCGGCTGGAATGTGGCAATCAAAAATTATAAAGGGGATGCGATTTTGCGTGTGGATGCGCATGCAGCAATTCCCCAGGAATTTGTTCGTAAAAATGTAGAGGTCTTAGAAAGCGGAGAGTATGTGTCAGGTGGAGTCAGACCCAATATGGTTGATGAAAGCACTCCATGGAAGGAAACACTGCTTTTGGCTGAACAGTCCATGTTTGGCAGCAGTATAGCACCTTATCGAAGAAGTGAGAAAAACACTTATGTAAAATCTGTTTTTCATGGAGCATATAAAAGAGAAGTATTTGATAAAGTCGGACTCTTTAATGAACAATTAGGGAGAACAGAAGATAACGAAATTCATTACAGAATTCGACAGGCAGGATATAAAATTTGTTATTCTCCTGACATCATTTCCTACCAGCATACCAGAAGCTCTTTAAAAGCCATGTTAAAGCAAAAATATGGAAATGGATATTGGGTGGCATTGACATTGAAAGCCTGTCCAAAATGTTTGTCTGTTTATCATTTTGTCCCATTATGTTTTGTACTGGGAATTATTGGAACAAGTATATTAGCAGCATTGGGCTTTCCATTTCTTGCATATTTAATGTGGGGAATGTATTGGTTTGCAGCTGTAGGTATGTCTGTTTTATCAGTACGTGGAGTAAAAAAGACAGGATATCAGATTTTACTTCCGTTCTTATTTTTCTTATTACATATCAGTTATGGAATTGGAAGTTTTGTGGGAATAATAAAGTTGCCGTTTTGGAAGTATAAGAGGTAAAGAAATGAAGAGAATTTTAATTGACGGAATGACACAGAATACAGGGGGAGTAGAGAAATTTATCTATACCCTGTATACTATGATTAAAGATTCTTATGAGATTGATTTTATGACGGTGGATAAAAAAATTTCTTATGAAGAGGAATTTTTAAAGGACGGGTGCAATATTTATCGAATTACACCTCGTTATGTAAGTTTAAAAGCTTTTCAGAATGACATTAAAAAAGTTTATGAGCAGGGTAATTATGATATTTTATGGCTGAATAAAACAACGTTGAGCAGTATTGATTCTTTGAAAATGGCAAAGCGTAATCATGTAGGAAAGATTATCTGTCACAGCCATGCTTCTGAAAATTTGGGAAGTCTCTTTACACTTATGATGCATAAACATAATCGAAGAAGTATAGATAAATATGTAGATTATAAGGTGGCTTGCTCAGAAAATGCAGCAAATTGGTTTTTTGGTAAAAATATAGAAGACGTTAAAATTTTTCAGAATGCAGTAGATATTGCGAAGTATGAGCCTAAAGAGGAAATTCGAAATCAAAAAAGAAAAGAATTACATGTAGAAAATAAATTTGTATTAGGACATATAGGAAGATTTTCAGAAGAGAAAAATCATAAATTTATTTTAGATGTCTTTGCAGAAATAGCAAAGCAGACAGATGCACAGTTATTATTATGTGGAGATGGTGAGCTGAAAGGTGAAATTCAGGAATATGCAAAAAACAAGGGCATAGAAGAGGAGGTTTCTTTTTTAGGAATTCGAAAAGATATTCCGGAGCTTCTACAAGCTGTGGATGTGGTAATATTTCCATCCTTGTTTGAAGGATTGCCATTTGCTTTGGTAGAAGCACAGGCAGGAGGTGTTCCTTGTGTTGTTTCAGATACTGTAAGCAGGGAAGCAAAGCTTACAGATTTGATGCACTTTTTAAGTTTGCAGGATGATGTGAAAATTTGGGCTGAAAAAATCTTAGAATATAGAGAATATCAAAAAGTCAGTAAGGCGGATCAACTGATAGAAAAAGGATATTCCCTTCAAACAATGGAGAAAAATATTCGAGAAATACTAGAAAGCTAAGTTTGGGGAGAAAATATGCGACAAATTACAGATATTCGGGAAATGCAGCAAATAGCTCTTGATATATTAATTTATTTGGATAAAATATGTGAAAAATATCATTTAAGATATTTTATTGTAGATGGTACATTGTTAGGAGCGGTTCGTCATAAAGGCTTTATTCCATGGGATGACGATATTGATGTGTGGATGCCTCGAAAAGATTATGATAAGCTGGCAGAAATTATTGAAAAAGACGGAAGTGAATATTATAAGTTCTATACACCGCAAAACGCAAGGAAGTTTATTTATCCTTTTGGAAAATTGGTGGATACAAGAACAGGATTGATAGATGATACAACAGCGAAGTATGAAATTGGGGTACATATTGATGTATTTCCTTGTGATGGTATGCCGGGGAATAGTGAAGAAGAATACCGAAAATATGCAAAAAAATGTGTATTTTTAGCAGAACAGAGATATCCGGCATTCACAACATGGAAACAGGCAAAAGAGAGAAAAGACAAAGGTAGATTTTATTTTATAAAATGGATTTTGAGAAAAATGATAGGCGGTCATAACATTGTAAAGATTATTGACTGGTATGCCAGAAAGTATCCTGCAGAGGGTGCAAAATATATATCAAGTTTAGCTTCTGAATATAAATATAATCAGATTATGGACGCTTCTTTTTGTGAGGAATTGATAGATTTAGAGTTTGAACATCATTTTTTCAAAGCACCTAAGGGCTATGATGAATATCTAAAAACCTTGTATGGAGATTACATGAAGTTGCCGCCGGAGAACGAGCGCATTGCACATGCAAGAAAAGCTTGGTGGAAATGATAGGAGCTAAAGATGGGAGTAATAAAATGTATACGATATAGTATTTTTTTGAGCCATTTAGGGATTGGCATTTTTGGCTTTTTTACTCAAAATTACGAGATGATGCTGATTAGTGTATTTTTGCTGTGGATAAATAATATGGTATTTGCAGTAGAAAATTGGAAAGAGCGATTTATCTTTTTCTGGTTTCATGCGATGATTTTTATGTTTTTGCTGAGTCGTCCGGTAATCAGTGTTTTTAAAGGATATGAGTGGAAGCTTTATACGGATGAAGCAATGCAGTTTAGCTTTTTAAGCTTATGGATTACCATGATTTTTATGTTGCTTGGAGCAATCATGTATGAAGAATATAGAAAAACAAAAATGAAAAGAGGCACCTATGTCCTTATAAAAGAAACAGATGTAAAACGAAATGCAAGAGAAAGTTTTCAGGAGAGTTTACAGATTGTTTCTCTGATTATCTATATTATTTCTTTTTGTGCATATATGTATTTGCAGATGGAGAAATTTTTCTTCATGCAGGGGAAAATATATTATGAGTTTTATACGAACTTTGAGAGTCAGGCTCCGTATCTTATTCATTTAATAGCAAGTTTTCGTATTTACAGTTTGGCTGTTTTCTTATCTACGGCACCGAAAAAGCGAATCTCATTTATAGTTTTAGGAACTTTTCTTTTATCAGATTTTCCGGTTTTATTATATGGAAAGCGAAGCCTGATTTTGCTGGATGCTTTATTTATTTTGGTCTATTATATTTTAAGAGATGGAATGGACAAAAAAGAGAAATGGATTGGAAAATTTGAAAAAATTTGTATTTTTATAGGTGGTCCATTCGTTATTCTTGTCATGGGAGCGATGAATTATTTGCGTGACGGAATAGCAGTTGCGGTAAATGTAGGGGATTTGTTTCTGGATTTTTTATATAAACAGGGAGTTAGTTTTAAATCTCTGAATTTAGGATATGAAAGTATCCCTTTCCTGCCGGACAGACCATTTCGGAATTATACCTTTGGTGGTATTATTGACTATTTTACTCATGGAAATATAGCACAGCAATTTTTTTATGCAAAGCCTCTGGGAGAAGGAAATAACCTAGCGTGGGCTTTGGAGAGTAATAGTTTTGCTCATAATATGTCATATATTGCCATGGATAACTATCTGGAAGGGCATGGTTTGGGTTCTTCTTATTTATTGGAACTTTATACTGATTACGGTTATATAGGTGTTCTTCTTTTTAGTCTGCTTTTGGGAGCATTGATGATTTGGTTTGTACATGCCATGCGAAAAATGAATTTTGGTTCGATGATTGTGTTGATGATTATTATGAATTTCTTCTTTATGCCAAGAGGAGAAGCAACAGGAGCCATTAATTTTTTGTTTTATATGCAGTTCTGGGCAGCAATTTTGATTTGTTATGGTGGAGCGGCTTTAATAAATCGGAAATATTCTTATACAAGTTTAGGAAGAAAAGGGAAGTGAGGTTAAAATATGTTTGAACATTTTGGAATAAAAGATATTTTTTGCGGATTATGGAAATTTAAATATTGGATTTTGCTGAGCACAGCAGTATTGGGTATAATCGGAGGGGTTGTATTTTCATCTGATATCGTAGAGGAAGATCATGAGGAATATTATTATTCACAGACATGGTACTTTAATCAGGAAGAAATACAGGAGAATGGAGAAAAACAGAAAGAAGATTATATACAGACGATTAATGGACTGATTGATGGAGATGTATCAAGACAGTTTATTAAAGAAAAAGTGATGGAGTCTTATACAGAGGAAGAGGTTCTTAAAATTTTAAACAAAGAAGGAAATCCAGATGGCCTTACATGGGGGATTTTAACACATTCTGTTAATCATTTTGTTGTAGATGGAGGAAATGCCATCAGTCTTGCATTAAAAGTTCCGGATGAAGAATTAGGTCAGGTATTAACAGATGCCTATGACAGTCTTGTAAAATATTTGGGAAGCCAGATGAAAAATGCAGATAAATTAGAAGTTGTCAATATGGGACAGGCAGAAGAAATTTATAATGTTATAACGACAGGCGTTGGAACAGGAAAAGCTCTTGTGTTAGGCGCTATGTTAGGATTTATTTTATCTTGTATTGTAGTATTTTTCATTTGTCTGTGGGTTCCTACAATCAACAGAAAAAGTGATTTTGATGAGTATGGACTTATAGTTTTAGGTGAGATCAAGGAGGTATAGAACAGTGCAGAATGTTTATAAGCTACCTAAAAGCGAACGAAGACAAGAAGAAAATAAAAGAGTTCTTTATAACCTACAGGAAATATGTGAAAAAAAGGAATGGAAGAATATTGCTGTATTATCCAGTACAAAATTAAAAAAAGATAATGTTGTAAAAATATTAAAAGAAACAGCTAAGGAAATTGGGATGGAAGGATATACTTTCCATGAAATTCCACCGTTATCTGTTCGTGCAGATGCAGTAAAAAAAATTCAGAAATATGACGCAGTTCTTTTGGCAGAAAAATATAATTATACAAAATATTCCGAATTTGAAGAGACACTGCGCTTATTGAAGGAATGTCAGGTGAATGTTTTAGGTGTAGTGATGTTTTAACTGGAGGAAGTATGAATATTTTATTTGTTGTAAATACATTGGGATTTGGTGGCGCAGAGAAAATTTTTATGGATTTAATTAAAAATTTTGACTGCGAAAAGCATAAGCTGACAGTTTTAATGATTGATAAATATGGTGTTTATGCGGAACAAATACCTGATTATATAACAAAAAAATGTGTGTTTCAGCATGAATCAAGTCCGTGGTGGAAGAAAAAATGGTACGGAGTGATAGGGGTAGCAGGGCGCAACTTTTTAAGAAAAGGACATGCAGAATATTTTTATAAAAAATATGTGAAGGAAAAGTATGATGTAGAAATTGCTTTCTTAGAAGGTGATGCGACATATTTTACCGCACAGTCAACAAATCCTATGTCAGTAAAGTATGCTTGGGTACATACAGATATGATTAAGAACCCTTGGAGTGAGGAATGTTTTCCCAACAAGGCAGAAGAGCGTAAATCCTATGCAGCATACGACAGAGTTCTTGCAGTATCCCAGTCGGTCAAAGACGCATTTGAAAAGAAATTTGATTTGCAGGCACAGGTTATTTACAATGCCTTAGATGAAAAAGAGGTTTTCAGAAAAGCTGAAGAATTTATCTGTGAAAAAGAAAAGAAAGAAGCACTTCGATTTGTTACGGTAGGACGTTTAGTTGAAGTAAAAGGCTATGACAGACTGATAAAGGTATTTGCAAAGCTTTATCAGAAACATAAAGATATTGAACTGGTGATAGTAGGAGATGGCCCAGAAAGAGAGAAACTGGAAAAATTGATTATAGATAATCATTTGTCAGATGTAGTTTTTCTCTATGGGTATAAAGAAAATCCATATCCTTATATTAAAAGCAGTGATGTATTTATCTGTTCTTCCTACGCAGAGGGATTTAGTACAGTTGTTACAGAAGCTTTAATTCTGGGTGTTCCAACAGTGACTACAGATTGTGCCGGAATGAGGGAATTACTTGGAGACTCACACTATGGTCTCATTGTAAAAAATAGTGAAGAAGGCTTACTCGAAGGAATTACACAAATGATTGAGCAAGAAGAAGTGCGGAAAATGTATGCAGAAAAAGCTCTGGAGAGAGGAAAGAAATTTTGTGTAAGAGACAGAATACAAGAAATCGAAGAAATGATAAATGCAGATTATCAAAAGAAAATTAGGGAGAATAAATAGAAATGAAAAAATTTTGGAAGTTCGTCAAAACATCAGGTGTGTATTTTGTCGGAACAATTCTTCAAAAAACAATTACATTTTTCCTGTTGCCGATTTATACAAAGTATATTAGCCCTAAAGATATGGGAACTTATGATTTACATCTTGCGTACATCACATTTTTATGTTCTGTTTTGTTCCTAAATATCTGGTGTGGAATTATGCGTTATACCTTTGAGTATACAGATGAGGAGAAAAAGAAACCGATTACCAGTGGTGTTGCTATTTTCTTGTGCTCCACAGTGCTGTATACCATTGTATTTGCAGTTGTATGGAAAGTCGGAAACGTACCATATTTAGGCTGGATTTATTTATATGGTATTTTATCTAATATTCAGACACTTCTGGGATATTTAACACGTTGTTTCGGAAAAAATTTCCTTTATGCAATATCAGGATTAGCATCTTCCTTTGTAACGATTATTTTCAATATTATCTTTATCGTAACTATGGGAATGGACTATTCCGCACTGTTTATTTCATCCTGTATCGGATTTTTAGTGGGAATTTTGGTAATGGGAAAAGGTGTACATATTACACAGTTTGTTTCAGCAGAAGCATTTGATAAAAATCTGTTTAAAAGATTGTTTATCTTTTCCATTCCATTATGTTTAAATTCAGTTGCTTTCTGGTTTTTGACTGCATACAGCAGAGTTGCGATTTCCAATATTTTAGGAGAAGCAGAAAATGGTATGTATGCCATAGCCGGTAGATTTTCATCATTTATTACATTGTTTACAACTTGTTTTAACATGGCATGGCAGGAAATTGCCTACTATACAGAGGCAAACAATAATAGCGACAGAAAGAATTTCTATACACAGGCAATTAATTATTACATTCGATTTTTAGGAATGGGATTTTTATTGTTGCTTCCGGTAATTTTTGTTATCTATCCAATCTTTATTAATGAAAACTACGCAGCAGCGAAAGTATTTGTACCTCTGTATTTGCTGGGAACGATTGCTTCTGCAATTAGCGAGTTTTTAGGAGAAATTTTCACAGCAATCAATATCAATCGCTATTTGTTCTGGACAACAGTAACAAGTGGAGTAGTTAATGTGTTGAGTATTCATTTATTGCTGCCGATTTTAGGTGTTCAGGGAGCAAGTATTGCATTGCTGGTAGGATTTTTAGTAAATACGATTGCACGTTTATTTATTTTACGAAAGAAGATAGCAGTTCATTTAGATGTGAAATTTATATGTATTTTTATTCTTTTAGTAGGAATTGCAATCAGTATTTATAACAGTGGTTCTATTGTTTTAAATATTGTCAATTTCATTGTTATGGCAGGGGGAGCATTGTATATTTTTAAGGATGTTTTAGTTCAGATTATTCAGTCCATAAAAAATAAAAAACAGGCATCTTTATAAGAATTAGAAAAGCCATTGTCTCAAACGCAAAAAAGCAGGGAGACAATGGCTTTCTGTGTAAATTCCTGGCTTGAGGTTGCAGATATGTAATAAATTTGTTATGATACTTTTAGTTAAATAGTATTTGTATATACTTATAGATGCTATTTGGAAATGCTAAAAGAAAAGTAGGATGATTATGAGTAAATTAACGCATGAAGAATTAAAGGAATTACAAAATAAGAGTATTGAAATGGCAAAATATTTTGTGGATTTTTGTAAAAAACATGATTTAACTTGCTATTTATGTGGGGGCGGCTGTATTGGAACAATCCGTCATCAGGGAATGATACCATGGGATGATGACTTGGATTTTTTTATGCCACGTAAAGATTATGAAAAAATGTGGAGATTATGGAAAAAGGAAAATAAAAATTCAAGATATGTTTTAGAAAAATCAGATGAAAATCATGTGGATTATAATCTTTTTGTAACAATTCGTGATAAAAATACTACATTAATCAAACCATATCAAAAAGACTTGGATATTACACATGGAGTAGCATTGGATATTTTACCTTTAGATGGTTATCCTGATAAAAAGTTTCAAAGAAAGATGCAATGTTTCTGGGCGCTTGTGTATTCTTTGTACTGTGCACAGCTAGTTCCTCAAAACCATGGAAAGAAAGTTGCTATGGCAGGAAAGATTGCTCTGGGAATAGTGCCTTGGAAGAAAGCGCGCCACGCAATTTGGAATTTTGCAGAAAAACAGATGACAAAATATGATATTGAAGAGTGTAAAGGAATTACAGAACTGTGTTCAGGACCGGGATATATGAAAAATTGGTATCCAAAAGAGGCTTTTGATAAAGCAATATTCAGACCTTTCGAGGACGGAGAGATGCCAATTCCTGTAGGATATGATGACTATTTAAAGATTGCATTTGGGGACTATATGCAGATGCCTCCGGAAGAAAAAAGAGTAGGACATCATGATGCTCTTTTTATGGATTTGAGTAAACCTTATACAAAGTATAAAAATATATATTATTGCAAGGAGGAAAAATAAAATGGTTTTTGGAGCGGTATTAGCAGGTGGAACAGGAACAAGGATGGGACTTGATAAACCAAAACAGTTTTTAATGTTAGGAGAAAAGCCTATTATTATCCATACCGTTGAGAAGTTTTTATTATGCCAGGAAATGGACCAGATTTTTGTGGGTGTGCATCCTGATTGGATGATTTACACAGAGGATTTACTTGCAAAATATATACACACAGACAAAAAAGTGATTTTAGTAGCAGGTGGAAAAGACAGAAACGAAACAATTTTTAATATTGTGGAAAAAATAGAGGAAATGTATGGAGAAAGTGAAGAACATATTCTTGTAACACACGATTCTGTACGTCCTTTCGTAACACTGCGTATGCTTCATGACAATATTGAAGCGGCTAAAAAATATGGTGCATGTGATACTGTTGTGGCAGCTATCGACACCATTGTAGTTTCAGAAGACGGAGAAGTTATTAAAGACATTCCAAATAGAAAAAATATGTTTCAGGGACAGACACCTCAATCCTTTAACATGAGTATGTTAAAAAAATTATATTATGAGCTTTCTACTGAAGAAAAGGAAATTCTTACAGATGCATGTAAAATCTGTGTAGTAAGAGGAGTACCGGTGAAACTGGTAAGAGGTGAAATTTCTAATATAAAAATTACAACTGTTGATGATATGAAGATGGCTCAAGCAATGCTTTAGGAGGCTGTTTATGTTAAATAGTGTATATCAACTTATTAGCCCGAAAATTATTTCAATTAAATATCAGGACATCAGCTTTGATGATGAAGTGCTGGTGCGCCCTGATTATCTGGCGCTTTGCCATGCAGATCAGAGATATTATCAGGGAAAAAGAGATGCAAAGGTCCTTCGTAAAAAACTTCCTATGGCACTTATTCATGAGGGCTGCGGAACTGTTTTGTATGATCCTACTCATACATTTCAACCGGGAGAAAAAGTGATTATGATTCCCAATGTTTTAAGTACAGACCGGGAGGATGCAATTTTCGAAAACTATCGAAAAGGCTCTGCTTTTTTAAGCAGTGGACGAGATGGATTTATGCGGGAGTTTGTTAATCTGAAACCGGACAGATTAGTAAGATATGAAGGAATTGAAGGGAAAATTGCTGCAATTACAGAATTTGTCAGTGTGGGTATGCATGGCGTAAATCGTTTCAGTAAACTTGCACATTCTTATAAGGAAAGAATTGGTGTGTGGGGAGATGGAAGTCTTGCATTTGTAGTAAGCAGCATTTTAAAATATCGTTTTCCTGAAAGTAAAATTTGTGTGATGGGAAAAAATGCAGACAAGCTTAATCAATTTTCTTTTGCAGATGAAATTCATTTGATTGATGATTTGACAGATAGCTTTACTGTGGACCATGCATTTGAGTGTGCTGGCGGTGAAGGAAGCGCTTATGCCATAGATGATATTATTCGTTTTATCAATCCTCAGGGTGTGGTTGCATTGATGGGGGTATCAGAAGCAAAAGTGCCGATTAACACCAGAGATATACTGGAAAAAGGTCTTACTTTTGTAGGATGTAGTCGCTCAGGACGAGAGGACTTTGAAAATGCAGTTGATTTTATGAAAGATAAAAAAATCCAGAATCGATTAAACAGTATTATCTATGAGACAGAGCCTGTAGAAAAGATTTTGGATATTCACAGAGTATTTAGTGTGGATATGAATACAAACTTTAAAACAGTGTTCAGGTGGGAGATATAAAAAGTATTTTCCTAAAGCTGTCATAACGGAGCACTGTAAAAAGCTCCTTTATGAATAGAAACTATCAGGAAAGGAGAAGAATATGATTTCGAAAGTTGAAAAACAAGTAACAGCATTGACACTTGTACTTCTTATGTGTTTATCCGTGTTGCTTCCGCAGAGTGTTTTGGCAAATGCAGAAACAGCAAGGAATAAAGCAGTACAAAGCGTAACGGCAGGTACACAGAATGAAACTGTAGAAGATGGAACAGACGGACAGAAGTTTTATCAGTTTATTCCTGAGAAAAGCGGAAAATATCGTTTTTATTCTATGGGAGATGAAGACACATACGGAAATGTGTATAATGCCGGACTAGAGCTTATTTGCTCTGGAAATGATAAGGGAGAGAGTCTGAGCTTTGATATGACTCTTCCTATGGAAGCAGGACAAGTATATTACTTGGAGCCAAAGTATTTTTTGGATAATGCAAAAGGAACGATTACATGGTGCATTGAACCGGCTGCAGAAGAAACAGAAGAAGAAAATACAGTGCCAGAGTACATGACAGCAGAGGATAAAACAGCAGTATCAAAACAAACAGAAGTGAAAACAACGGAGAATTATACGTATAGGGAGTTAGAAGATGGAACTGTGGAGGTGACAGCTTACACAGGAACAGAGGAACAGGTAAAAATACCGGAAAAATTTAATGGGAAATCAGTTACCAGTATTGGAGCCAATGCTTTTTGTGAAAACAATACTATAACGAAGGTGGAAATACCGGGAACAGTGACAGAACTACAGTATGGAGCTTTTATATCCTGCGAAAATCTGACAGAAGTGGTTTTTCCTAAGGAAAGTCAGTTACATAGTATTGGAAAAAGTGCATTTCATTCCTGTAAGTCCTTAAAATTTTTTGAATGCCCTGATAATGTAGAAATAATCTCCAATAGAGCTTTTATGGACTGTGAGAACCTTGCACAGATAGAGCTGGGAAAAAAACTTACAACAATTGAAGATTGGGCATTTGCCTGGTCAGGACTTACAAAAGTTATATTACCGAATAGCTTAAAGAATATTGGAGACAGTATATTTTCAGGTTGCGATAACTTAAATGATGTGTCCATTGGAAGCGGAATTGAGACACTGAGTTTTAGAATGTTTTATGGCTGTGATAGTCTGAAGCAGATTAAAATTCCGGATACAATTACAACCGTTGAATCGTGTGTTTTTTATAGTAGTGGTTTGGAAAGGATTGATATCCCTAGTTCTGTTGTCAGCATAGGAAATCTTGCTTTTGCACACTGCGGAAATCTAAAAGAGGTAAAAATAGGAGATGGAATGACATATATTCCATTTGGCGCATTTGAAGGTTGTGATCTTGAAAATATACAGATTGGAAATCGTGTGAAAGAAATTGGAAGATATGCGTTTGAGCGTAACAAAAATCTGAAAAAGCTTTCTATTCCTGAAAATGTTACTTCTTTAGAATACAAAGCATTTAATGAATGTACGAATTTAAAGGATATTGAATTTCCGGACAACCTGGAAAAGTTAGGCGGACATGTATTTAGAGAAACTGCCTGGTATGAAAGTCAACCAGATGGTCTAGTTTATGTCAGTAAAGTATTGTATGGGTATAAGGGAGAAATGCCAAAAGATGCTGAAGTAAAGATAAAAGACGGAACAGTTGGAATTGGAGGATATGCTTTTGATAGTTATGCGAATTTAAAGAGCATTGAAATTCCAGATAGCGTAACGAACATAGGAGACTGGACATTTTATAAATGTACATCTTTAAAAGAGATTGAAATTCCAAACAGTGTAATAGAAATTGGATGGCGTGCTTGTGGATATAATGGACATTATGAAAATCAAAAGATAGAGGGCTTTACCATTATAGGAGACGTTGGTTCAGCAGCAGAAAAGTACGCAACAGAAAATGATATTCCATTTAGAAAGAGTATCCACACAGTGACCTTTAAAGATGGCGACACAGTTCTGGAAACACAGAATATAACATCCGGTGAAGATGCAGTTCCACCAACCTTACAGAACAAAGTGGACTATATTTTTGATGGTTGGGATAAGGATTACATAAATGTAAAAGAAGATTTGGTAATTACTGCAAAATGGAAGCCAAAGGATGGTTGGAAGCAGACGGATGATGGCATGATTTATTATGAAAATGGTAAGAAAGTAACAGATTGGAAAGAGATTGACGGAAAATATTACTATTTTAATGAAAATGGAATTATGCTTACTGACCAGTGGATTGGTGATTATTATGTAGATAAAAACGGTGTATGGTTGGAGAATTATCTCCCGGCACAATGGATGATTACCAATGGAAGATGGTGGTATCGTGAAGTAGATGGAAGTTATCCAACCAGTCAGTGGAAGGAAATTTCTAATATATGGTATTATTTTGATGCTTCCGGATATTGTGTGACAGGCTGGAATTATATTAATGGAGCATGGTATTATATGGATGCCAGTGGGGCTATGTGTACCGGATGGGTTTCTGTAGGAGGACGTTGGTATTACTTAAATAATAGCGGAGCCATGGAAACAGGCTGGAATTACATTGATGGAGTATGGTATTATATGGATGCCAGTGGAGTTATGTGTACTGGATGGATTTCCACAGGAGGCTATTGGTATTATATGAATAGCAATGGTGCAATGGCAACCTCACAGTGGATTGGCGACTACTATGTGCAGGCAGATGGAACCATGGCAGTCAATAAATGGATCGGAAATTATTATGTAGATTCCTCTGGAAAATGGGTAAGAAATGCCTAAAAAATAACAATAGAAGAAATGATAGTCAAGATAGGGTTGTTCTGAAATTTCAGGGCAGCCCTATCAGTTTAATAGTACTTTGCAAGTTGACAGAAACTATACAGGAAGGTAAAATTTAGACAGGAATGAGAAAAGGAAGATAAGAAAAATGAAGATAAAAGACAGAGGAATTTATATAGTTCTATTAAGCATGATTTTAATTGCAGAAGTGATTGGCGGAGGATATTTTGTATTTGTATCCTCTTTTATGAATGTGATAGGCGGGATATCTGTTTTCTTTTTACTTTTAAGAGCAAAGAAAATTTACATATCAAAGAGTATGACCTCAATTTCAATTTCTTTGTTTGTTTTTATGTATTTTATCGTTTGTTTGTGGGCAGTAGACAGAGGCACGGCTTTTATGGGAGCGATGAAGTTTTTTCCTGTGGCTGTTTTTCTTTTCCTCATTTGTCAGAAAGAAGAAGAAAGAGAAAATTTGATTGCGCTTCTGCCTCTTTTGGGAAGTCTTATGACAATTTTTTCTTTTGTTATGATGCAATTTGAAATTTTTAAACCTAGTGTAACCGTTGCAGGAAGACTGGCAGGATTTTTTCAATATCCAAATACTTATGCAGTATTTATGCTGGTTTGTCTTCTGATTTCTATTTTTCGTTTGAATTTTAAGCAGTTAGATTGGTTGGAAATTTTGTATATTATAGTAGAAATTTTCGGGATTTACATGAGTGGAAGTCGTACGGTGTTTGTCTTGACAATTTTTTCTTTAATATTGGTTTTAGCAGCCAGAAAAGAAAAATTAAAAATGCTTCTTGGGATTTTTCTGGTATTTGGTGTTATAGCAGGTATTTTATTTTTTACAGAGGATGGAAGAGAATTGGTGCTTAGAATTTCAGGAATGTCAACAGGATTTAGCACTTTTTTTGGAAGAATTCTTTATGTACAGGATGCAGTAAAATTGATTTTGAAGCATCCTTTGGGTTTGGGATATTATGGTTACTATTTTATGCAGCAGGAAATTCAGACAGGGGTATATTCTGTGGTAAATGCACATAATGAATTGATACAGGCAATGCTAGATATTGGAATTATACCGGGGATTTTTTTGTATATAGGAATAGTAAAATCTATTTTTTCCTCACGCACAGAAGCACGAAATAAAATTGTATTGACAGTGCTCTTACTTCATAGTCTGTTTGATTATGATTTACAGTTTCTGATAATGTGGTATGTGTTAATTTTGTTTATTGATTTAGGCACAATAAAAGAATATAAAATTTCCGGCTTAACAAAAACTGTATCTGCCATTGTGGGTGCTGCTGTTATAGGGTGTGCTGTTAGTGTAGGACTTTCGGATTTGTTTTACATAATAAATGATTTTTCAAAGGCAGAACAAATGTATGAAGGAAATACTTTGGCAAAAATAGACTCTTTAAGCGAAATAGAGTCTGTAGAGGAATTGCAGGAAAAAGCGGATGAAATTTTAAAGGAGAATGAACATGTTGCTATTGCGTATAGTGCCAAAGCCAGAGCTTTGTTTTCTCAGGGGGAGGTGGAAGGATTTATAAAAAATAAGCTGACAGCCCTTCAGATGGCTCCTTACCAATATGAGGAATATACAGATTATTTAGATACGCTTGCCTATTGTGAGGGAGAATATATTCAGAAAAAGGATATGGATAGTGCGAAATCCTGCCTTTTACGTGCTGAACAGGTTCCGGGTATGCTGGAAACAGTAAAAAAGAAAACCAGTATGCTGGGGTGGAAGATTAAGGACAGACCGGAAGTAACCCTTTCACAGGAGTATTTTGACTTGATTGATGAAATGAGGGAAAAAATCAATGAAAAAGAATAAACAACGAATTGTAGGAATAGTAGCAACATTAGCGGTCTGTGCAGGAATTGCTGTGATAGGAATGACAATGGGAAAAGAAAAAGCAGCAGTTATCATGGATAGTCAGGGAGAAGAGATTGCAAAACTGATGTATCAAGAGAAGGAAATGTTGTATTCTTGTAAAGATGGATATGAATCCTATATTGATCTTGTGTGTAAAGAAGTTGTAAATCTTTTGGAGAAACAGGAGAACTGCACAGAGGCAGAAGCACAGAAAAAAATAGTAGAAGAGGAATTGCAGATTACAACCTTCTTTGATAAAGCTAGTTTTCAGATTTTGAAAGAAACTTACGAAAAAAGTCCTATTGCCAATCAGAAAAATTATGCAGCGGGCATCAGTGATGTGCAGGGACATTTAAAGGCAAGCTATAGTTTTCATGAGGGAGAGGAAGAAAGAAATAATCTTCTGATTTCTACTTATGCAGGGTCTACAATAAAACCTTTGACTGCCTATGCTCCCGGAATTGAGGAGAAAAAAATAAGCTGGTCTACAATGTATGAGGATAGTCCGTATACTCAATATACAGATGAAGATGGAAATCTATCAGATTGGCCTATAAATACAAAACCCTATACAAATGAAATGGTTACGGTAGAAGAAGCTTTAAAAGAATCTAATAATGCTGTTGCAGTAAAGGCATTGAAAGATTTTGGAGTAGAGAAGGCGTGTGAATATCTGGAAGAAAAATTCAGAATTTCTGTAGAAGCAGAAAAAAAGATTATTCAGGAAGAGGGAGAGGAAAAAATACTTGGAAATCTTGCACTGGGATATTTGAAAGGAGGAGTAACAATTCCGCAAATGATATCAGCGTACACAGCTTTTGCTAATGGAGGAATTGTTTATCCTTGTCGTACTGTACAGCAGATACAAATGGAAGGTGATAGATATTATGAAAAAGAGGCAGATGGAATTTCTGCATTTTCAGAAGAGACAGCTTTTATTATGAACCGTTTGTTGAAGCATGTTGTAGAAGATGGAGGAACAGGAAAAGATGCACAGGTAAAAGGATTGGACATCTGTGGAAAAACAGGAACCAGTACAAAATTCTTGAATAATTGGTTCATTGGAATTACGCCACAATATGTCTGTGCGGTGTGGTATGAAGCTGATGAAAATTCTTATATGAGAAATGAAACAGTGCCTATTTTCAGGAGTATTATGGAAGAAATGCCCAATGATTTAAATAAGAGATTTCCTGAGGCAACTCATGTAGAGAAGAGAAACTATTGTAAAAAGACAGGATTGTTGGCAACAGAATATTGTGAAGAACAGGCAGAAGGGTATTATCATGAAGATAGTATCCCGATACAATGTAACTGTTCTGATTAGTAAAAATGCGTTGGAAATATTATGAGTGCGTAGAATAGAAACACACTTGACAAATTAGACAGATAAGTTGACAATAAAGAAGATATCGAGGGTTTTAAGTGAAATTTTCGGTATCTTCTTTTAATATTTTTATAGAAAGGTAAGAGGTGCAGTATGAAAAAATTTATCAGAACATTGGGAATTGGTGTACTTGCAAGTGCTTTTTTCTGGACAGTGCCGGTTTACGCAGAGACAGAAACTGCAGGCTCCTCTTTGAAAGAAGAGCAGATGTCAGAAAAGGCCATTGAGCTTTACAGTGAAGAAAAAGAGAAACTGACTGGTGAATGGAAACAGAATAAAGAGGGCTGGTGGTATTATGAATACAGCAATGGAACTTCACCTAAGATTTCATGGAGAAAAATAGATGGTAAATGGTACTATTTCAACAGCAAAGGATATTGGATAGACGATAATACATACGAAGAAGGTACATTAAAAGGGATTGATGTATCCGCATGGCAGGCAGAGGTTGACTGGGAAGCGGTAAAAAATGATGGAATTGAGTTTGCTATGATTAGATTGGGATATAATACCAATAATTTGGATAAATATTATCAGAGAAATATGAAGGAGGCAGAAAAGGTTCAAATTCCTGTAGGGGTTTACTATTACAGTAAAGCAACTAACGAAGAAGAAGCAGTTCGAGATGCAGAATTTGTAATTGAAAATTTAAAGGGCTATAAAGTATCTTATCCTGTAGCTATTGACTTAGAGGATAAAGCTCAGGAAAATTTAAGCAAAGAAGAAGTTGGAAAAATTGCAAAGGCCTTTGTAGATGAAGTTGCATCAGCTGGATATACTCCTATGGTTTATGCGAATGAATACTGGCATGAAAATCATATAGACTGGTCTCTTTTGGAAGGTGTAGAAAAATGGATTGCCAGTTATGCTGTAATTCCTAATCGCAATATTGAAAGGGGAATTTGGCAGTGTTGCGATACAGGGTTGGTAGATGGTGTAGATGGAAATACAGATATTAACTTTGGCAATAAAGATTACACGAAAGAAATTGAAGCAAGGACAGAACCTTTAGAAAGCTACTATAAAAGAGGCTTATGGATGAAAAATGACAGAGGTTGGTGGTATCAGTATAAAAAAGGAGGATATCCATATAATCAGTGGGAAAGTATTAATGGAAAATGGTATTGGTTTGATAAAGAAGGGTATGTAGTTACAGGGTGGCAGTTTATTGATGGATATTGGTATTATTTAGATGAATCAGGAGCAATGACAACAGGGTGGCAGTCTATTGATGGATATTGGTATTATTTGAAATCTTCAGGAGTAATGGCAATTGGTTGGGAAAGTATTGGCGGTGCATGGTATCATATGGATAATTCAGGGGTGATGCAGACAGGCTGGCAGCAATTGAATGGAAATTGGTATTATTTGAAGCCTTCAGGAGTAATGGCAATCGGTTGGGAAAGAGTTGGAGGCGCATGGTATCATATGGATAGCTTAGGAATTATGCAGACAGGCTGGCAATCTATCAGCGGAAGCTGGTACTATATGAATAAATCAGGGGCAATGCAGACGGGATGGTTATATCTTGATGGGAACTGGTATTATTTGAAGTCTTCAGGAGCCATGGTAACAGGGCGTCATTATATTGACGGCAAGTGGTATTCTTTTAGCAGTTCCGGAGTAATGCAGTAAAACAGGTGAAAAACAAGAAGTTCTGGCAGTTATGCCGACAAAAGCAGGAAAAATATTGTTAAAATCTGCGGATTTTTTATATATTCTTGCTTGACTATCTTACTTCTTATGATAAAATATATTGTGTGCGGGTACATTTCGCCCGCACCGAGAAAAATAGAAACTAAAAGTTTATTTTTCCAGTATCTACATTTAGGAGGAATGTTCAAAATGGCAAAATGGGTTTATATGTTCACCGAAGGTGAC